>NZ_SMKC01000169.1 GCF_004348315.1 Streptomyces sp. 8K308 | reverse complement strand
GGGTGGGGGACGGACTTGCTTTCGGGCAGCATGAGCTGCTCTCCTCTTTCTCGGTGGGGTTGTTCCTGCGCAGACTCGCCTTGGGCGAGGTGGTTCGACTCCCTGTTTCCGGGCCGTCGAGTTGCAGCTCGACGGCCCGGGGTCCTTCGGGGGTTCTCGGAGTTACTCGACGTCCTTCAGGACGGTTTCGATCGCGTCCGTTCGGCTTCGCAGCTCGGAGAGCTGTCCGCCGATCTCGGCCAGGCGCTGTTCGAGGCGCTGCTGGGCCGCGACCGACTCCTCGGCGATGCTCCGGTACTCGCTCTCACGCGCCAGCCTGGCCTTCGCGCGCCGACTGGCGGCGACCTGGCAGATCGTGGTGATGACCACACCGATGACCAGGCCGAACATGCCGATGGTGCCTATGACTTCCTGCCACTCGTGCTCGTTCAACTCGATGTTCCCTTCTCGGCGGACAACGTCTCCACGACGCCCTCGATGTGCTCCGGTGTCAGATGGACCGAGAAGGCGCGCACCTCGTAGAACTTCATGGCCTTGCCGTCCGGCGACAGCTCCAACTGGGAGGAGACCAGTCCGGCCGCCTCCAACTTCTTGAGGTGGACCTGGAGCAGCGCTCGGCTGATCCCCAACTCGCGCGCCAGCTGGCTCACGTAGTTCCGCCCCTTCACGAGGGCGGCGATGACCCGGAGGCGCTGCGGGTTGGACAGGGTGGCCAGCAGCCGCACCAGTTCGTCGCCGGTCGGCGTGGGATCGCTCATGTCACCATCCAGCACATGCCAAGAAACATTAGCAGGTGCCTGGTTGTGTTGGTACGTGCTCGCGCGCAGCGGCGCGGGGCGGTGGGAATGCTGTGTGCATGGCGAAGGATCAGGGCACGGCCGCACCCGCGACAACCGTCCACTCGCGCGTCGCCGAGCCGGCGCGGCCGCCCGGCCGGGTGCTGCCGGCGCTGTGCCTGACCGAGATCACCAGTTGGGGCATCCTCTACTACGCGTTCCCCGTGCTGCTGCCCACCATCACGGCCGACACCGGCTGGTCGGGGAGCGCCTGCAACGCCGCGTTCTCCGCCGCGCTGCTGGTCTCGGCCGGCGTCGGCATCCCGGTGGGCCGGCTGATCGACCGGCGCGGGCCGCGCGCCGTGATGACCCTGGGCTCGGTGCTCGGCACGGTCGCGCTGCTCGGGCTCGCCTTCGCGCCCAACCTGGCGGTGTTCACGGTGGCCTGGCTGGCCGTCGGGGTCGCCATGGCCGGCACGCTCTACCAGCCGGCGTTCGCCGCCGTCGCCCGCTGGTGGGGGCCGCGGCGGGTGCGGGCCCTGACGGCGATCACCCTGACCGGCGGCCTGGCCTCGACCGTCTTCGCGCCGCTGACCGCCGCGCTGGCCGAGCCGCTCGGCTGGCGCGGCGCCTACCTGGTGCTGGCCGCCGTGCTCGCCGTCGTCACCGTGCCGCCGCACTTCCTGGCGCTGCGGGCCGGTTGGCCGGCGCAGCCCGAGCCGAGCGCGGCCGGCGCCGGCGGCGCGGGGGTGGCGCGCAGCCGGCCGTTCGTGCTGCTCGCCACCGCGCTCACGCTCTCCGGCTTCGCCGTGTTCGGCGTCGTCATCGCCCTGGTGCCGCTGCTCGCCGAGCGCGGCCTCTCGCCCGCCACGGCCGCCTGGGCGCTGGGCCTCGGCGGGGCCGGACAGACCCTGGGCCGCGCCCTGTACGCGACGCTGGCCCGCCGCACCGGGACCGTGGCCCGCACGGTGACCCTGATCGCGCTCGGCGGCGCGACGACGGCCGCGCTGGGCCTGGTGCCGGGACCCGCCTGGCTGCTGGTGGTGCTGTCGGTGGTCGCCGGGATGGTGCGGGGCAACGTGACGCTGCTCCAGGCGACGGCCGTGCCGGACCGCTGGGGGAGTGCGGCCTACGGGCGGCTCTCGGCGCTACTCGCCGCGCCGGTCACGGTGGTGGGGGCGCTCACGCCGTTCGCGACGGCCGCCCTGGCCGGGGCGCTCGGCGGCTATCCGCGGCTGTTCGCGTGGCTGGCCGTGCTGTCCGCGGTGGCGGCGGCGCTGGCCGCGGCGACGGGCGTGCGCGGGGCGCCGGCGAGTTGAGGAGGGGGGAAGTCGCCGGCGGCCCCGCGCGGTTCGGGGGCGGGACGTGGTCAGTCGGCGATGGTGGTGGCGATCCAGTCCTTGTGGCTGGCGACGGCCGGCAGCACGTCCGGCTCGGTCGCGCAGTCGTCACCGACGCCGCGACTGACGACGCCGACGACCTCCCAGCGGTCGTTGATCCACTGGAGCGCGGGCGAGCCCGAGTCGCCGCCGCAGTAGCCGCTCTCGGTCTCGGTGCTGGTACAGAAGTCACCCTCGCCGATGTCCCAGGGACCGCCGACGACGCAGTCCTCGGCGGGGCTGACCAGGCTGTCGAGCTGCTGGAGCCGGGTGGGCAGCGTGGTCGCGCCGTTGCTCTGGTACCCCCAGCCGATCATGCGCAGTTCGGAGCCGACCTCGGGGACGTCCTCGGCGAGGACGGCCGTGGCCTGGTCGGTGATCGGCTCGTCGAGCCGCAGCAGGGCGAGGTCGCCGATCATCTGCTCGTGGTCCGCCAGGTAGTCCGGGTGGACGACGACCTCGGACACGCCGGCCGTGCTGCCGCCCGCCGTACGGTCGTTGGAGCCGACGCGGGCGGTGAAGAGCGAGGCGTCGAGCACCTCGCCGGTGTCGCGGTCGGCGACGCAGTGCGCGGCGGTGAGGATCCACTGCTCGTCGACGAGCGAGCCGCCGCAGCGGAACCGGTACTCGCCGTTGTCCCGCAGCATGTCGATCGCCGTCATGAACGAGTAACTCTCGGTGGCGTCCCCGCCGCCGATGATCCGAGGTGAGACGTCGTCGGCGTGCGCGCCACCCTGGGTGGCGATCAGCGCCGTGGCGGCGAGAGCGGCGGTCAGCGTGGCGCGCAGCAGCCGGGGGTGTTTGCTCATGCGGGGTTTCTCCTCCTGCCGGTCCAGGGTCTGTCGCTGGGACAGCTTGCTTCAATGCCCGGGTGGGAGGCGAGAGGTGTGCGGATCTTGCCGACTAGATCACAGAGAGGTTTGCCCGCGCGACCGTCCGATTCGCAGTGAAAGTGTGGGGATGAACGGCAACGGCGCTGACGGCCCGGACGACTCCCCTCCGTGTCCTCCGAGCCGGTCAGCGCCGGCGGTGTCCGGCGCCGCCGCCGCGGCTGCCGGACGGGTCCCGGGTGGACCGCGTTTTCCCCCGAAACGCGGTCACTCCGGCGGGGTTGGGCCCTGGCGTCGCCCCCTCCGCGTCGCCTGGGCCGCCTTGCGCCGGCGCCCGTCCGGCAGCTCCCCCGTCGCTGCCGAACAGAACCCGGGACCGAGACCGACCGCGCACCCCTGTGCGGTCGAACACTTATGAGCATGACAGCTGCCAATAAACAGGCGATAAACGATTTCGCGGGGCGGGCCCGCCGGCCCGCCCCGCGCGTCGGAGCGGGTTACTCGACGGTCGCCGGGGCGGTGGTGCCCCAGGTGTCGCCGTTGGGCTCGGTCCACGGGGCCGACGCGTTCGGCCCCGCGGCCAGCGCCGGTGCCGCGGCGCCGACGAGACATGCCACCGTCGTGAGGCAGACGGCGAGGATCCTCTGAGTGCGAGTCATGTGGACTCTCCTAGTGGCTGTTCGCTCTCCCATCGAATGTGCCCGGGATTGGGCACATGAGAACCGGCCGCAGCGGCGAAGAGTCTTCGCTGCGGCCGGTCGCTTGGTGGTGGGCCCCGGCTACTTCTGGGTCGTGTCGGCCGGTTGGCTGGTGCCGTAGCTGTCGCCGAGCGGCTTCACGGACGGCTTGTTGGTCGGCTTGGTGACGGGCTCGCTCGTGCCGTAGCTGTCGTCCTCGCTGTCGACGGGCTCACTGGTGCCGTAGCTGTCCCCCAGCGGCTTGACAGTGGTGCCCTGCGCGTCCCTGGTGGCCCGCTGCTTGCTGTTCTCGGTCACGGTGTACTCCAGTCTGAAGGTGAGCGGGCGCGGGCCGTCCCCTGACTCCCCCGTGGCCAACGGACGGCCCCGCCGGCAACCGTTGCCCCCGAATGTGGCGGTTGCTGCGCCTGAGCCTCGCATGCCGAGATAAACGAACGATATATGGGGTGCCGCGCGAGGTTTGAAACCTCAGATGGTGGTGGAGCGCAGCAGGTCGCGGACCGCTTCGGCCTCCTGGCTGCCCAACTCCTCGAAGGTGGCGAGGGCCTGCTCCCAGCAGGCGTGGGCGCGGCCGGCCTGGCCGATGGTGGAGAGGGCGTGGCCGAGGAGGGTGAGGATCTCGGCGCGGCGGTAGTCGCCGCCGACGTCGCGGAGCTGGGCGAGGGCCTGCTCGGCGAGCCGGGCGGCCTCGGCCGGCTGGTCCGTGCCCAGGTGCACCTCTGCCATGCGGAAGAGGGTCATGCCCTCCCAGAGACGCTGCCGGTGCGAGGTGAAGGTGGTGAGCGCGGCGGCCAGGTGCCGCATGGCCTCCTGGTGTTGGCCGTCGGCGGCGAGGGCACGGCCCAGCGCGTACTGGCCGTTGGCCAACCGCAGGGCTGAGCCGAGCGCTTGGAGGATGTCCAGGCACTGGTAGGCGAGTTGGACGGCCTCGGCGGTGCGGCCGAGGTTGAGGCAGCTGCGGGACAGGTTGGCCAGGGCGCTCGCCTCGCCGGGCCGGTCCTGGTACTCGCGGAAGGCCTCGAGCGCCTGGAGGACGTAGCCCTCCGCGTCCGCCCCCCGGCCCAGGTAACCGGCGGCGATGCCGCGAAGGTTGGCGCCCTGGGCGCGGATGGTGGGGTCCTCGGCGGCGATGCCGAGCAGCCAGGCGCGCTGGGCGTGCGCGTCGGACGACTCGAAGCGGCCGGCGTGGTTGTCCGCCTGGGCGAGGGCGACCCGCACGCGCCCCTCGGTGCGCGGGTCCTCGACCTCCTGGGCGGCGCGGAGCAGCGCCTCGGCCGCGCGCTCGTACTGGAAGGAGAACACCCCTGACTCGGACAGGTCGCACGCCATCAGCACGAGGTCGGCGCCGGTGCGCAGCCGCCCGGGATTGGTGGCCTGGCGGGCGCAGGCGAGCAGGCAGTCGGCTTCGGTGAACAGCCACTCGACGGCGGCCTCGGCCGTGTCGAAGCTCAGCCCCGGGTGGCTGGTGGGGGCCAGGTGGTTCGGCCGCCGGTCGCCTGGCCGCTCCAGGCTGTACACCCGGGCGGTGGTGGCCAGGTAGAAGTCGAGGAGCCGCAGCAGGGCCGCGTCCCGCTCGGCCGGGGGCTGTTCGTCGCGCTCGGCGCAGGCCCGGGCGAAGAGGCGGACGAGGTCGTGGAAGCGGTAGCGGCCGGGGGCGGCGGACTCCAGCAGCGAGGTGTCGACCAGGGTCTCCAGGACGCCCTCGGCGGTCTCGGGGTCCCGGTCGAGGAGCGCGGCGGCGGCGTTGAGCGAGATGTCGGGGCCGTCGGCGAGGCCGAGCAGTCGGAAGGCGCGGGCCTGCTCGGCGTCCAGCTGGCCGTAGCCGAGCTCGAAGGTGGCCTTGACGGCCTGGTCGCCGGCCTTGAGGACGTCGAGGCGGCGGCGTTCGTCGCTGAGCTTGCTGGCCAGCACCGAGACGGTCCAGGTGCGGCGGGAGGCGAGCCGGGAGGCGGCGATGCGGATGGCCAGGGGCAGGAAGCCGCACGCGGCGACGACGTCCATGGCGGCCTTGCGCTCGGCGTTGACCCGCTCGGCGCCGACGATGCGGGTGAAGAGGGTCAGGGCCTCCTCGGGGCTCATCACGTCGAGGTCGACGAGGTGGGCCCCGGCGAGGTCGACCATCCGCACCCGGCTGGTGATGAGGGTGGCGCAGTCCGGGGTGCCGGGCAGCAGGTGGCGGACCTGGGCGGCGTCGCGGGCGTTGTCGAGCAGGATCAGCACCCGCCGGCCGTCAAGCAGCGAACGGTAGTGGGCGGCGCGCTCCTGGAGGCTCTGGGGTATGGCCTCCTCGGCGGTGCCCAGCGCGCGCAGGAAGGCGCCGAGGACGGCCTTGGGGTCGGCGGGGGATGAGCCCGCGCCCTGGAGGTCGACGTAGAGCTGGCCGTCGGGGAAGTTCTCCCGGGCGGCGTGCGCGACCTGGACGGCCAGGGTGGTCTTGCCGACGCCGCCGATCCCGGCGACGGCGGAGACGACCATGACCCGCCCGCCGGCCGTGGCCAGTTGGGCGCCGAGCTCCGCGACGAAGGCGGCGCGCCCGGTGAAGTCGGGGACGGCGGCGGGGAGCTGGGCCGGGCGGACCGGGGCGGGCACCGAGGCCTGGGACTGGCCGACGTAGTTGAGGGAGGTGTCCGCGTTGAGGATCCGCTGCTGAAGCTCGGACAGCTCGGCCCGCGGCTCGACCCCCAGCTCGTTGATCAGCTTGTTGCGGGCGTCGGTGTAGACGGCGAGCGCCTCGGCCTGCCGGCCGCAGCGGTAGAGCGCCAGCATCAGCAGTTCCTGGAAGCGCTCACGCAGCGGGTTCTCGGTGGTCAGCGCTGTCAACTCCGCGACGGACTCCGCGTGTAGACCTGCCTGGAGGCCCACGTCGAGCCGCTGCTCGAGCAGGCCGAGCCGCTGCTCGGCCAGGCGCGTGCGCTGCAACTCGGCCTCCGGCCCAGGCACGCTGCCCAGCGCCTCGCCGTCCCACAGGTCGAGCGCCTGGCCGTACAGCTCGTGGGCCCGGTTCAGCTCGCCGGCCGCCACGGCCTTCTCGGCCGCGGCGGTCAGCCTGGCGAGCACGGTCACGTCCAACTCGTCCTCGGTGCCGAGCCGGATGGCGTAGCCGCCGAACTCGCTCACCCACACGTCGGTGCGCGCGCCCAGCAGCTTGCGCAGCCGGGAGGCGTAGGTGCGGACCGTGGCCACGGCGTGCGAGGGCGGCTCCTCGCCCCACAGCGCGTTGACGAGCTCGTGGGCAGTGACCGTGCGACCGTGACGCAGCAGCAGTGTGGCGATCATGGCCCGCAGTTGAGGGGAACCCGCGGGCAGCTCCCGTTCGCCCTGCCGGACGCGGACGGGCCCGAGCACGGAGAAGTACAGGGTCCCCTCACCAACGGTCATGGTGTCCTCTGCCTCTTACCTCATTAACGTATGGGGCGAACGTTGGAGTCTATCGGCCTGAACTGCCCCCGAGGAAGACCGGATTGCTCATCGCGGCCATCGCCCCGGGCAGCCCGGACGCACCGCCGTCGGCCGGTCGGTGACGTACCTCGGCCCGAACATAGGCCACCAGTGAGACGGTTGTCTTCCAGGTGAGGGTCCCCGAATTGATGTCCGACGAAAGCTGCGTCGAACGCATGAGGCCCTGATCCGTGATCAGTCGCAGCACCCCGCCAGGAACGCCGGACGCGTCGAGACGGACGGTGACCCGGCGCTCCGGCGGGGCGTCCAGGCGCTCCCCGACGCCGACCCGCTGGCCGCGCTCGTCGGTCACGGTCAGGTCCAGCGTGACCGACGAGGACTCGGCGAGGTAGCTCCGGCCTGCCGCGATGGCGGCCAGGATGGACCGGCGGTCCAGACCGTCGGCCAGCACCACGGTCTGGGCGAGGCCCACCGGCTGCGGCTCGCGGTGCGCGTCGCTGTTGCCCATCGCTGGCAGCCAGTCGTCGCCGCCGCGCAGCAGCGACTCCCAACTGGCCAGCGCCAACTCCTCCTCCGCCGTCCACGCGCCATTCCACAGCTCGACGGCGTCGGCCTCGCGGAAACCGAACTTCCACGAGCAGCCGATGCACGTGGCGTGGGCGTGCGCCGGTACGACGAGTCCACCCGCCCGGTGGATACGGCGTGCGTAGCGGGGGTACGCGTCGTCGCGCGCGCGGTAGCGCCAGTCGACGAAGGTGCCGGGGTCGGTGCCGAGGGCCAGGTAGTGGCCGTTGCGGGTGGTGACCTCCTCCCCGCAGAGGATCAGCAGGTCGTCGCCGTCGAGGCCGCGGAACGCGGCGTGGGCCGAGTGGGTGTTGTGCTCGGTGGTGACGATGAAGTCGAGCCCGGCGGCGCGGGCGGCCGCGGCGAGCTCGGCCGGGGTGCGGCGCCCGTCGGAGTGCACGGTGTGCAGGTGGCAGTCGCCCCGATACCAGGCGCGACCCCGGCCGCGGGCGCGCTCGCGCGGATAGGCGGGGCGCTGGGTGGTGCCGGCCGCGCCGTACTCCAGGGTGATGGTCAGTTCGTAGTCCAGGCCCTGGGGGGCGATCGTGTAGGGGCCGAGCGCCACGTGCCAGGTGCCGGCGTTGACCGGCCCCGCCAGGTAGCCGGGGGTGGCCTCCTCGGCGCTCAGGAAGAACTCGGTGCGCGCGCCGCCCGACCAGCCCCGGAAGCCCTCGCCGCCGAGCTCGGTGCCGCGCTCGTCGAAGATCCCGATGTCCAGTGCGTTGCCCGGGGTGCCGGCCGGCACCTGCGGTCGGTCGTAGGAGTAGGAGACGGCCAGCCGCCGCACGCCGCGCGGCACCCGCACCGGGACGTACACGAAGTCGGGCGCGCCGGTGTCCAGGTGGCCGCGCACGGTGCGGGTCTCGGGCCGCGCGTCGTCGCCGGCGTGGTCGCCGGAGTCGTCGTCGGCGTTCGCGAAGTCCACGGGGGCCAGGGTAACGGCGGCCGCGCCGCCGGTGGCCGCGCCGAGTCTGAGCAGGTCACGTCGGTTCACCGCGCCCATGAGGCAACTCCGTTCACGGTTCCGGGGATTGTTCCGGGGGTTCTGGTACCGGCCACGGTCACACGTCCGGCGGGCCCCCACGTGACGTGCGGGGGAACGCCAGAGGGCTACCTGCGCGGGCGCGACCCCACTCTTATGCTCGGTGGCATGACAAGTAGCGGACAGGGCCCCACGGCCAACGCGATGCGGCGCGCGCTGCGCCGTGCCAGGGACGGGGTGGCCCTGGACGTGACCGAGGCCGCCGTGCTGTTGCAGGCGAAGGGCGAGGACCTGGAGGAGCTGGCGACCGCCGCGGCCAGGGTGCGGGACGCCGGCCTCGACGCGGCCGGCCGGCCCGGGACCATCACCTACTCCAAGGGCGTGTTCATCCCGCTCACCCGGCTGTGTCGGGACCGCTGCCACTACTGCACCTTCGTGACCGTGCCCGGCAAGCTGCGCCGCGCCGGCCACGGCATGTTCCTCTCCCCCGACGAGGTGCTGGAGATCGCCCGGCGTGGCGCCGAACTCGGCTGCAAAGAGGCACTGTTCACGCTGGGCGACAAGCCCGAGGACCGCTGGCCCGAGGCCCGCGAGTGGCTGGACGCGGCCGGCTACGACTCGACGCTCGACTACGTGCGCGCCATGGCGGTGCGGGTGCTCGAGGAGACGGGACTGCTGCCGCACCTCAACCCCGGGGTGCTGAGCTGGACGGACTTCCAGCGGCTCAAGCCGGTGTCCGCCTCGATGGGCATGATGCTGGAGACCACCGCCACCCGGCTGTGGTCGGAGCCCGGCGGCCCGCACCACGGCTCGCCCGACAAGGAGCCGGCCGTGCGGCTGCGCGTGCTGGAGGACGCGGGCCGCTCCAGCGTGCCCTTCACCAGCGGCCTGCTGATCGGGATCGGCGAGACCCACGAGGAGCGCGCCGAGTCGCTGTTCGCGCTGCGCCGGGTGTCCCGCGCCTACCGGGGCATCCAGGAAGTGATCATGCAGAACTTCCGCGCCAAGCCGGACACCGCGATGCGCGGCATGCCGGACGCGGAGCTGGCCGAACTGGCCGCCACCGTGGCCGTGGCCCGGCTGCTGCTCGGCCCGACCGCCCGCATCCAGGCGCCGCCGAACCTCGTCGACGGCGAGTTCGACCTGCTGATCCGCTGCGGCATCGACGACTGGGGCGGGGTCTCGCCGCTCACCATCGACCACGTGAACCCGGAGCGACCCTGGCCGCAGATCGAGGAGCTGGCCAGGCGCACCGCGGCCGCCGGCTTCCGCCTGCGCGAACGGCTGCCGATCTACCCGGAGTTCGTGCGGCGCGGCGAGCCCTGGCTCGACCCCAGGATCCTGCCGCACGTCACCGCGCTCGCCGAGCCGGAGACCGGCCTCGCCCGCGAGGACGCCATCCCGCGCGGCCTGCCCTGGCAGGAGCCCGACGAGCCGCTGACCGCGGCCGGCCGCACCGACCTGCACCGCACCATCGACACCGCGGGCCGCACCGGCGACCGCCGGGCGGACTTCGACGAGGTCTACGGCGACTGGGCGGAACTGGCCGAACTGGCCGCGCCCGGCATGGCGGTCGAGCGCATCGAGGGCGACGCGCGGGCCGCGCTCGGCCAGGCCGCCGACGACCCGACCCGGCTGACCGACGAGCAGGCCCTCGTCCTGCTGCACGCCGAGGGCCCGGCGCTCGACGCGCTGTGCCGGATCGCCGACGAGTTGCGCCGCGCCGTGGTGGGCGACGAGGTGACGTACATCGTCACCCGCAACATCAACTTCACCAACGTCTGCTACACCGGCTGCCGGTTCTGCGCCTTCGCGCAGCGCCGCACCGACGCCGACGCGTACACGCTGTCGGTGGCCCAGGTCGCCGAGCGCGCCGCGCAGGCGTGGGAGGTGGGCGCGGTCGAGGTGTGCATGCAGGGCGGCATCCACCCGGACCTGCCGGGCACCGCCTACTTCGACATCGCGCGGGCGGTGAAGGAGCGGGTGCCGGACATCCACGTGCACGCCTTCTCGCCGATGGAGGTCGTCAACGGCGCGGCCCGCACCGGGCTCTCGATCCGGGAGTGGCTGGTCGCGGCGCGCGAGGCGGGGCTCGACACCATCCCGGGCACGGCCGCCGAGATCCTCGACGACGAGGTCCGCTGGGTGCTCACCAAGGGCAAGCTGCCGGCCGACACCTGGATCGAGGTCGTCACCACCGCCCACGAGTTGGGCATCAGGTCGTCCTCCACGATGATGTACGGCCACGTGGACCAGCCCCGGCACTGGCTCGGCCATCTGCGCACCCTGGCCAGGATCCAGCGGGAGAACGAGGAGAAGGGGGTCGCCGGCTTCACGGAGTTCGTCACCCTGCCGTTCATCCACACCAACGCGCCGGTGTACCTGGCCGGCATCGCCCGCCCCGGGCCGACTCACCGGGACAACCGGGCGGTGACCGCGATGGCCAGGCTGCTGCTGCACCCGCACATCACCAACATCCAGACAAGCTGGGTGAAGTTGGGCACCGAGGGCGCGGCCGAGATGCTGCGCTCGGGCGCCAACGACCTGGGGGGCACGCTGATGGAGGAGACCATCTCCCGGATGGCCGGCTCCTCCTACGGCTCCTACCGCTCGGTCGCCGAGCTGAAGGCCATCGCGGACTCGATCGGCCGTCCCACCAGGCCGCGCACCACCACCTACGGCGAGGTGCCGGCCGAGCGGGTGGCGGCCGCCGAGGCGGCGGACGGCAAACTGCCGAGACTGCTCCCGGTGCTCGGCGGTGAGGGGTGAGCGTGCCGACCGGTGGTGCGCTGTGGGGGAGGGCCGACCAGCAGGACTTCCGCAGCCGGGTGCGCGGCTGCCTGCTTGGCGGTGCCATCGGGGACGCGCTGGGAGCGGGCATCGAGTTCGACTCCCTGGAGCGCATCAGGGAGCAGCACGGCCAGGACGGCGTCACCGACTACGTGCCCGCCTACGGCCGGCGCGGCGCCATCACCGACGACACGCAGATGACGATGTTCACGGTGGACGGCCTCATCAGGGCGCACGTCCGCCGGGACACCGGCGCCTGGCACCCGCCGACCGACCTGCACGCCGCCTACCGCCGCTGGTACGTCACCCAGCGCGAGTGGGGCCCGGACGAGCGGCGCGCGGAGGACGGCTGGCTGGCCCGCGAGGAGTGGCTGTACTCCCGGCGCGCCCCCGGGCGTGCCTGCCTGAGCGGGCTCGGCGACGCGAGGATGGGCACCCTCGACCGGCCCAAGAACCCGGACTCCAAGGGCTGCGGCACGGTGATGCGCTCCGCGCCCTTCGGCCTGCTGGTCGGCTGGGAGCCCCAGCTGGTCTTCCAACTCGCCGTCGAGTGCGCGGCGCAGACCCACGGCCACCCCACCGGGATGCTGGCGGCCGGGGCGTTCGCGGCGATCGTGCACGACCTGGTGCGCGGCGACGACCTGGACGCCGCGATCCAGAAGACGCTGGTGCGGCTGGCCACCCGCCCCGGGCACGAGGAGACCACGGACGCCCTGAAGCGCGCCCTCGGCGCCGTCCGGCAGGGCATGCCGAGAGCGGAACTCGTGGAGTCGCTCGGCGAGGGCTGGACGGCCGAGGAGGCGCTGTCGATCGGCGTCTACTGCGCGCTGGTGGCCCAGGACATGCGGCACGGGCTGCTGCTGGCGGTCAACCACGGCGGCGATTCGGACTCCACGGGCTCCATCTGCGGCAACCTGCTGGGGGCCTTGCACGGCGAGACGGCGCTGCCACCGGCCTGGGTGGCGGAGCTTGAGGGCCGGGAGACGCTGCTCGCGCTGGCCGACGACTTCGCGATGGAGATGACCCAGGGCCCCTTGCTGCATGGCCCCGGCGAGTCCTCCCCCGTCTGGCTGGAGCGCTACCCGCGGTCCATCGGCTGATCCGGTGCTTCGTCGTCCGGCTCGATGCCGGTGCGCTACCTGCGCGCGGTTGGCTGGTCCGGCGCGGTGGTGCGGGTGCGCTGTCCGTACGGCGTCGGCTGATCCGGTGCTTCGTCGTCCGGCTCGATGCCGGTGCGCTACCTGCGCGCGGTTGGCTGGTCCGGCGCGGTGGTGCGGGTGCGCTGTCCGTACGGCGTCGGCTGATCCGGCGCTTCGTCGTCCGGCTCGATGCCGAGGACGTCCAGGAAGGCGGTCGCCGCCGGGGTCGCGCTGAGGCGGTTCCAGACGACGTACTCGACGCGGGCCGCCGCGTCGGCGACCTTGATGGTGACGACGCCGCCGGGCAGCTGGGGCACGTAGGCGGAGGGGAGCATGGCCACGGCGAGACCGGCGGCGACGAGCCGGGCGACGTAGTCCGCGGTGTTCACCTCGAAGGCGACGTCCCGGCTGAGCCCGGCGGCCGAGAACGCCAGGTCGGACTGGGCGCGCCCGGCCGTACCCGCCGGCAGGTCCGCGAACACCTCGGAGGAGAGCCGGCGGAGGTCGACCACCGGTTCGCCGGCGAGCGGATGGTCCGGCGCGAGCACGGCGACGAGCCGGTCGCGGGCGAGCTCCCGGACGGCGACGCCCGTGGGCCGCGCCGTGGTCGGCAGCCCGAGGAAGGCCACGTCGACGGCGCCCTCCCTGACCTGCGCGACGAGGGTGTCGCTGCCGCCCACCCGTAGGCTGACGCGCACCTCCGGGTACCGCTGCCGGAAGTCGCGCAGCGCGCTCGGGACGTCGACCGCGGCGACGGTGGGGATCAGCCCCACGGCGAGCCGGCCGCGCACCTTCCCGACGGCCGCCGCGACCTCGGCGGCCGCCCGCTCGGCCGCGTCCAGGCACTGGCGGGCGGCCGGCAGGAACGCCGCGCCGGCCGGCGTGAGGCGCACCCGGCGGCTGGTGCGCTCGAAGAGCCGCGCGCCCAGCTCCTTCTCCAGCTTCGCGATCTGGTGACTGAGGGCGGACTGCACCACCAGACACCGCTCGGCGGCCCGGGTGAAGCTGTTCGTCTCGGCGACGGCGAGGACGTAGCGCAGTTGCTGGAGCTCCATGGATCCATGATGATTCGAGATCGATGAACTGACAAACATGTGTTGGACTCATCGAGCCTGCTCGAACAAGAGTCGGGGCATGACAAGTGATCTACCTCGGACCGCGCTCACGGCGCTCGCCCCCTCGGTGTGGGGCACGACGTACGTCGTCACCACGGAGCTGCTGCCGGCCGGCCACCCCCTCTTCGCCGGGCTGCTGCGCGCGCTGCCGGCTGGCCTGATCGCGCTGGCGATCACCCGGACGCTGCCGCGCGGGGCCTGGTGGGGGAAGGCCGCGGTGCTCGGCGTGCTCAACATCGGACTCTTCCTCCCTCTCCTGTTCCTCACCGCCGAGCGCTTGCCGGGCGGCGTCGCCGCGACCCTGGCGGCGGCCCAGCCGCTCGTCGTCGCCGGTCTGGCGGTGACCGTGCTCCGCGAGCGGCTGTCCGCCTGGCGGCTGCTCTGGGGGGTGACGGGCGTCGTCGGCGTCGGCCTGGTGGTGATCGGCCCCGACGCGGCACTCGACGCCGTCGGCATCGCGGCCGGCCTCGCCGGCGCGGTCACCATGGGGCTCGGGGTGACGCTCACCAAGCGCTGGGGACGCCCCGCCGGGGTCGGCCCCATGGCCTTCGCCGGCTGGCAGCTCGCCGCGGGCGGACTCTTCCTGGCGCCCGTGACCTTCCTCGCCGAGGGCCCGCCCCCGGCCGTCGACGCGCCCGCCGCACTCGGCTACCTCTGGCTCGGCCTGGTGGGCGGCCTGATCACCTACACCCTGTGGTTCCGGGGCGTCACCACCCTCCCCGTCACCTCCGTCGCCGTCCTCGGCCTGCTCTCGCCGCTGGTCGCCGCCGTCCTGGGCGCCGCCCTGCTCGGCGAGACCCTAGGCCTCGTCCAACTCGCCGGCTTCGGGCTCTCCCTCGCCGCCATCGTCGCGGGACAGCTCCCCGCGCCCACCCGCGCCCCTCTGACCTGTC
>NZ_SMKC01000168.1 GCF_004348315.1 Streptomyces sp. 8K308 | reverse complement strand
GCACACCCCACCCCGATCACCGACGACCCGGAGGAGGGCGACGTGCTGCGTCGCGCGTTCATGACCGGCGGTCCCGCCGCCGTGGCGAGCCTGACCACCCTGTCCCCCCTGTCCGCCGGCACCGCGGCGGCGGCCGCCGGCGGCCGACCCGGCGAGCACGAGGTGGCCGCGGTGCACCGGAAGGTCACCGACATCCGGCTCCTCGACGACAGACTCGGGGCCGACACGCTGTTCCGCATGGCGGAGGACGCCCTGCGCCTCGCCTACCAGTTGGTCGACACCGGCGCCCGCCGGGCCACCGTGCACGACCGGTTGCAGTCGGGCGCCGGCGAACTGGCCATCTCGGTGGGCTGGTTGGCCCATGATTCGGGCCGGCTCGCCGACGCGCGCTCGTACTACGCCGAGGCCCTGGCGACCGCCCGGGTCGGCGGCGACGCGGCGCTCGAGGCGCACGCGTTCTGCAACACCGCCTTCCTCGCCAGGGACGCGGGCTGCCCCCGGGAGGCCGTGCGGGCCGCGCAGGCCGGACAGCAGGCGGCCAGGGCGCTCGGCCTGCCGCACCTGACCGCGCTGCTCGCGCTGCGCGAGGCCAGCGGCTGGGCGGCGCTCGGCGACCGCGGCGGTTGCGAGGCGGCGCTCTCCCGCGCGCGGAGCGCCTTCGAGCGCGGCCACGGTTCGGCGGAGGCCGCGCCGGAGTGGATGTCCTTCTTCGGCGAGGCCGAGTTCGCCAGCCAGCAGGCGGGGTGCTGGGCGGTGCTCGGCCGGTGGGAGCGCGCCGCCGCCTGCTCGTCCGAGGCCGTGACGGCGGCGCTGCGGGAGCCGCACTTCGCGCGCAACATCGCGCTGTACTCGGTGGAGCACGCCGAGCACCTGGCGGCCTTCGACCGCCCGGAGGAGGCCGCCGCGCACGCCGGGCGCGCGGTCGACCTGCTCGGCCAGGTGCGGTCGGGTCGGATCAGGGCGATGCTCGACGCGCTGTCGGTGCGGCTGCGGCCGGCCCGCCGCGACCCGGCGGTGGCGGGCTTCCTCGACCGGCGCGCCGAGTGGACGGCCGGCTGACCGGGTCCTGCCTGGTCGGCGCGGCTCAGGTGCCGACCGGTTCCCGCGGGGCGCCGACCTCGTCCCCGGTCAGCCTGATCGGCTCGATCCTGCCCATGATCAGCAGGTAGTTGAGCGCGCCCACCAGGGCGATGCCGCCGATCACGAAGAGCGGGACGACGAACGAGCCGGTGGCGTCCACCAGCGCGCCGATCGCGATGGGCGACAGGATGCCGGCGAAGTTGGACGCGAAGTTCTGCAGGCCGCCGATGGAGCCGACGTGCCGGGAGCTCGGCGCGACGTCGCCGGGGAGGGACCAGATCCCGGTGCCGGCGACGGTCAGGCTGCCGTAGGCGAGCGAAAGGAGCGCCAGGGCCATCCACGCCTCGGGGACCAGCGCCGCGAACATGATCACCGAGCCGCCGACAAGGCCCCCGACGATCACCGTCTTGCGGACCCGCGTGACCGAGGCGCCGCGGCGGATCGCCCGGTCGGCGAGCAGTCCGCCGGTCCAGCCAGAGAGCACCGCGAAGATGCCGGGTATCGCCCCGAAGAAGCCGAGCTTCAGCAGGTCGAAGCCGCGCTCGTCGACCAGGTAGGACGGGAAGAACGTGATGAAGAAGTAGATCACCGAGTTGAGGCAGAAGAACCCGAACATCATGCTGAGCACGGTGCGGTAGCGGAAGAGCGAGCGCCACGGAATCCGCCGCGCGTCCTCGGCGTCGGTCTCTGCGGTGCGGGCGCCGCCGGCCTCCAGGTACTCGATCTCGGCGGCGTTGGCCTTCGGGTGCTGGCGCGGGTCGCGGTAGATCCGCCACCACACGACCGCCCAGACGATGCCGAAGGCGCCGATGATCAGGAAGACGGCGTGCCAGCTGAACACGGCGATGATGGCGGTGACGATCGGCAGCGCGATGACGGCGCCGACTCGGCTTCCCGAGTCCCAGACGCTGGTGGCGAAGCCGCGCTCCTGGGTGGGGAACCAGGTGGCCGTCACCTTGGCGGCCGAGCTCGGGGCCGGGCTCTCGCCGGCGCCGAGCAGGAAGCGGAAGGTGAGCAGCGACCAGAAGCCGCGGGCCAGCGAGGTGAGGGCCGTGAACACCGACCACCAGATCGCGGCCAACGTGAAGGAGCGTCGAGGGCCGACCTTGTCCACGTACCAGCCGGCCGCCAGCTGGCAGGCGTCGTAGGCCCAGAAGAACGCGGCGAACACCAGGCCCTCCTGGGTGGCGCTCAGCTCGAACTCCTCGCCCATGAAGGGCAGGGCCACGCTGAGGCTGGCCCGGTCGAGGTAGTTGATCGAGAGACCGACGAAGGCGACCCAGATGATCAGCCAGCGCACCCGCGTCGCCCCGATGGGCGGTCGCGCCGCCCGCTGCTGTGTCCCTGTCATCGTCGACTCCTTCGTCATTGTGCAAGACGTGCCAGCTGAAGCGGAATCATCTGATGACTAGCAGCCAGACGCAATAGTTACCACCAAGTAGTTACCGCATTAGAGGCACATTCGGGGCGGATTGGGGATGCCTTCGTCTGATGTTTTCTGGTTTTCGGGGCGCCAAGTCATCTGATGAATACGCTGTAGGCTGGGCGTGTGACAAGCGGTAACCAGGCTCGATCGCAGACCGACGTGGTGGTCGACGGCATCAAGCGCATGATCATGGGCGGCGAGTTGGCCGCCGGCGCCCGGCTGCCCGTTGAGAAGGACCTGGCGGCCCAGCTCGGGGTGTCGCGGAGCTCGCTGCGCGAGGGGGTGCGCGCGCTCACCATGACGGGGGTGCTCGAGACGCGGCAGGGCGCCGGCACCTACGTCACCGCGCTCGATCCGCGGATCCTGATGAGCCCGATGACCTTCCTCGCCGACCTCCAGCGTCCGGAGAGCGTGGTGGAGCTGCAGTCCGTCCGCCGGGTGCTCGAGGTGGAGGCCGCCGGGCGCGCGGCGCTGCGGATCTCCGACGCCGAGCTGGCCAGCGCAGAGGGGATCCTGGCCACGATGGACGAGTTGCTCAACGGCCCCGGCTCCCCCTCGCACGAGGCCGTCATGGAGGCGGACATCGCCTTCCACCGGGTGATCGCCGGCGCCTGCGGGAACGCGACGCTCGAGGCGCTGATCGAGGCCCTGGCCAGCCGCACCGTCCGGGCGCGGCTGTGGCGGGCCATCAACGAGGAGGGCACCGAGCTCGTCACCCACCGGGAGCACCGGGCGATCCTGGCCGCGCTGCGGTCACGGGACCCGGACGCGTCCCGGCTGCGGATGGGCGTGCACCTGCTCGCGGTCGAGCAGTACCTCACCGCGAGCCTGGGCTCCGGCGGGGCTCAGGCGCCCGACGGGCCGGTGACCCCGGCCCAGTAGGCGCCCGTCGGGAAGGTGTGGGTGGCCACGGACTCCTCGTGCATCTCCGCGCTGTAGCCGGGGCGGCTCGGCAGGATGTAGGCGCCGTTCTCGATGACACACGGGTCGACGAAGTGCTCGTGGAGGTGGTCGACGTACTCCGTCACCCGGTTCTCGAGCGATCCCGACACGGCGACGTAGTCGAAGATGGACAGGTGCTGCACCAGCTCGCACAGGCCCACGCCGCCGGCGTGCGGGCAGACCGGGACGCCGAACTTCCTCGCCATCAGGTAGACGGCGAGGATCTCGTTGACGCTGGCGAGCCGGGCCGCGTCGAGCTGGCAGTAGTCGATCGCCTCGGCCTGGAACATCTGCTTGAACAGGACGCGGTTCATGCCGTGTTCGCCGGTCGCCACGCCGATGGGCGCGACGGCCCTGCGGACCGCGGCGTGCCCGAGGACGTCGTCGGGGCTGGTGGGCTCCTCGATCCACAGCGGCTTGAACTCGGCCAGCGCGCCCACCCACTCGATGGCCTGGGGCACGTCCCAGACCTGGTTGGCGTCGATCATCAGATGGGCGTCGTCGCCGATGACCTCGCGGGCGATGCGCAGCCGGCGGACGTCGTCGTCGAGGCTGGCCCCGACCTTCAGCTTGACGTGCCGGTATCCGGCGTCCACCGCCTCCTGGCAGAGCCGCCGCAGCTTGTCGTCCGAGTAGCCGAGCCAGCCGGCGCTCGTGGTGTAGCAGGGGTAGCCGGTCCTGGCGAGCTCGGCGACGCGCTCCTCCCTGGTCGGGGCGAGCTCGGCCAGCAGGGCGACCGCCTCGTCCCGGGTCAACACGTCGGAGAGGTAGGTGAGGTCGGCGACGTCCACCAGCTCCTCCGGCGTCATGTCGACCAGCAGCCGCCACAGCGGCTTGCCGGCCACCCGCGCCGCGAGATCCCAAACGGCGTTCATCACGGCGGCCATCGCCAGGTGCTCGACGCCCTTCTCCGGGCCGAGCCAGCGCAGCTGCGAGTCGGACTTCAGGTGCCGGTAGACGCCGCCGAGGTCGGCCACGACCTCCTCGACGCTCATCCCGACCAGCGGCAGCCCCCGCTGCTCAGCGGCGAGCACGCAGACGTCGTTCCCGCGGCCGATGGTGAAGGTGAACCCGTATCCGGACAGCCGGGGGTCGTCGGTCCTGATGACGACGTAGGCGGCCGAGTAGTCGCCGTCCTTGTTCATGGCGTCGGAGCCGTCCTGGCTCAGGGACGTCGGGAACCGGACGTCGGTCGCCTGGACGCTGACGATGCGGGCCATCACTTCTCCACTCTGGCGTCGGTAAACGGTGCGACCAGCATAGGTCTGACGATTGAGCCCACACAAGGCGCCCACACCGCCATCCGCCCGGATCCATCGAAGACGATTCACTGATTCATCTGATGTATCGCCCTCCTCGTCGTGTACGCTGCCCGCTGGACGGACAACGTCGTACGCGAGGGGAGCCCATCCGGTGCTGACAGCCAACTACCTCGGGAGCCGCGAGATCGGCATCCGCGAGACCGAGCCCGAGCCACCCGGTCCAGGACAGGTGCGGATCGGCGTCGCCTACACCGGGATCTGCGGCACGGACCTCCACGTGCTGCACGGGAACATGGACGCCCGGGTGCGCGTGCCGGCGATCACCGGACACGAGATGAGCGGGGTGATCGACGCCCTCGGCGAGGGGGTCACCGACTGGCGCGTCGGCGACCACGTCACGGTCATGCCGCTCGAATGGGACGGCACCTGCCCCGCCTGCCTGGCCGGCAACGAGCACGTCTGCCAGAACCTCACCTTCATCGGCCTCGACTCCCCAGGCGCCCTGCAACGGCTGTGGAACGTCAGGGCCGACCACCTCGTCGCCCTGCCGAGGGAGCTGCCCCTCGACCACGCGGCGCTCACCGAACCCGTCGCGGTCGCCGTGCACGACGTGCGCCGCGCCGGGCTCGCCGCCGGCGACCGCGCGGTCGTCATCGGCGGCGGCCCGATCGGGGCGCTCATCGCCCTGGTCGCGCGCCACGCCGGCGCCGAGGTGGTGGTGGTCGAGATAGACGCCGGGCGGCGCGCGGCCGTCGCCGAGCTCGGCTTCGAGGTGCTCGACCCACGGGCCACCGACCAGGCCGCCTGGGTGACCGAGTGGACCGGCGGCGCCGGCGCCGACGTCGTCTTCGAGGTCTCGGGCGCCGCCGCGGCCGTCCTCGGCGCCACGGACCTGGTGAAGGTCCGCGGCACCCTCGTCGTCGTGGCCATCCACCCCGAGCCCCGGCCGGTGAACCTGCAGCGGGTGTTCTGGCGCGAGCTGCGGATCCTGGGCGCCCGCGTGTACCAGCGCGCCGACTTCGAGCGGGCCGTGGAACTGCTCGCCAACGGCGTGATCCCGGCCGACCGGATCATCAGCCGCGTCGAGCCCATCACCGAGACCGCACGGGCGTTCGCCACGCTGGAGGCCGGGCAGGCGATGAAGATCCTCATCGACGTGGCCGCGAAGGGAGCCGACGCGTGAGCGGTCAGCTGTTCGACCTCACCGGAACCACCGCGGTCGTCACCGGGGCGCGCCGCGGCATCGGTCTCGCCATGGCCGAGGCCCTGGCCGTGGCCGGCGCCGACATCATCGGCGTCAGCGCCTCGATGGAGCCCGACGGCGGCGAGGTCGCGCGCCGCGTGACGGCGGCCGGGCGCCGCTTCACCGGCCTGCGGGTGGACTTCGCCGACCGCGAGGCCGTCACCGAACTCGGCGCCCGGCTGGCCGGCGAGGGCGTCGACATCCTCGTCAACAACGCCGGCACCATCGAGCGCGCGCCGGCCGCCACGCATCCGCTGACGCTCTGGGACCACGTCATCGCGGTCAACCTCACCAGCCAGTTCGCGCTGACCCAGGCCGTCGGCGGGTCGATGCTGGAGCGCGGCCGCGGCAAGATCATCTTCACCGCCTCGCTGCTCAGCTTCCAGGGCGGCGTCAACGTGCCCGGCTACACCGCCTCGAAGTCCGCCATCGCCGGCCTGACCAAGGCGCTGGCCAACGAGTGGATGCCGCACGGCGTCAACGTCAACGCCATCGCGCCCGGGTACATCGCCACCGACAACACCCAGGCGCTCCAGGACGACCCGGTCCGCGCTCGGGCGATCCTGGACCGCATCCCCGCGGGCCGCTGGGGCGCCGCTGACGACCTGGGCGGCGCCGCCGTCTTCCTCGCCAGCCGGGCCGCCGACTACGTCTCGGGCGTCGTGCTGCCCGTCGACGGGGGCTGGCTCGGCCGGTGAGCGGACCGGTCGAGTCAGCCGCGGGTCAGCCGGCGGTCTCCAGGTGGCCGGTGTCGTTCCAGCGCTCGATGGCCGGCTCGCCGTAGGCCCAGGACAGCGCGCAGAGCGCGGCCGCGTCCAGCCGGAGCCGGGCCGCGAACCGCACGTCCTGGCCCAGCCAGCGGGCGGCGATCGCCCGCAGGACGTGGCCGTGCGCGAAGAGCACCGCGTCCGGCTCGGCCTCACGGGCCCAGGCGACGACGGCGTCGGCGCGCGCCGACAACCCGGCCATCGTCTCGCCGCCGGTGACGTCGTCGCGCCAGATCACCCAGTCCCCGCCGCGCCGGGCGCGGATCTCCTCGGTGGTCAGGCCCTCCTGGTCGCCGTAGTCCCACTCGCGCAGCGCGTCCCACTCGGTGGCGCGGTCGCCGAACCCGGCGAGTTCGCAGGTCTCCCTGGCTCGGGACAGCGGGCTGGTGCGCACCTCGGCGCCCGGCAGGCCGCGCCAGGGCGCCTGCTGCAGCCGGGCGCCGAGCGCCTTCGCCTGGGCACGGCCCTCGTCGAGCAGGGGCACATCGGTGTGGCCGGTGTGCCGCCCGGCCACCGACCAGGCGGTTCTTCCGTGCCGGACCAGCACGATGCGCGATGCCATGACCGTCCTCTCCGTCTGTCCCATCTGCCACTCATCATCCCGCACGCAACCATGGAGGGCTCCCCCGGCGTCCTTACCTCCGTGCTCCGGCTTACGGTGGTGTTCATCACAAGACCGTGAGTCGCCGAGAGCATGAACCCGACATGAAGGCAACGCGAGTGGGGAGTCTGAGTCCGCATGCCCCGTGACCGACCACGCTGGTGGACCGAGCTGCTGCTGATCGTGGTCGTCTACGGGGCCTACACCGTGGCCCGGCTGATGGCCCGCGGCGACGTGGGCACCGCGGTCGACAACGGCCTGCGCATCCTCCGCATGGAGAACGCGCTGTGGCTGCACCCCGAGGTCCCGCTCAACGAACTGTTCACGCAGGAGGCGTGGATCGGCGTCCCCTCGTCGTTCGCCTACGCCTCGCTGCACTACATCGTGACGCCGGCCATCCTGCTCTGGCTCTACCGCCGCCGGCCCCCGCACTACCGGCTGATGCGCACCTGGCTGCTGGTCTCCACGCTGCTCGGCCTGGTCGGCTTCACGCTGCTGCCCACCAGCCCGCCCCGGCTGCTGCCCGGCGACTACGGCTTCGTGGACAGCCTGGCGCAGTACGCCGCGTACGGCTGGTGGGCCGACGACGCGAGCGCGCCCAGCGGGATGGGCGACTTCACCAACCAGTACGCGGCGATGCCGAGCCTGCACGTCGGCTGGTCGCTGTGGTGCGGCGCCGCGCTGTGGCACTACGGCTCCCGCCACCCGCTGGTACGCGCGCTGGCCGTGGGGTACCCGCTGATGACCACCATGGTGGTCATGGGCACGGCCAACCACTACTTCACGGACGCCGTGGCCGGCGCCGGCGTGATGGTGCTCGGCCTGCTGCTCTCCCGCCCGCTGCTGCGGCTCGCGGACCACGTCAGGCGGCGGTTCGGCTGGTCGGACCCGGTGCCGGACGGCGTCGAGGGCGTCGTCCCGCCGCGGCCGCGCGACGGTCGGGCCGCCGAGTGGCTGCCCGAGCGCGAGCGGCTCGGCGGGGCGGCACGGCACAATGGAGCGGCGCGGCGGGAGCAGTTGGCCCCGCCGTCCTGAGACGGGCCCGGGCCGGACGGTCCGGCGAGCCCAGGCGAGGCCGGACAAGGCCAGGTAAGGAGAGCGTCCGCATGTCCGATTCCGGCAAGGCGCCCGAGCCGCCGCGGTACCGGCGCCCGGCGGCGTTGTTCTTCGAGCCGCCGGCCGAGCAGCCGGACGAGGAGCACTTCTTCGCGCTCGAGTCGATCAGCGAGCCCGGCGAGCTGCTCGACCGGGCGACCGAGCTGGCGGTGGCCTTCCAGGCCGCCGCCGACCGCTCGGTGGAGTTCCAGGCGATCGCCGCCGCCCGACTGGCCGATCCCAGGCGCTTCGACCGGCTGCCCGCGGCGGCCGTCGCGGAGCGCGCCGGGTGGACCGAGGACTACGCCGTCAAGATGATCGAGTTCGGTCGTGAGCTGCTGCGACGCCGTCCCGAGGGCGCTTCCTAACCGATTTTTGTTCCGTCGGATCGGGGTGCTAGAGTCTACGACGTCAGCAGGCGCCGCTAGCTCAGTTGGTTAGAGCAGCTGACTCTTAATCAGCGGGTCCGGGGTTCGAGTCCCTGGCGGCGCACCTGATGAGGAAGCCCCTCACCAGCCGGAAACGGCGGGTGAGGGGCTTCTCTGCTTCTTAAGGCCGGCTTTCATGATCGCTAGCTGGCCCACTGCTGGCCCGAGCGCTAAACGATCAAGCAGTGCCCGACTTCGGCGGCCGGGCGGGCAGTTCGTCAGTCTCGTGGGTGAGCCGGTAGCGGGCATCGTCATGCTCGGGTTACTCGTGGGCGGGGTGACAGCGGGGTGTGGCGGTGCAGTAGTAACCGCGTCCCTTGCAGTGCCAACAGCGGTGGGGGGCGGCGACGCCCTGGCCCCGGCCGTCGCTGGACACGTACAGCGTCTCCCGGACCTCGATCCGCGAACCGGTGCACGCCTGGCACTGCCGGTGCGGACCCGGGCACTCGATGCCCTCGTCAGCATCCGCGTCAGCCATCTACTGCTTCACCCATCCCGTGCCGTTGCACATGGCGCACTGCTGCTCTTCGTCCTCGGTGGGCACGTCGTCCTCGCCCCTTGAGTGGCGGGGTGCTAAGACGTACCCCTTCCCCTGACAGCTTCCGCACCGAACGTTACCGGCCATGTGCGCTCCTGTATGTCGATTCCAGTGATTGAGGGCATGCGCAGGTCTTGATCGACATTTCGAGCACCGCATAGCGTCAGGACGGTGGAAGCAACGCACCGGCCCGCCGCCCGGGTCATCTGCCTGGACGCTGCCCACCGCCTGCTGCTTCTGCACTGGCAGGATCCTTTCGACGGGACCTGGCTCTGGGAGCCGCCCGGTGGCGGCATCGAACCTGGCGAGACACCGCTGGTGGCGGCACGACGTGAACTGGCCGAGGAAACCGGACTCGACACGGCTGCCGTCCTTGACCGGTCGGTGCTCGTCGACCGTGATGTGCAGTGGAACGGCAAGCGGTACATCGGGACGGAGCATTTCTTCGTCGCTCAGTTTGCCGACGAGCAACCATCCCTGGTGCGGACCGGCCTGCTTTCCGACGAGCAGACCAACCTGGACACGCATGCCTGGATCGCGTGGTCGGATCTGGACTCGCTGCCGGACCAGGTTGAGCCGCCGCAGTTGCTGACCGTGCTCGGCGCCCTGGTGCCGGACGGCCCATGGCGTGATCGTGTATGAGGTGAGGTCACAGCGATTGTGTATTGATCACGAGCGTTGTTGACACTCGTTGGGGCTTGGTCATGGCGAAGACCTCCGATGTGGTGGAGCTGTCGAGGACTGCACCGCATGGAGGTCTTCGTGTCCCCCGTAATGCCCGGCTGACCGTTCATGGCAGGCGGCTGCTGGTCGAGCGGGTCCGTTCGGGTCGCCCTGTCGCCCATGTCGCCGCTGGGATGGGTGTCTCCCGGACGACCGCGCACGAGTGGGTGCGCAGGTTCGTTGCCGAGGACGAGGCCGGCCTGGCCGACCGTCCCAGCCGCCCGCGGACCACCCCGCACCGCACACCGGACGCTGTGGAGACGCGGGTGTGTGAGCTGCGCAGGACCCGCAAGCTCGGCCCGGCCGTGATCGGTCCGATCCTGGGCCTGCCCGCCTCGACCGTGCACCGGATCCTGGTCCGCCACGGCCTCCCGCCTGGCCTTCCTGGACCGGCCCACCGGCGCCGTGATCCGCCGCTACGAGCGTGAGCGGCCCGGTGAACTAGTCCATGTGCACGTCAAGAAGCTCGGCCGGATACCCGACGGCGGCGGCCACAGGGTCCTGGGCCGGCAAGCGGGACGCGCGGCGAAGACCGGTGTCGGCTTCGACTAGGTCCACTCCGCCGTCGACGACCACTCCGGACTGGTCTACAGCGAGGTGCTGCCGGACGAGAAGGCCGCCACCCGCGCCGCCTTCCTGCGACGAGCCGCCGCCTGGTTCGCAGGCGTGGGCATCGACCGCATCGAACGTGTCCTGACCGACAACGCCTGGTCCTACCGCAAAAGCACCCTGTGGAAGCAGAGCTTGGCCGACCTCGGCGCCACCGGCAAGCTCACCCGCGCCTACCGACCCCAGACCAACGGCAAAGTCGAACGCCTGAACCGGACCTACTGGATGAATGGGCCTACATTCGCCCCTATGGCAGCAACAGCGAACGAACCGCCGCCCTCAACGACTACCTCCACACCTACAACTACCATCGCCGCCACACCGCACTCGAAGGCCAACCCCCGATCACCCGCGTTAACAACCTCGCGGTCAACACACCTCGGCCCTGTTCGGGCGGGACGGGGTGGCCAAATGGGGGCGGCCGAGCGGCTCGTGGTTGAGGTGGTGCGGCTGATGACTCGGTCAGCTCGGCGAC
Organism: Streptomyces sp. 8K308; assembly: GCF_004348315.1. Lineage (GTDB taxonomy): Bacteria > Actinomycetota > Actinomycetes > Streptomycetales > Streptomycetaceae > Streptomyces. The sequence goes on along the minus strand of NZ_SMKC01000168.1, from coordinate 3,381 downwards.
TCGCGTCATGCCGACGCGCCCAGGCCAGCCAAGGCCAGCGCTGCTCTTCGATCACTCCCGCACGATCTTGATGTCCCAGCCGCCGGTCGCCGTGCGGGCGCCGACCTCGACGCGGATGCCGGCCTCGGCGTCGTAGTAGCTCTCGCCGGTGGCGAGCGGGGCGTCGGCCAGCCTGGGGTGGACGGAGGCGGCGTGGCAGGCGCTGGTCTCCGGATGGCCGTCGAGCACCTCGATGGGCCCGTCGGCCGAGGCCACGTCGCTGCGCACCCGGTAGAGCAGCACGCCGTGGGTGCAGGTGGTGGCGTCGTTGCCCAGGGGGGCGCGGGCCTCGGCCACCAGCGCCTCCCTGGCCCCCGTGCGGACGACGGCGAGCCGGGTGTCGGTGCCGGGCGACGAGTGGTCGAGGGGCGCGGCCAGCGGCTGCAGGGTGTGCCGGGTGGTGCCGGGGCCGCGCACGCAGTCGACGTGGTCGGCGTCGAGCCAGCCGAGCTTCCACTTGTGCCAGCCGAAGAGATCCGGCGAGAGGCCGAACTGGCTGCCCATCAGGTCCCAGTCGCCGACATGGGTGTCCCAGTCGCCGTAGCCGTCCTCGGGGCGGTTGTAGAGGTCGGGCAGGTCGAAGACGTGCCCGGTCTCGTGGGCCAGCACGTTGCGGTCGGGCGGGCGCCTCTCGAAGACGGTGACGACCCGGCGGACGCTGGCGTCCCCGACGGTCATGGGGCGATCGAAGTTGACCACCTTGGTGGCGTCGGAGTCCACGCCGGGCGCGTCCGGATCGGCGACCAGGTAGACGACGTCGTAGTCGGCCAGCTCGACGTGGGGCGCGACGGCGCGCAGGGCGTCGCGGAGGTAGGCCGAGCGCCGGTCCGGCTCCCAGTCGCGCTGTATGGCGTAGGAGCGGGAGTCCTCCGGCATCTCGATCCACCCGTCCGTGACGGTGGCGCGCAGGTCGAGCCGGCCGTAGGAGGCGGCGCGGAAGTAGTCGGTGGTGGCCGGGAAGTATTCCTTGGCGATCAGGGCCGGGGTGACCTCGGGCCGGGCGTCGGGGAAGGAGAGGAAGAGCATCACGGCCCTCAGGACGCCGACCGGCCGCGGGTAGTCCTCGTTCCAGGTGTCGACGCCCTCCGAGTGGTGGATCGCGGAGCGCGGCAGGCCGCAGGGCTCGTCGGCGGCCGCGTCGGTGCCGGGTCCCGCCGTGAGCGTGGTGCCCATGAGGGCGGCCAGGGCGGTGAGCACGGCCGCCGGTCTGCGGTAGGCGCGGCGCACATCGACCTCCCATCGGGCAGAGCGGGATCGCTGCGGGAAACGGCGCGGGAACGACGCGGAGCGCTGCCCCCACTCTGTTCCGATTCAGGGGGAATTGGCCTGTTTCAGTAGGCCGCGCGGGTCAAGGGCAATACGATTACCCTGCGTATTCATCGTTCGTTAACGATCGGGAGCGCAAAGGCGCCGAGCAGAAACGATCAGCTTCTCGAAACTTTGTCGCAAGCACAGATTTCAGGAATCGAGACAGGCCCAGTGGGCACTGGCTCCAGCCGCTCCGCAGCCTCTATGATCGCCACATTTCCAGCGCGGATGCGCCAGCGGGCAGCCGGCGAGGGCCCGACAGCGGCATCCGCCAGGCGACCAGTCCCCTCCGGGAGCGATCGGTGAACGGACCCTCAAAAGGACCGGGCCAAGACCCCGAAGGCGGCCTCGGCGCGACCCCGACATCCTTCACGGAGAGTGAGCTTCTCCGGGACTATCGGGCGGCCTTCCGGATCGCCCAGCTGCCGATGGCGCTGGTGGGCAGATCCGGCCAGATCCTGGCGGCCAACCCGGCTCTCGGAGTGCTGCTCGGCGTCGACCCGGCCGCCCTCGCGGGCCAGCGCGCCGACGCCGTGACCGGGCTCGGCCTCGACGGCCGCACCCGGGGCTCGTACCACGCGGTGCTGCGCGGCCACCGCGACCGGATGCGCTGCACCAGGCGGCTCAAGCACGCCGACGGGCACACCCTGTGGGCCGAGGTCACCGTGTCACCCACCGGCGACGAGGACGGGCGGTCGGTGGCGCTGCTCGTGGTGCAGGACATCAGCGAGCGGCGCGACCTCCAGCAGCGGCTGCGGCACATCCAGATGCACGACCCGGTCACCCGGCTGCCCAACCGCGCGCTGTTCTTCGAGCGCCTCACCACCGCGCTCGCCGACTCGGCCACCGGCCGGATCGGCCTGTGCTACCTCGGCCTCGACGGGTTCAAGGCGATCAACGACACGCTCGGCCACCGGGTCGGCGACCAGTTGCTCGGCGCGGCGGCCCAGCGGCTCGCGCAGTGCGCGACGGGCGCCGGCGGGCACCTGGTGGCGCGGCTCGGCGGCGACGAGTTCGCGGTGCTTGTCGAGGGGTCGACCGGCACCGAGCAGCTGACCGGTCTCGCCGACGCCATGCTGACCGCCCTGCGGCCGCCGTTCGACCTGGGCGGCCAGCGGCTCGCCGTCTCCGCCAGCATCGGCGTCGTGGAGCGCAAGGCGGCCGGCACCACGGCCACCAACCTGATGCAGGCCGCCGACACCACGCTCTACTGGGCGAAGGCCGACGGCAAGGCCAGGTGGACGCTCTTCGATCCGGAGCGCAACGCGAACCGGATGACCAGGCAGTCGCTCTCCTCCACGCTCCGCCCGGCCGTCGAGCGCGGGGAGTTCACGCTGGAGTACCAGCCGATCGTGGGGCTCGCGGACGACGTCGTGCGCGGGGCCGAAGCGCTGGTGCGCTGGAACCACCCCCGGTTCGGCAAGCTGGGCCCCGACAAGTTCGTGGGCCTGGCCGAGGAGAACGGCGCGATCGTGCCGCTCGGCCGCTGGGTGCTACGGGAGGCCTGCCGGCAGGCCCGTCGCTGGCAGCTCGACCACCCGGGGGCGCCGCTGTTCGTCAGCGTCAACGTGGCGGTCAGGCAGGTCTGGGACTCGGACCTGGTGAGCGACGTGGCGGAGGCGCTCCAGGAGTCCGGGCTGCCGTCCGGGCTGCTGCAACTCGAGCTGACCGAGTCCGCCGTGATGGGCTCCGCCGGCCGCCCGCTCCAGGCCCTGCAGGCGCTCTCCGACATGGGCGTGCGGATCGCGATCGACGACTTCGGCACCGGCTACTCCAACCTCGCCTACCTCAGCCGCCTTCCGGTGCGGGCCCTCAAGCTGGACGGCATGTTCGTGCGCGGCTTCCGCACGGCCCGCCACCTCAACCCGGCCGACGAGACGATCGTGACCTCACTGGTCCAGCTCGCCCACAAGCTCGGCCTCACGGTGACCGCCGAGTGCGTGGAGGGCCCGGCCCAGGCCGAGCGCCTCCGCCGCATCGGCTGCGACACCGGCCAGGGCTGGCACTACGCCCGCCCCATGCCCCCCGCCGACC
>NZ_SMKC01000167.1 GCF_004348315.1 Streptomyces sp. 8K308 | reverse complement strand
GGCCCACCCAGCACTCCGGCCCGCGCCACTCGGCGGCGGCCCCGCCCCCAGCCGCCGAACCAAGCGGGCGGAGGACGCGGGACGTCACGTTCCACCAGAGCGGCGCGAGAGCCGCCACCGCCCATGCCTCGCGGCCCGCACCGCGGGCGGCGCGCACGGTCGGCGCGCGTGGTCGGCGGGGCCGGGCCACGACCTCCAGGCACATCCCTTCTCTCCCAGGAGTCATCATGGCGATGCGACGACGCACCTTCCTGAACCTGAGCGCGGCCACCGCGGTGGCCACCGGCGTGTCCCTGCTCGGCGCAGGACAGGCATCTGCCGCAATCGGGCCGCTGGACACGGCGCCGACCACGCCGTTCGCGGTCGGCGTGCGCCGGTATGACTGGACCCGTGGCAGCCGCCCGTGCACCACCTACGTCTACTACCCGGCCACCGGTACCCCCGGTGGCAACCCGGTGACGAACGCCCCGGTCGCAGGCGGTGTCTTCCCCGTCTACAACTTCACCCATGGCTTCCAAAGCAGCCCGCAGAACTCCCTGTTCATCATCCGGGCCCTGGCCGCGGCGGGCTTCATCGTCCCGGCCCCGCACTTCAACCACAACTTCAACGACGTCTACAACGGCAACACCTCGAATGACGTCTCGCACATCCTCACCCAGACCCTCGCCCTCAACACGAGCGGACCGTTGGCCGGGCACATCAACACTGGCACCGGCGTCGGCGTGTCGGGCCACTCCCTGGGCGGCATGATCACCCACGGCCTGCTTACCTCCTGGCCCGACAGCCGGATCATCTCCGCCAACCCGCAGTCCTGCGAGGACATGGGCAACCCCGCCGCCTCGGTCTCCGCCAAGGTCCTGTTCGTCCACGGCGACCGGGACTCGACCACGCAGTACTCCTCGGCCCGGCAGGCGTACACGGAGATGACCTGGCCCAAGGCGTTCCTCACCTTCGTCGGCGGCAGCCACACCAGCTTCTGGAGCGACAACCGTTTCCCGAACACCGTCGTTGACTGGGCCCGCTGGACAATGTATGGCGACACCGCCGCGCGGGACCGCCTCCCGGCCGACGCCGCCGGGCCCAATACCAGGTGGGAAGCCCAGCTGGGTGACTCGCCCGGCGGCCCGGCCTACTACCGCCTGATCGCCCAGCACAGCGGCAAAGCGGCCGACATCAGCGAGATGTCCACCGCGGCCGGGGCACGACTCATCCAGTGGATGACCGGGAGCGGACTCAACCAGCAGTTCGAGTTCCTCGACTCCGGAGACGGCCACGTCCGCATCAGGGCCCGCCACTCGGGCCTGGTGCTTCAGGCCGCCGGCAACGAAGGCGGCGCCGACATCACCCAGCAGCCCGACACCGGTGCCGCCAACCAGCAGTGGCGGATCGTCGACCAGGGCGACGGCACGGTCAGCCTGATCAACCGCGCCAGCGGCCTGGCCATGGACGTCTGGGAGTACTCCACCACCGACGGAGCCCGCGTCTCCCAGTGGACCTACACCGGCGCGGCCAACCAGCGCTTCACACGCCAACGCCTCTGACGGACCGCCGGCACGCGGCCAGGCGGAACACCACCCGGCTCCGGGCGGGCGGCCCACCGCCCGGAGCCGGACCAACACAGCATGACCAACCAACGCGATGACGAGGAGACACTCGTGAAGCGCAGAACGTTGCTGACGACGACCGGCGGTGTGCTGCTGGGCAGCGCCCTGGCCACGGGCACGGCCCACGCGGACACCCTGGTCCGCGTCGAGCCCGGATCGGACTTCGGGCCATGGGAGGGCTGGGGCACGTCCCTGGCCTGGTGGGCCAACGTCTTCGGCGACCGGGACGATTTCGCCGACGCGTTCTTCACCCTGGGCGACGTGGCCTACGGTGGACGGACGCTCCCCGGCCTTGGGCTGACCATCGCCCGGTACAACCTGGGGGCCTGCAGCTGGAACAGCGTGGCCGGGGAGTCGATGGTGGCCTCGCCCAACATCCCCCGGTACAAGCAGATCGAGGGCTTCTGGCAGGACTGGCGCAACGAGGACCCCAACTCCTCGGCCTGGAACTGGACCGTCGACGCGCGGCAGCGCGGCGCACTGACCCGGGCGGTGCGGCGCGGCGCCCAGGCGGAACTGTTCTCGAACTCGCCGATGTGGTGGATGTGCCTGAACCACAACCCCTCGGGCGCGGCCGACGGCGGGAACAACCTTCAATCCTGGAACTACCGGCAGTTCGCCACCTACCTGGCGACCACCGCGCGGCGCGCCCGGGACACCTGGGGCGTGCCGTTCGCCGCGGTGGAGCCGTTCAACGAGCCATCCTCCACCTGGTGGCGAGCCGACGGCACACAGGAGGGCTGCCACATCGACGCCGGCGTCCAGGCGCAGGTCCTGGGGCACCTGCGCGCGGAACTCGACCGGCTGGGGCTCTCCGGCACGCCGATCTCCGCATCCGACGAGACCAGCTACGACCTGGCCCGCACCACCTGGGCATCGTTCAGCGCGTCGACCCGCGCACTGGTGGACCAGGTCAACGTGCACGGCTACCAGGGGGCGAGCGGCCGTCGCGACCTGCTGTACCAGGACGTCAGCAGCGCCGGGAAGAAGCTGTGGAACTCGGAGACGGGCCAGAACGACGCCAGCGGGCTGACCCTGGCCACCAACCTGTTCCTGGACTTCCGCTGGCTCCACCCGACCGCCTGGTGCTACTGGCAGGTGATGGACCCCAGCCCCGGCTGGGCGATGATCGCCTACGATCCGGCGACGCTCCAGCCGGGCGCCGTACAGACGAAGTACTACGTGTACGCGCAGTTCACCCGCCACATCAGGCCCGGCATGCACATCCTCGGCACCAACGCCGGCAACACCGTCGCGGCCTACGACCCGGCGGCCCGCCGGCTGGTGCTGGTCGCGGTCAACCCGGGCCAGGCGCAGACGCTGACGTTCGACCTCTCCCAGTTCGGGCAGGCCGCCGGCGGCACGGGCGGCCAGGTGAGCCGCTGGTCGACGCTGACCTCCGGCAACGGAGACCGCTACACCCACCGCGCGGACCTCCGGATCTCCAACAAGACGGTCAGCGTGCCGTTCGCCGCCGGCGAGATCCAGACCCTCGCCGTGGACAACGTCACCGAGTGACCCACCCGGGGTCGACGGCGCGAGCAGGCGTCAGGCCAAGCCCGTGGCGAACCGCGTCGGCAACCGGATCCGCACCCGTAACCGCACACCTTTGTCCTGACCGTCCCCGTCTTCGGGGCCCCACCCCCACGACATCTGAGACGCCGGCCACGACCACGATCACGGTGGTGAGCCTTGCGTTGGTCAGCGCGTTCCGGGGCGCCCGAACGAGCTGGACTCATCTGCCGAACCGAGGAGCCCCCGTGACACGAGCCCGCGCCGTACTGCTTCGCGCCACTGTCCTCACCATCGCCTGCTCCACCCTGGTGACCGCCCTCTCGGTCGCCCCCGCACTCGCCGCCGGTCATGGCGCCTCGGCGGTCGAGAACTGCACCGGCACCGCGCCCGTCGTCTGCCACTTCGACGTCCCTCCTGGCACCTATGACGTCACCGCGGTCCTGGGCGGGGCGCAGGCTGGCAGCACGGTGGTCACCGCCGAGGCGCGGCGCGTGATGCTCGCCGCGACGGCGACCGGCGCTGGAGAGCAGGTGAGGGAGAGTTTCACCGTCAACGTGCGCGATCCGGAGGGGCAGCCGACCAGGCCGGGCGGAAGCCCCGGGCTCGACCTGTACTTCGGCGGCCAGGTGCCGCGGCTGAGCGACCTCACCGTCACCCCCAGCGATCATGCGCAGCTCTTCCTCGCCGGGGACTCCACCGTCTGCGACCAGGAGACCGCCCCGTACACGGGGTGGGGGCAGATGCTGCCGCAGTTCTTCACCCAGGGCCTGTCGGTCGCCAACCACGCCGACTCCGGCGAGAGCGCCGGCTCTTTCCTGGCCAACTCCCGGCTCTTCCCGGCGATGCGCCCGCTCATCGGAGACGGGGACGTGGTGCTCATCCAGTTCGGACACAACGACAAGCAGACGACCGCCCAGAGTTTCCGCACCAGCCTCAACGGGCTGATCGACGGCGTACGGGCCCGAGGCGGCACACCCGTCCTCGTCACACCGATCGTCCGCCGCTGGTTCAACACCGACGGCACGCTGAACAACGGCACCGCCCTGCACGTCAACGCACTCGGCGTGAACCTCCCGGCCGAGATGCGCCGCCTCGCCGCCGAGCGGGGCGTGGCACTCATCGACCTCACCCAGCTCACCAGGCAGCGCGTGGAGGAACTCGGCCCGCAGGCGTCCAGAGCCCTCTACCTCACCAATGAGGCAGGCGACAACACCCACACCTCGGAACGCGGCGCGACCGAGTTCTCCCACCTCGTCCTCCGCCAACTCGCGGCTCAGAACCTGATCCCCGCAGAGCTGATCCGATGAGCAGTCGGAAGACCTGACCTGCGAGCGGACCGTCAACGCGACCGGTCTCGGCTGACTTCAGGAAGCGTTCGACTCGGTCTTACGGCTGAAGCCGAGGGGCGGCGGAGGCTGGGCACAGCCTCGCGGTGTTGTTCCGCGTCTACGCCAAGGTCCTCGCGCAGAACGAGGAGCGCTCCAACCAGCGCATCGAGGCCGCGATGCGCGAGTGGGACGACGCCGACAGCTAGCCAGAAGACCGTCCCCCTGGGGGACACCTGGGGGCAGAAACTGACTAGGGCTGGGAAAGGCCGCGAGACAGACGGCAACAAACGCCGCGTTTCGATTCTCGTTTGAGGGCGGCGTTCCTGGGCAGTAAAACAGCCCCCCGACCCGGCGTATTCGCTGGTCAGAGGGCTGCCTCTGCGCTGTGGCGGCGCCAGGGTTCGAACCTGGGTAGGCTGAGCCGGCAGATTTACAGTGGGCTCAACCTCACCCCGCCACACCGCCTCCGACCTGCGCCTTTCCCACCCCAAGCCGGCCAGGCCGCGTTCCTTGACCAGCCAGCCGCAGCCCGCCCTCGACCACCAGCAGCACGTAGTCGCGCGATAGGGTGTTCGATCGCGGCGCTCGAACACGTGCGCCCTCATTGCACTCGGGGTATGCGCAACATGAGCGGCAACAGAAACGTCCTGGGCAGGTTGCCGCGTCTCGTCACCCGTCCGCTCACCATAGCGTCGGAGCGGGTGTCGTCCATCAGGCCCGACCGCGTGCAGGATCGGATCGTCCACGCACTGCAGTGGAGCCGTACGGCCCTCGGTCTGACGGCAACGGTGTGGCTGGTGATGGCCTACCCGATGAAAGTGGGCCGCGAGGACTTCGTGATGGGCAAGCTGGAGGATCTGCTGATCAGCTGCGGGATCACGTTCGGGGTCGGGCTCCTCGCGGTGACCGCCTTCATCTCGGCGGCCCGCGCACCGCTCGGCCGCCGCTACGCGTCCTGTCTGCTCGGGCCCGGGTACTGCGTGGTCATGATTCTGTGCGGTGCCGGGCTGTGCTGGCTGACCTGGAAGACGTTGCGGGGAGAACTCTTCTCCTTCGACATCGTCCCCGGCGATCAAAGCTGGCTGATCAGTGTGCTGCTCGTGGTGGGGCAAGGCGTAGGCGGACTTATCTGTCTGATCCTCCTGCTGTGCGCCATCCCCTTCACCGTGGTCGTCCTGGTCTACGGGGTGAACTCCTGCTTCCGCCTCGGCGACGTCCACGATCTACTGCCGGCCCTGCTCTCCCCGCTCATGGTCTGGTCCCTCTTCATCCTCAATTTCTCCGACGGCCCCGACGTGGCCGCCCCGCCCTCGATCCTCTACACCTTCCTTCTGGGCGGCCCGGTGTCGGTGACCCTGCTGTCGGTCTGGGAAACCTACCGCCTCCGCCGCCGCTACGGGCTGACCCTGCGCACGGCGCTTGGGCGGTAGGCCGGGCGACCGAGCGACGAACGATTCCCGTAACAGATGAGCTCTGCGTGGCCGCGCCGGCCAGCGCAATGAGTGCCCACGCGGCGAGGGGTGCGGCCGGCCGACCCCCTCGTCAGCCGCGTATCGAACCCGTCGAAGAGGACTTCCGCGGCGAGTTCGCAGCAGGCGAGCGCGGCAGCAGGCGGGGACTTCTGCCCCGCTACCTTGAGAAGGACGATCTGACTGCGGCGGCCCCGACCGCGGTTCGCCGAGTGGGGGCATGAGCACGGCTGTGCACTTTCGCTCTTGGGCCGCGCATTGCGGAGGGCTCACGCCGGGTTGACCTTTGGTAACCCAGCAGGCAGCCTCTGAGCTGCGGTACACGAAGCCGCGAAAGGGGGAGGTTTCGCTTGGCCTTCAAGGCAACGGAGGAACAGCAGGCGGCGCGGGAGGTGTTTGCGGCGGGTCGGGACCTGGCGCTCGTGGCCGGCGCCGGGACAGGGAAGACGTCCACCCTCATGCTGATGGGAGCCTCCACCAGGAAGCGCGGCCTGTATGTGGCCTTCAACCGGGCCATCGCCGACGATGCCCGTAGCCGCTTCGGCTCCAACGTCGACTGCCGAACCGCCCACTCCTCGCCTTCACCGCGGTCGGGCACAGCTACCGGGAGCGTCTGAACGCCTCGGCCCGCATCCCCGCCAAGGAGACCGCGCGACTGCTCGGCATCGTTCGAGACCTCGACGTGGACTCCCGCCGCATCACGCGCAGCCACCAGGCGCGGCTGGTGATGGACATGATCCGCAGGTTCTGCCACAACACCGACCGCGAAGTCAGGCCCGGCAGCTGGATCGCGTCAACGGTCTTGACTACCAGGCGCAAGAGTACGTCGCCCGCACACTGCTGCCCTACGCAGCCAGGGCGTGGCAGGACATTCGGTCCCTCGACGGCAGGCTCCGGTTCGAGCACGACCACTACATGAAGATGTGGGCACCGCACGCCATCGACTTCCGGCTCAGGCTCTCACTCGGCTGCCATCTGGGCCCGGCCGTGACACACGGTGTGCACGCCCTCGGTGGCGGCACTCCCCTCCCGGGGGTGCCGCGACCGGAGACCAGAGCCGTGCTCCACACGGCAGGCCAGGAGCTGCTGGCGACCGTGGACGCCCACCTGGCTGGCTCCCAGGTCCTGCCTGAGGAGGACCTGGGCAGGCTGTGCTTCGTCGCCGCCTTCTACAAGGACATCTTCCGCACGGGCGAAGTCCGCCGGTTCAGCATGCTTGCCGACGCCACGCCCACCACGAGCCTCGACGAGCTCACCGCAAGCGTCCCCGTCTACGCCGTCGACGACATCGGCCGGCAGATGGAACTCGCGGAAGGTCTCTTCGAGCGCTTCCGCGCATATCCGCCCCCAGCCAGGCTCTGCGGACCGATGTTCGCCGGCAGCCAGGACCTCGGCGGCGCCGACGCGGACTTCATCCTCGGCGGCCTGCTGCTGGACTGCAAAGCGACCACCCGACCACGCCGCCTCGGCACCGAGGAGATCTACCAACTCGCCGGCTACCTGCTCCTCGACTACGACGACCGATTCGGCATCAACCAGGTGGGTTCGTACCTGTCACGACAAGGTGCGCTCGTCACCTGGCACGTCCAGGAGTTCCTGCAACGCCTCGGAGCGAGCTATCCGCTCTCCGTACTACGCGCAAGGCTCAGAGCGCACCTGCGCCACGCGCGAGCACAACACCCCAGCAACCGGACCGAGCATTCTGTCCCCCTGCCGCCGACGAAGAGCATCAACGCCACCACACAGGTCGGGTGGCGGGGGCCGTGATCCGCCGCATACAGGCCGCGGAGCTGTGCGCCGGTGGCCGCTCCGAGAGCGATCCCCACTGGCTGTACTGGATCAACGAAGGCGAAATCCGAGGACAGGCGGGAAGCTGCTACCTGGACTTGGGTGACCACGCACGCGCCGTAGAAAGCCTCACGGCCGCAGAGGCGGCGATCAACTCCACCGAGTTGCGAACCCGGGCCCAGTTCCTCACCCGCGCCGCCACCGCGCACCTCCGCATGGGAGACATCGAGGCGGCCTGCGCCACGGCGCACGACGCCCTGTCACGAGCCGAACAGCTCCAGTCCGCCCGACTCAACGAACCGTGCGGGAGTTCACCGACGAACTCGCCGCGGCCGGCGACGCCGCCCACGCCGCCGACGTCACCGAGCGGGCCGCCACCCTGATACGGACGGAGCCCTGACCGTGGCCGACACCGTGCTCGCCCTGTGGGACATCGACCGCACCCTCCTGTACGTCGGCGACACCGACCGACAGGTCTACCGCGAGCCGACCCAGTGCCCAATCGGACGCCACCGAGGTGGTGGCCGGCGTGGAACCGTGCGCGGAGCATTCCGCCTACCCGGTTCGGCCCCGAGGAGATTCCCCACGACGATGGCACTGCCGGACCGCTCGTTCCTACCGTCAGGGGCGATGGTCGCGGGGATCTGGGGCGACCGAGAGCCGATCTTCGTCATCGGCCCGACGGGCGTGCCCTGCATGGTGTGGGGCGGCGCGACCGGCCTCCGGGTCGTCGACATGTCGACGGACGACGGCGCGATTTCCGTGACCCTGAACGCGGGCGGCACCCTGCCGGCCACCACTCATGGGTGCGAGTACGTCCTTGGCGCCCGGTCCTTCGTGACCCGCCGACACCGGGATCAACAGTCCGAATGCTTCGATCCGTCGGTGCACCCCCGTGGAGCAGCTACTGACGAACACGCCCGGGTACTACGCGGCCCTCGTCGCTCTTCCCGAGAACGGCCCTTCCCTGTACGGCACCGGGGAAGGCGTCAGCCTCTTCGTCTACACCCTCGGGCCTAACGGTACGTACGGAACGGGCAGTCGCTGACCTGTTCTCTGCCGGACGCCTCCCTATGCGCCGCGAGCTTCGGCGACTTCCTCGAGGAGACCGGCCGAATGGCCGAAGTGCCGCCGGAGGACCGCGAACGACTGATTGAACGGATCGCGGCGTTCGTACGGCAGCATCTCGAGCCATGACCGGCGTCCCCGATCGTCTGGATCACCCGTGCAGGCCCACGCTCGAAGGTGCCCGTGTCAGTTTCCCTTGATCGCCATCTGGGGCGTGCACCTGGCGGGGATGTGAGGTGTGTGGTGAAGGTGTCCAGAGGGCCGGGGGGCGTTCGACGACTACCAACCGGGAGGGGAGTGGTCTGTCCCGTCGGCCAGTTCCCGTGCGATGACTCGACCCACTTCGCCCACGGCAGGGGATCGCAACATGTCGTGGTGCGCGGCGTGGACTTGGTGTTCCCGGATGGTCCCAGTCACCGTGGGCTGCCAGAGACCGGCGTGCAGGCCATGGGGGCGGCCCTTGAGTGCGCTGAAGAAGAGCAGGTCGCCGTGGAACTCGTGCGGGGTGCGGTCCCGGACCAAGCGGTCGTTGGCGAGCGCCGCGTCGACCAGGCGGTCGGCGTCGGCCAGCCCTGTTGCCTCGTGCAGGGCGGCGGCGACGCCGGCCCGCCCCAGGACGCTGCCACGCCGGTTCACCAGGGAGACGCTGTCGAGCAGGGAGTCCAGCACTCCAGCGTCCCGGTCGCCGGTGAAGACGGAGACCGGGTAGGCGTCGATGAGGGCAAGCAGGGCGACCCACTCGTTCCGCCGTTGCAGGCTGGTGGCCATGGCCTGGGCGATCAGCCCGCCGAGCGACCAGCCGACCAGTCGGTAGGGCCCGTCCGGCTGGACGCGGCGGACGCGTTCCACGTACTCCTCAGCCAGGTCGTCAAGCGTGCGGTGCGACGTGGCGTTGTCGCCCGTGGACTGCAGGCCGTACAGGGGCTCGTGCGCGCTGAGGTGGGGCAGCAGCGCGGCGTAGCTCCAGCTGAGGCCGAGGATCGGGTGTACGCAGAAGAGTGGGACGCCGTCGCCGGTGGCGCGGAGGGCGAGCAGCGGGTCGGTGCGATCCTCCTCGCCCTGCTGGCCCAGGCGGGCGGCGAGGGCGCGCGGGGTGCGGTAGCGGAGGACGTCCTGGACGCCGAGTCGCCCACTGACCAGGGGGCGCAGGCGGCGCTGCAACCGCACGGCGAGCATGGAGTGGCCGCCCAGTTGGAAGAAGTCGTCGTCGGGGCCGACCCTCTCGACCATGAGCACGGCGGCGAACATCTCGCACAGGAGTTGTTCCGAGGGGCTGAGCCCCTGCCGCACGGGCGGGGGGAGCTGAGCTGTCATCGCTGTCTCGGCTTTCAGCTGGACGGGTGAGGGCGGCGGAGTCCGTCGCGGGTGCGGATGAGGGCGTGTGAGGTGGCGTGGACCGCCGCCCGCACCGAACCGAGGGCACCGGTCAGCAGTTCCAGACAGTCGGCCGGCGGCTGACGGGTCTCCGCCTCGGCCGCCCGCGCCAGCAGGAGCGCGGCCTCCAGCACGGTCAACTGCGCCTCGACCAGCGGTTTCCTGCGGTCCTCGGCGGCCAGGGCGGCCAGGAGAGGAAGCAGGGCCGCGTCCATCGGAGACGTGAGGGGCGGTGGCAGGCGCGGGGAACGACGTCCGGTCCCGTAAGTCTGCCTTGAGGACATGAGCGGCACCTCGTCTCGTCAGCGGGAGTTGGCTCGCGTGGGCGGTTCCGCGAGCCGGTCGGCAAGGGAGGTGGCCACGGCGGGAGGTGGTGGTGGGCGGAGCAGCACCGCGCCGACGCTGCTGATGGCCGCCAGCACGATGGCCGCGTACAGCAGCCGGTAGTCCACGACTCCGACCAGCGCGGCGCCGGCGGCGATGGAGAGCGTCTGGGAGCCGTTGCCGGCCATGTTGACCACGGACTGCACCCGGCCCTGGAGCCGGGAGGGGGCGTAGAGGTGCGTGGCGGTACCCAGCGCCACGAGCACCATGGGCATGCCAACACCGTTGAGGGTGACCCCCGCCAGGAAGAACCCGGGGTCAGGGACGCAACACAGGGCCATGGCGACGGCGACCACGGCGAAGCCCACGCCGCTGATCCACGCTTCCGCGTACCGCTTGACCAGCGGGCCGGCCAGCAGGCCGCCGAGCACGGAGCCGGCTCCCTGAACCGAAGCAGAGACTCCGAGGAAGGCGGCCGACAGGCCGAGCCCCTCGTCGATGGCGGCGAACGACGCGCTCTCCAGCAGGCCAGCGAAGAGCATGAAGCCCGTGAAGGCGGCCGTCAGCCGCAACAGCAGCGGCACGTGGCGCACGTAGCGGAATCCGGCGGCGACCTGGGTGCGGAAGGGTTCCCCGGCCTCGCCGGGTGGCGACTCGGTCACCCGGATCGAGGCCAGCAGCAGCATGGCCACCACGAACGTCAACGTGTCGACCACGGCGAGGAAGCCACCGCCCCAGGTCACGTAGATGCCGGCGCCGACGGCGGGCGACACGATGCGTACGCCCTCCCGGGTGGCGATCAGCAGGGAGCGGGCGTCGGCGGCGTCCTCGGACGGCAACATGTCCTTGAGCAGCGCGCCGCGCGCCGGAGTGGAGAAGAGGACGCCGTAACAGAAGGCGACCAGATAGATGATCCACAGCTGATCGGTCGAGCGGACGGCCAGCAGCGAGAGCACCATCAGGCCCATCCCGCCGTACATCCACAGCAGCAGGGGCTTGCGGTCGACCCGGTCCACCACGTACCCGAGCAGGGGGGCACCGAGCCCCGGCACGGTGAGGAAGAGGAAGACCAGCCCGGCGGCGGCGTCGGAGCCGGTGAGGTCCTTGGCCCAGATGCCCAGCGAGAGGTACATGGCGCTGTCCCCGAAGCTGGAGACCGTCTCACCGATCAGGAGGCGCCGAAACCGTGCGTCGCGCAGTAGCCTCATGCCCTCTCACTCCCCGCGTGCCGGGCCGTCACAGGGCGGACCCCGCCAGGGGCTGCTTCGTGTCGAGGACGCGACTGTCCGGGGCGAGCAGGTCAAGGGCGTCCTCGACATCGCTCACCGCGTGCACCAGGCGGCGTTCGTCGGCGGAGAGGAAGCCCTCCGCCACCATGTGGTCGAAGAAGGCCAGCAGCGGGGTGAAGTAGCCACTGGCGTTGAGCAGGACCACCGGCTTCTCGTGCACGCCGAGTTGGTTCCAGGTGGCCACCTCCATCAGCTCGTCCATGGTCCCCAGGCCACCCGGCAGTACCGCGAAGGAGCCGGACAGCCGGTACATGAGCGCCTTGCGTTGGTGCATGGAGCGGACGACGAAGATCTCTCCCGGGGCCTGCTGTGCGCGTTCCCGCTCGTGGAGGTCCTGCGGGATGACGCCGGTCACGGCGGCGCCGTTGGCGAGCGCGGCCTCGGCCGCCGCGCCCATCACCCCGACGCCACCCGCGCCGTAGACCATGCCCAGGCCACGACGGCCCAGGGCGGCGCCGAACTTCCGGGCGAGGCCCGTGTGTTCGGGCGTCGTGCCCGGGCGTGCGCCGCAGAAGACGGCGATGACGGACGAGTGGTGCGGCTGGGCAGGGGGCATGGCGGTCTCCCGGGAGTGCGTGGCGGAACGGGTGGGGGGCGCAGGGGGCGGTGTCGGATCACAGCCGAAGGACGGTGTGGAGCAACACGTCGGCGCCGGCGATCAGGTCTTCGGGGGCCGTGCGTTCGGAGGGAACGTGGCTCACGCCGCCGATGCTGGGAACGAAGATCATCCCGACGGGGGCGATGTCGGCGACCACCTGGGCGTCGTGGCCCGCGCCGCTGGGCAACGTCTCGTAGCCCAGACCCAGGTCGCGGGCGGACGAGGCGATGGCGCGGCGCAGCCGCTGGTCCGTGTGCACGGGGTCGGTGCGGATGGCGTCGTGCACGGTGATGTCCAGCTGCTCTCGCCGCGCCAGTGCCGCCAGCTTCTCGCGGAACGCGTCCTCGGCGGCGGCCAGTCGCCGCACCGAGCTGTCCCTGATGTCGACGCTGAGCAGCACCCGCTCGGGGATCGTGTTGGAGGAGTTCGGCGACAGCTCCAGCCTCCCGACGGTCGCCACCCGGCACAGCTCCTCCTCGCTCGCCATGCGGTGCACGGCCAGCACCACGTGGGCGGCACCGACCAGCGGATCGCGGCGGCCTGCCATGGGGGTGGTGCCGGCGTGCCCCGCGGAGCCCGAGATCTCGACCGCGAGCTGGGTACGACCGGTGACGGAGTCCACCACGCCGATCGGCTTTCCCAACCGCTCGAGCACGGGACCCTGCTCGATGTGGAGCTCGAGGTACGCGTCCAGCGAGCCCGGAGGCCAGACGGCCGAGGTGAGATCGGAGAGGTCGCCGCCGGCCAGCCGCAGGGCGTCTCGGAGCGACTGTCCGTGGTAGTCCCGGGGATCCTCGGGCAGGGCGTGCAGTCGCCCGACGAGCGCCATGGAGCCCCAGAAGGGCTGGGGAAACAGCGCGCCCTCCTCGTTGGCGAAGGACACGACGGTGACGTCGCAGCGGGTGGGGATGGCGGACTCGTGCAGGCTGTGCAGGACCTCGAGGGCGGCCAGCACACCGTAGGCGCCGTCGAGTTCGCCGCCGTTGAGGACGGTGTCGAGGTGGGAGCCGAGGAGGAGACGTGGCCGGGCCGCGTGCTGGGCCTCGCTGGGGCCGGGGTCGGGTCGCCGGATGAGCACGTTCCCGGCGGCGTCGGTCCGCGCCAGCAGACCTGCCTGCCGCGCTTCCTTGATCAGGTGGGCGCGCGCGGCGCGGTCCGCCTCACCGAAGCCGGGTCGGTTGATCCCGCCCTGGTCGTCGCGGCCGATGGCGGCGAACCTGCGGATCCGGTCAAGCAGTCGGGGCCCGTTGACCGCGTGCGAGGCCGCCGCCGTGCTCCGTGGCGTTCGGGCCCTGGTGAGCGTGGCCGGCGGGGTGGGGTCAGTCATCCGAGCCCCCCATGGCCGCGATCAGGCTCTTGGGCCGCATGTCCGTCCAGTGGGTCTCGACGTACTCCAGGGCCATGGCGCGGTCGGTCGCGTCCAGGACGGTGCTCCAGCCCGCCGGTACCTCGATGGTGGCGGGCCACAGGGAGTGCTGGCCCTCGGCGTTGACGAGCACCAGGAAGGTCCCGTCGGCGTTGTCAAAGGGGTTGGACATCGAGCTTCTCCTTGGTGATGAGGACGGCGGAGACGGACCTTGGCTTCGGACCCCGGGTGGGCGCAGGCTCTGGTCAGGCGGCGAATTCCCGGATGACCTGGTCGAGTTGGGCAACGATGCGCTCGGCGGTGATCGACTCGAAGAGCTCCGCGCAGTAGCTGAGGTCGCATCGGAGGCCACCGGAAGGGCCTCCCGACTCGAAGGCGAACTGCAGGTCGAACTTGGCGACCGCGAGATCCGTCGGCAGCGCGGCGACGGAGGCCATCCCCAGTCGCGGCAGGACCGCCTCGGCCCGGCCACAGGTCACGTCGGTCTGGAAGAGGGGGTTGAGGTTGGGCCGACGCGGCGGCGCGAGCTCCCGGACCAGCCGGTCGAAGGGGAGGTCCTGGTGGGCGTAGGCGGTCAGTCCCGTCTCCCGGCACCGGGTCACCAGTTCCCGCACACCGGGGTCACCCGAGGTGTCGACGCGCAGCACGACGGTGTTGACGAAGTGGCCGATCAGGTCGTTCAGCTGGGTGTCGACACGGCCGGCCACGGGGGTGCCGAGGGGGATGTCGGTGCCGGCGCCGAGCCGGGTGAGCAGCGCCGCCACGGCGGCCTGAACCACGGTGAGGAGCGTGGTTCCGCACTCGACTGACAGGGCCTCGAGGCGGGACAGCACGTCCCGATCCCAGCCGACGGACAACAACCGGGTGGTGAGCTGCCCCTCGGCCGGCCTTGGTCGGTCGTAGGGG
>NZ_SMKC01000166.1 GCF_004348315.1 Streptomyces sp. 8K308 | reverse complement strand
GGCCACGGCTGACCGGTCTCCCGCCGGTGGCGTGCTGGGCGGTCGTCGCCCGGCTCCGCCCCGGCGGCCAACCGGGTCGCCGTGAGCCAGGCCGCGTCGGCGATCTCCCACCAGTCGGGATCGCCGTTGGTGGCCTGCCGCGCCTGGTCGCGGTGTGCGGGTGCACGCTCCCGGGGAAAGCCGTTCATCAGCGGCCTTTCGCGAGGTCGCGGAGGAGCATCTCGATCAGCTTACGCCCGTCCTCATCCCTCTGGAAACCACCGGCCGTGGTCAATTGAACGGCGTTCAGCAACTGGTCCACCGACTGGGTCCCGCCGTCCCGCACGCGCCGCTCGAAGTCGTCGACGAGGGCGGTGACGCCCTCGGGGCGGCGGCGCAGGTGGCTGGCGACGATGGCCAGCAGCTGTTCGCGGCTCGGCGGCAGCATCTCGAGCGGGAGGCAGCGGCGGCGGAACGCGGCCGGGAACTCGCGCTCGCCGTTGCTGGTGATGACGACCAGGGGGAACTCGCGGCACTCGACGCGGCCGCCGACGATCCGGGCGCGCCGCTCGGGGTCGTCGGTGAAGACGCTGGCGTCCGGCAGGGCGCCGCGGATCAGCTCGGGGATCTCGTAGCTGCCGTTCTCCAGGACGTGCAGCAGGTCGTTGGGCAGGTCGATGTCGCTCTTGTCGAGCTCGTCGATCAGCAGCACCCGGGGGCGCTCCCAGCCGAGCAGGGCCGTGCCGAGCGGGCCGAGGGTGATGAAGTCGCCGAGATAAGGCGGCTCTTCGGGTTGGGCGCCACCGGGCTCTGCGGGGCCGCCGGCCCGCCAGGCGGCGATGGCCTGGGCGCGGCCGATGGAGTCGTACTCGTAGAGGCCGTCGCGCAGCGTGGTGCGGCTGACGATGCTCCACTGCAGGACGCGGCCGAGACCCAGCTCCCGGGCGGCGAGGTAGGCGAGCGTGGACTTCCCGACGCCGGGCGGGCCGGTGACGAGCAGGGGGCGGCGCAGCACCAGGGCGGCGTTGACGGTGTCGATCTCCTCGTCGCGCAGGTTGGGCCTGGCGACGGTGGCGCCGCCGAGCCGGCGCCGCGCGGCCCGGTCGTCCTCGGGCGGCGCCGGTTGCAGGGGCTCGCCGCTGAACTCGCGCCAGGGGGGCGGCGCCGGAATGGTGGCCGGGCCGTCCTCGGGTGGCACGCCCGTGCCGTGGAAGATCCGCCAGGAGTCGGGCCCCTCGGGACCGGTCGTACCGTCCGCCGCCGTGGCCTCTGGCTCCGTCACGCCGGGACCTCCTCGCAGTCGATGAGTCGGAAGGGATCATCCCAGAAGAGCGCGATGTTCCGGCCCAGTTGGTGAAGTCCGTCGACATCCGTCTCGGCCTGGATCCGCATGTGCAGTACGGCGCGGGGCAGTTGGGCGTGTGGAAAGCCGATCAGGAGGCGCATCATCTCGCGGATGTTGGGGTGGGACGCGGGCCTGCGGTCCCAGAGGGCGAGGCCGATGCCCTCGGCGATGGCCGCCTTGAGCGCTTCGAGGCCGTGCCCCTCGGTGGCCGGCGCGTCCATGGTGACGGCGGTCAGCCGGTCGTTCTGGAAGAGGGCCTGGCGCCAGCGCGGCAGTTCGGCCGGGTCGGCGGCCCACCAGTGGTGGGCCTGGGTGACCGGGCCCTGCCTGAGCGTCTTCCAGCGGGCGCGCCAGGCGCGGTGCTGGATCGGGTTCCGGTCGCGCATCCTTTCGAGGCTGCGCAGGTGGACGAGGTAGCGAGGGCCGATGGGGAGCGGGTCGCCGGTGTCGGCGCCGATCTCGAGCCTGGCCACGTCGTGGTTGAGCAGGGAGTACGGCAGGACGAACTCGACATAGGCCGGGTCGACGTCGTGTTCCGGCAGGTCGGCCCAGAGCCGCTCGCCCTGCCCGATGGCGCGCTCCACGGCGCCGGCCAGGCCGTCGAGCGTGGTGGTCTCGGACTCGCCGGAGCGCGGGTCCCAGTAGCCGGGGAGCTCGTTGATCCAGTGGCGGACGAAGATGTCGGGCGAGCCGTCGTCGGCCGGGTCGACCATGACGACCAGGCACTTGGGGATGGTGTGGTCCGGGGTGCGGTCGGCGGCCAGGCGCCGACGGCGCTCGTGCAGGGCGTCGACGGCGCCGGCGCCGCCGGCCCACGCCTCGCACCAGTCACGGAGCCGGGTGGCCTGGGCAGTGGCCGCGAGTTGGGCGGCGCACTCGAGCAGCAGCACGGCGGGCGGCAGGCCGTCAGGCTGGGCGGGGACGTCGAGCAGGTGGTCGAACAGGTCGGCGGCGGAGAGGTGTTCCGGCGTGTCGAGGTTGAGCGCGCGGGTCAGCGCGGCGTGCAGCGCGGGCCGGGGGACGGCCGCCTCGCGCAGCAGCTTGCGGGCCACCCCGGCGTCCTGGTCGGGCAGCACGGGGGCGAGTCCGTGGACCCTGGCGCGGACCTCGGCGGCGATGTCCTCGCCGCTGTGCAGGGCCACCGCGTAGATGACGGCATCGAAGCCCCGGTCGCGCTGGGGTAAGGCGGTGTTCAGCAGGACGACCATGTCGCTGCGCGCGTCCCTGCCGGGCAGATCGACGTGTCTGCCGAGATATTCGCCGACGGACTGGCCGAACTCGAAGCGCAGCGCCGGGTCCCGGACGCAATCCAGTTCGCAGAGCTCGTTGACCAATGTGGCCTTGAGCCGCAGGTACTCCTGATGTGGCTCCCGCGGCGTCCCCATCACCACCGACCATCCCCCAAAAAAAGCCGGTATGCCTGCCGATAACGAAGCGTGAAGTTACCACGCCATTTTGCCTGCTACCAGGGCCGTGTGAAACCGGCCGGGGGCGACGGATTCCCTCGCCCCCGGCCGGCGCGGCCGCCTCAGCGTTGGTATGCGGCGGCCGCCTCCCGTCGGCGCCGTCCCCGCCTCACGAGCCCGACTCCGGCGCTGACCAGGCCGAGTAGGAGGATCACGGCCCCCACGACGACGTTGCTGACGATCATGCCCGCGTCAGGATGGCGCCCGACGATCCACGGCGAAAAGGCCAGCCAAATGCCGATGCCGGCGATGGCGAGGCTGAGCCCGCGCATGTTCTCGGTACGACTGATCCCGAGCGCGAGCACGGCCACGGCGATGCCCATGATGAGGTTGTTGGTGGACAACGACGGCTGGCTGCCGGTGAAGTGCAGCACGTATGGGGACACGGCAGCGTAGAGCCCGGCCAGGAACAGCGGGGCGTCCACCAACGCCACGTCGCTCCCGCCCATGACGCGGTTATAGCGCTCCCGCATTTCCATCTCGTCCGGGTGCCCCGCGAGGTCTTCCCGGTGGCGGCGTGAGACGTCGGACATCGCGACCTGCCTCCTTCGCTCTCGCTGTTCCGCCCATATGAGGTATGTCCAGTATGCCCCTAATGGTCCGTTCGAGGTAATCGGCCGCGGGGCTGGCACACGGCCGGACGACTGAGTAATGTTGATTACATGATTACGGAGAAGGGGCAGCAGGAGCTGCGCGGCTGGATCGCGGGACGGCTGCCCGAGGGGTGGTTCACGGAGCTCGCCGAGGTCGTCATCGATCGCGAGGAGATCACCGTCATCGGCCGGATAGCGGAGCCCGAGCTGCCCCCCGGCGCGACGGAGACCGAGCGCCGGGCGGCCATCGAGGGCCGGGTGACGGAGTTCCGCGAGCGCACCCGGATGAGCAGGGTGGAGATCGCCAGGGAGGCCAACATCCGCTTCCGCAGGCAGGTTTCCTGGGGCGTGCGGTGCGGCGAGAACCTGACGATGTTCACGCACCTGTCGGCGCCGGTGATGAGCCGGCTGCGGCAGTCGGAGCGGATGGTGCTCGACACGCTGATCGCCGGCGGGGTCGCGCGCAGCCGCAGCGACGCGCTGGCCTGGTGCGTGCGGCTCGTCGCGCAGAACACCGACGACTGGCTCGCCAACCTGCGGGATTCACTGATCCAGGTGCAGCGGGTGCGGGAGGCGGGCCCGGACGCCGGCTCCCAGGACCTGACCCTCGAACTCCAGTTGGAGGACCAGAAGTAGCTCCGCGCGACCGGGACCGGCGGCACGGCACGGGGGGCGAAGCCCCGGGCGGGCCCGCGTGCCCCGCGCCCGGGGCTCGCCCCCCGTCGGCGACCGCTCATTCGCCGGACCTGGCGGGTGCCCCCGGCGCGCCCCGGCAAACCAGGTCCGTGAACCGGGTCCGTGTCGGCCGCCCGCCGCTGGGTACCCGGGGCGCCCCGAGGCTAGGAGGTACAGCCATGCAGCAACGGGGCAGCAACCGTCTCAACGTCCATCGTGACGACCTGATGAAGCACGACCTCCAGGGCATGCTGCGCTCCGACCACCCGACCAGGGCCGAGGAGTGGCGGGATCAGGAGCCGGCCGCGGAGGACGACCCCGCGCTGGTCGACGGCCCCGTTCCGCGGCAGAGCGCGGGCGGCCCCCGGGAGGCCGAGGACGAGGCGTTCCGTTTCGAGCTGGCTCGCCATCTGCGGCGCAGCGTCTTCCCGGCCGACCGCCGGGCGCTGCTGCGCACGCTGGCCGAGACGCACGCCCCGGACGACCTGGTGGAGACGGTGCGGCGGCTGCCGACAGACCGGACCTACGCCAACGTGCAGGAGGTGACCGCGGCCCTCGGCCGCCGTCCGGCCGCCTGAAGCCCACCCCCGAGACGGCCCGCGCCCCCGGCGCGGGCCGTCTCCCGTGCGCGCGCCTCCCCCGCCCGCTCCGGCCGTTGACGCCGCTCGCCCGTATACGTTTGACTGAGTCAATGACCGAGTCAACGATCGCGTCGGCGGCCGGGGCGCCCGGCAAGCCGTCGACGGCCGACGCCGTGCGCCGGATCAGGGAGTTCAACCGCGACTACGTCAGGCTGGTCGGCGCCTACGACTACGCGCGCCGCACCGGCACCCCCTACTCGCTGCCCGAGGCCCGCCTCATCTACGAGCTGGCCGGCGGCGAGCGCACCAGGACCACCGAGCT
This sequence comes from Streptomyces sp. 8K308, assembly GCF_004348315.1. Taxonomy (GTDB): domain Bacteria; phylum Actinomycetota; class Actinomycetes; order Streptomycetales; family Streptomycetaceae; genus Streptomyces. The sequence continues at coordinate 9,739 of NZ_SMKC01000166.1, read as the reverse complement.
GCGCCGCGCGCTCGACATGGACGCCGGGCAGCTCAGCCGCCTCCTCGCGCAGACCGAGGCCGCCGGGCTGCTCGTCAGGGAGCGCGACCCGGCCGACTCACGCCGCCAGCTGATCAGCCTCACCGCCGCGGGACGGGAGGCGGCGGCCCTCCTCGACGCCCGCTCATCCGAGGTGATCGGCGAGCAGATCGCCAAGCTGCCGAGCGCCGACCGGGAGCGGCTGCTGGTCGCGCTCGACACCGTGGCCCGCCTGCTCGACCTGGGCCACCGCGCGCCGCCCGAGACCGGCTTCCGGCTGCGCCCGCCGAAGACCGGCGAGCTGGGTTGGGTGGTCGAGCGGCACGCCGTGCGCTACGCCGAGGCCTACGGCTTCGGCCCGGCCTTCGAGGCGCTGATCGCCGACTGCGTGGCCCGGTTCGCCGCCGCGCCCGACCAGGGCCGGCAGGCCTGCTGGATCGCCGAACGCGCCGGGGAGCCGGTGGGCTCGGTGTTCTGCGTCGACGAGGGCGACACCCTCGACGGGCGGCCGGCGGCCCGGCTGCGGCTGCTGCTCGTGGAGCCGGCCGCCCGGGGCCTCGGCATCGGGCAGGCGCTGGTCAGGGAAGCGGTGAACTTCGCCCGCGCTGGCGGATACCACGGCATGGTGCTGTGGACCAACGAGGTCCTCACCAGCGCCCGCCGCATCTACCGGTCCCTGGGATTCACGATGGTGGCCGGCACGCCGCACACGAAGTTCGGCGTGCCGGCCAACGGCGAGGACTGGGAGCTGCGCTTCTGAGGCGGGTGGTCGGCGGTGCCGTCAGCGGTGCGCCGGCGGCAGCTTCTCCTCGACGGCCGCCAGGATCTCCGTGACCCGCAGCCCGAACCGGACGTCGCAGGGGTGCGGCCGACCCGTGCGGGCCGCCTCCACCAGCGCGTCGAGGGCCCGCAGGCAGGGCCGCACCGCACCGCCGTCGCCCCGCTCGGGCAGCGTGGTCACGCCGGCGGCGCCGCGCAGTTCGGCGGTGACTACGGAGGCCTGCGGCGGCACGGTGTGCGAGACCGTGATGGTGCTCGAGGCGCCCGAGACGTGCCGCAGCGCCATATGCACCATGTCCCCCGGGCCGCGCGCCGCCACCACGCCCTCCGGGCCGACGATGTCGCCGAGCGGCGGCAGCAGCAGCGAGAGGGCGTGCGGGCCGACGTCCCACAGGGCGCCGCGCTCCATGCGCCAGAGCGAGTCCGAGTAGGGCGTGTTCGCGCCGCCGAAGACCGGCGAGAACCAGTCGGCTCGCCCGGTCAGCCAGCCGTCGGCGCCGCTCTGCGCGGCCACCCAGGCGGCCGTCTCGGGCGCGAACCGCAGCGTGAAGAACACCACCGAGGCCACCCCGGCCGCCTCCACCGCGGCCGCCAGCTCCCTGGCCCCGGCCACCGTGGTGGCGACCGGCTTGTCGAGCAGCAGGTGGCAGCCGGCCGCCGCGGCCCGCGCCGCGAGCGGCGCCTGCACGTCCGGCGGCAGCGCGAACGCCACCGCCTCGCAGTCGGCGAACAACGCGTCGGCGCTTTCGTAGGCCCGGGCGCCGAGGCGGCCCGCGAGCTCGGCGGCGGCCGGGGCCCGGCGGCCCCAGACCCCGACCAGCTCCGTCTCCGGGTGCTCGACGAGCGCTGGCCCCTGGGTCAGGCGCGCCCAGGGGCCGGTTCCGAGCAGTCCGATTCTCATGCGGTCTCTTCCTTCCGATCGCGACGGCCAAGCGTAGGCCGTGCGCCGATCACGAGGCCGCGCCGTTACGCTCGAAACGTAGTTCACACCGCCTTAACAGATGGGCAACTGACGGGAAATGGCCGGTGGTGAAGGTTTGGGCAGCGCTGTGACGCACCCGCGAACCTCCCGGAGGAGCACGACCGTGAGCTACAAGGCCGAGTACATCTGGATCGACGGCACCTCGCCGACCGCCAAGCTGCGCTCGAAGACCAAGATCGTCGCGGACGGCGCCGAGCCGCCGGAGTGGGGCTTCGACGGCTCAAGCACCAACCAGGCCGAGGGCCACGCCTCCGACTGCGTCCTCAAGCCGGTCGCCACCTACCCGGACCCGATCCGCGGCGGCGACCACCTGCTCGTGCTCAACGAGGTCTACAACGTCGCCGACGGCGCGCCCCACGTCTCCAACACCCGCGCCCTGCTGCGCCCCATCGCCGAGCAGTTCGCCGCCCAGGAGCCGATCTTCGGCATCGAGCAGGAGTACACCTTCTTCAAGGGCTCCCGCCCGCTCGGCTTCCCGGAGAACGGCTTCCCGGCCCCGCAGGGCGGCTACTACTGCGGCGTCGGCGCGGACGAGATCTACGGCCGTGACGTCGTCGAGGCGCACCTGGAGAACTGCCTCAAGGCCGGCCTCGGGATCTCCGGCATCAACGCCGAGGTCATGCCGGGCCAGTGGGAGTTCCAGGTCGGCCCGCTCTCCCCGCTCGAGGTCTCCGACCAGCTGTGGATCGCGCGCTGGCTGCTCTACCGCACCGCCGAGGACTTCGGCGTCTCCGCCACCCTGGACCCCAAGCCGGCCAAGGGCGACTGGAACGGCGCGGGCGCGCACACCAACTTCTCCACCAAGGCCATGCGCGAGGGCTACGACGCGATCATCGCGGCCTGCGAGTCCCTGGGCAAGGACGGCAAGCCGCTGGAGCACATCAAGAACTACGGCGTCGGCGTCGAGGACCGCCTCACCGGCGCCCACGAGACGGCCCCCTGGGACCAGTACAGCTACGGCGTCTCCAACCGCGGCGCCTCGGTCCGCATCCCGTGGCAGGTCGAGCGGGACAAGAAGGGCTACATCGAGGACCGCCGCCCCAACGCCAACTGCGACCCGTACGTCGTCACCCGGCTCCTGGTCGACACGGTCTGCACCGAGCTGGCGGCCGCCGGCCTGGTCTGACCGGGTCCCGGGCACCTCCAAGACGTCTCCCCGGCCCACGGCCAGCAGCTCGGGCGTGGCCCGGGGAGACACCAGCGGCGCTGTCGAGGGCGCGCCCGCCACCCGGCGGGCGCGCCCTCGGCCGTCTCCCCGCCCGACGGGTGTACCCAGGTACACCCCCGTGCCGGGCGGCCCACCCCCGTGACGCGTCCACGCCTCGACCAGCAGACTGTGATCAAGGACGGCACGGGACCAAGAGAGGTGCGAAGGAACGATGGACAGGCGACGGCTGCGCGACGCCCTGCTGGCGACCGCTCAGGGGCTGCTCCTCATCCCACTCACGGTCGGTCTCTCCGTCCTGCTGTTCGTGCTCTTCGTGGTGTCGGTCGCGCTGGTCGGCATCGGCATAGGCGTCCTCACCACCCCGCTCGTCGTCGACGCGATCCGCGGCCACGCCAACCTTCGGCGTCGGCTGGGCGCCGACTGGTACGGCGTCACCATCACCTCCGGCTACCGCTCGCCCCGCCGCGGCCGGCGCGGCCTCGCCGGGCAGGTCGAGCGCTGCGTGACGATGCTGCGCGACCCGGCCACCTGGCGCGAGGTCGGCTGGCTGCTCGTCGACGCCGTCGCGGGCCTGTTCCTCGCGGTCCTGCCGTTGACGCTCCTCGCGTACGCCCTCTTCGGCCTGGTGCTGCTCGCCGGCGTCTGGCAGCCCATCGTCGAGGCCGGCGGCACCCACTGGTTCGCCTTCGTGCCCGTGAGCTCGTGGTTCACCGCGCTGCTCGCGGCGCTCACCGGCCTCGGCTTCGGGCTGCTCGCCCAGTACGTCAACCCCGCGCTGATCCGCGGCCACTTCCAGCTGACCAGGGCCTTCATCGGGCTCTCCGAGCGGCAGTTGCTCGCCCAGCGGGTGGAGCGGCTCAAGGAGACCAGGCACGACGCGGTGGACGGCGCGGCCGCCGAGCTGCGCAGGATCGAACGCGACCTGCACGACGGCGCGCAGGCCAGGCTGGTGGCCATGGGCATGAGCCTGGGGACCGTCGAGGCACTGATCGAGAAGGACCCGGAGCAGGCCAAGCGGCTGCTCGCCCAGGCCCGCGCCAGTTCGGCCGAGGCGCTGACCGAGCTGCGTGACCTGGTGCGCGGCATCCACCCGCCGGTGCTGGCCGAGCGCGGCCTCGGCGACGCGGCCCGCGCGCTGGCGCTGCGCATGCAGCTGCCAGTCGAGGTGGACGTCGAGCTGCCCGGCCGCCTCGAGGAACCGGTCGAGTCCGCGGCCTACTTCGCCATCAGCGAGGTGCTGACCAACGCCGCCAAGCACTCGGGCGCGAGCAACGCCTGGCTCGACATCTACTACAGCCGGCGTGAGAGCACCCTGCGGATCGCGATCACCGACAACGGCAGGGGCGGCGCCGACCTGGCGGACGGCACCGGGCTGCGCGGTCTCGAACGGCGCCTCGGCCCCTTCGACGGGGTCCTGGCCCTCAGCAGCCCGGCCGGCGGCCCCACCCTGGTCACCATCGAGATCCCCTGCGCCCTGGTCGAGTAGGCACCCGCCGAGCCCGGCACGGATAGGGTTGGGTTCCGCACCGTCGTCACCCACCCGGAGTACCCCGTGCGCGTAGTCCTCGCCGAAGACCTGTTCCTGTTGCGGGATGGACTGGTCCGGCTCCTGGAGGCGCACGACTTCGAGATCGCCGCCGCCGTCGACAACGGCCCCGAGCTCACCCGGGCCCTCGCCGAACTGCGGCCCGACGTGGCGGTGGTGGACGTCAGGCTGCCGCCCTCCTTCACCGACGAGGGCCTGCAGTGCGCCCTCGCGGCCCGCCGCGAACAGCCGGGGCTGCCGGTCCTCGTCCTCTCCCAGCACGTCGAACAGCTCTACGCGCGCGAGCTGTTGGCGGACGGCACCGGCGGCGTCGGCTACCTGCTGAAGGACCGGGTCTTCGACGCCGAGCAGTTCGTGGACGCCGTCCGCCGGGTCGCGGGCGGCGGCACCGCGATGGACCCGCAGGTGATCCAGCAGCTGTTGGCCCGCCGCACCCAGAACTCCCCGCTGGAGAAGCTGACCCCGCGCGAGCTGGAGGTCATGGAGCTCATGGCGCAGGGCCGTTCCAACGCGGCCATCGCGGAGCGCCTGGTCGTCACCGAGCGTGCTGTCGCCAAGCACACCTCCAACATCTTCGCCAAGCTCGGGCTGCCGCCGTCCGACGACGACAACCGCCGTGTGCTGGCGGTCCTCGCCTATCTCGAACGCTGACCGGCCGACCGCGCCGCGTAACCAGCCGCGCGGGCCGCTCGTTCCACCGGTGTGTCCCACAGCGATGTGACCTCCCCCGACGCACCCACCGACACCACCGCCGAGCCGGTCGGCCTCGACCGCGCCGAAGCGGCGCTGGTCGAGCACTATCCGCGCCTCGTGCGGCTCGGCTTCCTCGTGCTGCCGGGCACCCTCGGCCAGCAGCGCCGGGTGCTCACCGCGCACGCCATCGCCCAACGCGCCCTCCCCCGTGGCTCGTCGGAGCGGGACACGCCGCCGGCGCTGCCGGCCCAGCGCGCCGGCACGGACGCCGGCTACGCCTATCTGCGGCTGCAGGTGCTGCGGGCCGCGCTCGACGCGGCCCGGGCCAGGCGCCGGCTGCCGCGCCCGCCCTGGGCGCTGCCCCAGGTGCTCGGGCTGCGGCTGCTCCCGAGCGCCGGCGGGCCACAGGATGTCGCCCTCGACCAGCGGCTCGCCGAACTCGCCCCGGCCGGCCGCGCCGCCTACGCGCTGCGCCGCGTCGACGGCCTCGACGAGCAGGCCACCCGCCGCCTGCTGGCCGCCGCCGGCGTCCCCGACGAGGAGTGCACGGCCGCCGTCGAGGACGCGGCCGGCCTGGCCGCCTCGGTCGAGCCCGCCGACCCCTGCTTCCTCCAGGCCAGGCCCACCGACCTGCTGCGCCGCCGCCGACTCGCCAAGGGCGCGCTCTTCGGCGGCGCGGCGCTGGCCCTCCTGGTGGCCGGCGGCCTCACCCTGCTGCCGGAAGGCTGGGGTCCGGACGGCGCCGCCGCCCCCAGCTACAGCCGCAACGAGGCGGCCGAGTCCGCGCTCGACCCGCAGGCGCTGCGGCGCATCCCGGCCGACACCTGGCAGCGCTCGGCGCGGCTCGACTTCTCGGTGTGGCCGGCGCGCGGCGGGGCCGTGGACGACACCGGGTTGCTGCGCAGGGCGCTCGCGGTGTGGGCGAGGCCCGGCGAGGACGTCGAGGTCACCGCGACCCCCGGCACCCAGACCGGGCCCGCGCCGGGCCCCGCCCAGCTGCTGTACGCGGGCGAGACGGGCGGCACCTCGGTGGTGCTGCTCCACGACGGGCTGCGCCTGGTCCGGTACGCCGAGCGGGTGGGCGCCGACGGCGGTCACGTGGTGCTCGACTTCGCCCGGGTGGACGGCGCCGACCTGGTCTCGTCGGCCGCCGTGGTGGTCGGCCGCGGCGACGGCAACGTCCGCTACCTGCTCGCCCCCTGGATCACCGAGGTCGGCACCGTTGACCTGCTGGACCCGTCGGGCACGACCGAGGAGCTGGCCGTCGACGAGGACGGCGTCACGGGCGCGCTGCGCTCGGCCTCCGGCGGCTCCGGGCAACAGCCGGGCCAGTGCGCCTCGTTCAGCGCGCTCGCGGTCACGCCGCGCGGGGTGGCAGAGCCTTACCTCATGGCGGACCTGGGCGAGTTGGCCCCAGCGGTGTTGACCGGCGGCGCGCCCGGCGAGCCGCACAACTGGACGGGATCGGCGGACGCGCGGGCCCAGTGGGCGCGGATGGCCTGCCAGTTGCCGCTGGTGGGCGGCGCCGGGGTGCGGTCACTCAACGCGTGGCACTTCGCCGAGCAGTCGCTGCCGGACGGCGGCGGCACCGCCGACTGGGTCTGCCTGCGGGCCGACACCTGGCGGGGCACCGGCAGCAGGTCGCTCGCCTTCTTCATGCCGCCGGCCGAGCGGGCCGCCGAGCCGGCGTCCGTCACGGCGAGCGCGGAGGACAGCGCGTCCTGCGGCGAGCGGCAACCCGAGGTGCTCAGCGGCGTGTTGTGGCACTCCCCGGCGGACGACTGGCACCTGGTGGCGGCCGCGAGCGAGGGCGTCACGGGGATCGTGGCCGACGGCGCCGTCAGCGGCGAGGGCACGGGCCGCACCCTGACCCTGCCGGCCGAGGAGGGTGCCCGCGCCGTCCTCACCGCCCGCCTGCCGAGCGGCGACGAGCTGCGAATGCTCGGTTCCTGACCGCTCGGGTGGGCGGACGGAACCGTTCCGGCGGGCGGCGCATCGGAAGGGCATGAAGAAAGCGCTGAAGTACCCGGGGTCGCTGGCCGTCGTCTCCCTGCTCGTGCTGGTCGGCTGCGGCACGGAGGAGCCGGAGGAGCCGCTCGGCTCGCTGACCCGGTCGAACGAGCCTCAGGTTTACCAGGGCACCGCGGTCACCGTGTTGCAGAGCCCCGACCAGGGGCCGCAACTGTGCTGGGGGCTGCTGGAGTCGCTGCCGCCGCAGTGCTCGGGCGGCGTCGAGGTGGTCGGCTGGGACTGGGCGGGCCTCGACGCGGAGTCCGCGTCCGGCACCACCTGGGGCAGCTTCGATGTGGTCGGCACCTGGGACGGCGAGCGGTTCACGCTCACCGAGCCGCCCGCCGCGCCCAGCCCGACGCCGGCCCCCGAGGACACGTTCCAGACGCCCTGCCCCGAGCCGGAGGGCGGTTGGGAGCCGGTGGAAAGGACCCTGGCGGAGGAGGGCGCGGGTGAGGTGATCGCCGCCGCCTCGGCCTTCGACACCTACGCCGGCGGCTGGGTCGACGAGCGGGCCGACACCACCATCGTCACCGTCCAGTTCACCGACGACCCCGCCACCTACGAGGAGCGGCTGAGCGAGCTGTGGGACGGCCCGCTGTGCCTGACGACCGCGGAGCGGGGCTACGCGGAACTCATGGCGATCCAGGAGGACCTGGTGACGGAGTTCCCCGAGATCGAATCGGCCGGTGTCGAGGACAACCGCAACGCGGTCACGGCCAGCGTCTCGGTCGTCACCCCGGTCCTGGAGGCGGCCCTCGCCGAACGCTTCGGCGAGGGCGCGGTGATCCTGTCCGGCATGCTCAGCCCGGTCGAGTAGCGGACCGGTCAACCACAGGTGGGTTGCAGCGCGAGCGCGGTGTTGCTCCCCAGGGTCGCGGTGAACTGGCGGGAGCCGTTCACCGTGACCTGGTTGCCGGTCTGGACGTCGCAGTAGGTGCCGGGGACGAGCGACGTCTGGTAGGTGCGGGTCAGGGCCGAGCCCTCGTGGTTGATGGCGACGAAGCCACGGTCGCCCCGGCCGAAGGCGATCGCGTCGTTTCCGTTGTCCCACCAGTCGGTGACCGGCTGGCCGTTGGTCGCGTTGCGGAACGCCACCATGGACTCGATCTCCGGCCAGGCGTGCTGGCACTTCCAGCCGTCCTGCCAGCAGGCGTTCACGTGGCCGTTGTTGGGCGGGCCCGCGTCGTAGTCGGAGAACTCGTAGCCGGAGTGGACGTCGGGCGAGCCGTAGGGCCAGGCCAGCATGAAGACGTTGGCCAGCGTGTAGTTGGCCCCGGAGCGGTAGTTGAGGGTGGAGCCGTTGCGCTCGGTGTCGTGGTTGTCGACGAAGACCGCCGCGGGACCGTCCGGCAGATAGCCCCAGCCCTCGCCGAAGTTGCGTAGGTAGGCGAGGTTCTCGTTCTCGAAGACGCGCTTGAGGTCGCGGCCGTAGCGGAACTCCTGGACGTCGCCGTTGCCCAGGTACTCGCTGGGCTGGACGGCCTCGCCCGCGCCGTAGATGACCTCCTGCTTCCAGTAGACGTTGGGGTCGTCGAGCAGCGCGCGGATGGCGGCCAGGTCGGCGGCCGGCATGTGCTTGGCGGCGTCGACGCGAAAGCCGGCGACGCCGAGCGACAGCAGGTCGTTCATGTAGTCGGCGATGCGCTGACGGACGTAGTCCTTGCCGGTGTTGAGGTCGGCGAGGCCGACGAGCTCGCAGCTCTGGACGTTGCCGCGGTTGGTGTAGTCGCTGATGTTCTGCCGGCAGCCGTTGAAGTCCCAGTCGCTGTAGGGGGCGGCCGGGTAGTCGTACTTGGTGTAGGTCGAGCCGCCGGTGCCGGTGCCGCTGCCAGCCGTCATGTGGTTGATGACGGTGTCGACGACGACGCCGACGCCGGCCGCGGCGCAGGTGTCGACCATGTTCTCGAACTGGGCGCGGTTACCGAGGCGGCTCTGGATGCGGTAGCTGACGGGCTGGTAGGCGGTCCACCACTGGCCGCCCTGGATCTGTTCCTGGGGTGGGGAGACCTGGACGTAGCCGTAGCCGGCTGGGCCCAGGCGCTGGGCGCACTCGCGGGCGATGGAGTCGAAGTTCCAGTTGAACAGGACCGCGGTGACGTCCCGGGAGCCGGGCGGCACGGCCTGGGCCGGGGACGCGGCGGTGAGCGAGACCACGGAGCCGGCGACGGCCAACAGGCCGGCCAGCGCCGAGTTGACGAGTCGTCTGGTGCGCATGACGCCTCCTTGAGGTGGAGTGGGCGGGCAACGCGCCATGCCTGCAAGAAGCCGTAAGAAGATGCAAAAGCCGCAAGAGCTTGCGGTCAGACCGTAAGGGCGGGGGCCTGCACGGTCAAGGGCTCGCGCACGATGCGATGTAACCTCGCCGTCGCACCCCGGAAACCGGGGGGCGCTTCAACTCGACTCCCGCGCAAGCTCTTTCGCAAGGGATTTCGGAGTGCTAGCTTGCGTAGCAGCCCCCCGGTCGGTCGAGGGCCCACCGGCCCCACGCGCCCGGCCGACCGGGGGATGCGGATGCCTTGGCGGCGCCCGGGCCGACCAC
>NZ_SMKC01000165.1 GCF_004348315.1 Streptomyces sp. 8K308 | reverse complement strand
GGCCTGGTTACAGCGCGAGTTGGAGCACGGTCACGGCGATCGCGCCTGGGGTGTCGGAGGTGGTGGTGGACCAGTCGGCGATCCAGTCGCCGTCCGTCTCGTCGAAGAGTTCGCCGGCGGCGGGGGCGCGGAATGTGGCCCAGGTGGGGGTGATGTCGTCGGGCTCGCCGGGAGAGCCGGTCAGGCCGGCGCCGGGCCGAAGGCGGCGAGGAAGGTGTCGACGGCGTCCGCGGCCAGCTCGTCGAGCTCCGCGTCGGGGACCGGGCGGGTGCCGAGGCGGGAGCGGCTCTCGACGGGCCCCATGAGGAGGCCGGAGAACTGCTCGGCGGCGCGGGCCGGGTCGGCGATGGTGAGCCGGCCGGCGAGGGCGAGCCTGGCAAGACGGTCGGCCAGCGCCTCGGTGACGCGGCTGGCGCCCTCGCCCCAGACGACGTCGAGCAGGTCGGGGAAGGCGGTGAGCTCCGCGTTCAGCAGCCGCCACAGCGCCCGGGAGCGCTCGTCGGCGTAGCAGCCGAGCAGGTGGCGGGCGACCTCCTCGAGCGCGCGGCGCAGATCGTCGCCGGGGGCGCGCAGCCGGTCGATCGCGGCCAGGTTCCTGGCGGTGGCGCTCGCGGCCGCGGCCGCCATGGCCTCCCGGAACAGCCGCTCCTTGCTGTCCAGGTGGTTGTAGACGGTGGGCTTGGCGACGCCCGCCTCCGCCGCGATCTCCTGCACGCAGGCGTTGGCGTACCCCTGGCGCGCGAACACCCGGAACGCCGCCTCGAGGATCGCCTGCCGCTTGTCGATCCGCCCCCGCGGGGCCGTTCTCACTCCGCTCACCCCGGCATCCTACTACCGAGCCAGCACAACTGAACTGGTAAGTTCAATCACATGAACCAATCATCCAGGAAGACGGTCGTCATCCAGGGCGGCACCGACGGCATCGGCCGAGAGCTGGCCCGGGCCCTCGAAGCGCGCGGCGACCGGGCCGTCGTCCTCGGCCGGGACCCGGCGCGGGGCGCCGAGTTCGCCCACTTCATCCCTGCCGAGCTGAGCCTGGTCGCCGAGAACCAGCGGGTCGTCGAGGAGCTCACCGCCCGCTTCGACACCGTGGACGCGCTCGTGCTGTGCGCCCGCCACTACCGCACCAGCCGGCTGGTCACCAAAGACGGCTTCGAGGAGAACTTCGGCCTCTTCTACCTGAGCCGCCTCCTCCTTTCCCACGGCCTGCTCCCCGCGCTCGAGCGCGCGCCGACGCCCGTGATCCTCAACGTGGCGGGCCCCGGCGCCCCCCTCGACCTGGTCAACTGGGACGACCTCCAGCTCGCCCACGGCTACGAGGGCCAGGCCGCCATGTTCCAGGCCGGCGTCCTCAACGACCTGCACGGCGTCGACTTCGCCGCCCGCGGCCACCGGACCCGCTACGCGCTTCTCCACCCGGGCACCACCGCCACCGGCTTCTCGGGCGACTACGACGAGGCCACCAGGGCCTTCGTGGAGCGAATGAAGCGGATCGCCAAGCCCGCGGAACTGGTCGCCGGGTGGCTCCTCGACCTCCTGGACGACCCGCCGGCCGAGCCGCTGAGCGCCTTCGTCGAGCAGCGGCGGATCGGCGTCGACGGCACCTCGTTCGACCCGGCGGCGGCCGCCCGGCTGCGCGACCTCACCGACCGGCTGTTGTCGCCGTTCCGTGACCCGGCCGGCACGGAACCCCAGGCGTCCGCCCCGTAGATTCCCGGTCGGCGTACGAGGAACGGGGGACATGACATGACGGTGGCACCGAGGGAGGCCGACGGCGGGTGGCTGGGGGGAGCCGTGGCCACCGACGCGCTGGTGGCGCTGGGCGTGGGGCTCGCCGTCGCGCGGCTGGCGTCGCCCGACGCCGACGGGTTCCTGTTCGCGATCAGCTTCTTCGGCTGCGCGCTGGCCACGTCCTTCGTCAACCACGTGCTCGGCATGTGGCTGCTGCGCGGCAGCGTCGGCAAGCTGCTGTGGGGCCTGCGGGTGGTCAGGGCGAAGGACGGCGGGCGCCCCGGGTTCTGGCGGTCGACGGGCCGGTGGCTGGTCGGCTACGTCGGCTTCGTGCTGATGGTGCTGCTGGAGGACGGCGACACCATCGGGGAGGCCTGCGGCCTGCGGACCGTGCGCTGGCGTGACCTGCGCCACTACGCCCGCTACGGCTACTATCCGGCCGCCTGAGACGGCCGCCGGAAAACGGGTGAGCCCCCGCCCAGGCTGGGCGGGGGCTCACCTGTGGTGCGCCGAGGGGGTTACCTCAGCCGGTCACCGTGACGTTCTCAGCCTGGGGACCCTTGGGGCCCTGGGTGACGTCGAAGCTCACGACCTGGCTCTCCTCAAGAGAGCGGAAGCCGTTCGCGTTGATCGCGGAGTAGTGAACGAAGACATCGGGGCCGCCGCCATCCTGGGCGATGAAACCAAAGCCCTTCTCGGCGTTGAACCACTTGACGGTTCCGGTAGCCATATAAGCCCTCCCTGGGCCTAAAAAGGGTCGCCCTGCTCCAGAACCTGCTTGAAGCCTGAAAACGACGAAAGCCCGCGGTCACATGCTCCGCAGGCTCGTACTGCAAGGGAAACCAAACTGCAACTCGCGTCGAGCCTAGCACGCTGCGTGCACGCTCGGAAGGGCACGAATCACCCCCGAGGGGGACCTGTCCCTGACCGCTGGCTCGCACGTACTGAGGCGTACCCTCCGAACCGTGAGTACACACCAGCGCCGCCGCCCCCGTGTGGGACACATCCAGTTCCTCAACTGTCTCCCGCTCTACTGGGGACTCGCCAGGACGGGGAGTGTGCTCCACTTCGAGCTCACCAAGGACACCCCGGAGAAGCTCGGCGAGCACCTGGTCACCGACCACCTCGACATCGGCCCGGTCTCGCTGGTCGACTACCTGGGGCACGCCGACGAGTTGGTTGCGCTGCCCGACATCGCGGTCGGCTGCGACGGCCCGGTGATGTCCTGCGTGATCGTCTCCCAGCGGCCGCTCGACCAGCTCGACGGGGCGCGCGTCGCGCTCGGCTCCACCTCCCGCACCTCCGTGCGCCTGGCGCGGCTGCTCCTCGCCGAGCGGTACGGCGTCCAGCCGGACTACTACACCTGCCCGCCCGACCTCGGCCTGATGATGCAGGAGGCCGAGGCCGCCGTGCTCATCGGCGACGCCGCGCTGCGCGCCTCGCTGCACGACGCGCCCCGGCTCGGCCTCAACGTGCACGACCTGGGCCGGATGTGGCACGAGTGGACGGGGCTGCCGTTCGTCTTCGCCATCTGGGGCGTGCGCCGCGACTACCTGGAGCGCGAGCCGGAGACCGTGCGGGAACTGCACCGCGCCTTCCTGGAGTCCCGCGACCTGTCGCTGACCGAGGTCGCCAAGGTCGCGGAGCAGGCCGCCCGCTGGGAGGACTTCGACGCCGAGACGCTCGAACGCTACTTCACCACCCTCGACTTCAGCCTGGGCGAGCGGCAGCTGGCCGGCGTCGCCGAGTTCGCCCGCCGGATCGGCCGCGCCGACGAGGCCGCCCGCGTCGTGCTGCTCGACCGGACGGACGGCTGAACCGGCCCGAGGCCGCCCCCGGCTCCCCTCGAACCACTGACGTACGCTTGAGCGGTCGTTTCGCCGCCGTCGAAGGGATATGCCCGATGGGCCAGCGCGCTGGGCTGCAGACCACGCTCGACCGTGCCGCGGACGGCGGCCGGCTGACCCCCGATGAGGCGCTTGAGCTCTACCGCTCGGCGCCGCTGCACGCGCTGGGCGCGGCGGCCGACGCGGCCCGCCGCCGCAGGTACGCGGGGATCGAGCACATCGCGACCTACATCATCGAGCGCAACATCAACTACACCAACGCCTGCGTGACGGCCTGCAAGTTCTGCGCCTTCTACGCCCCGCCGAAGAGCGAGAAGGTGTGGACCCGCGACCTCGACGACATCCTGCGGCGCTGTGCGGAGACCGTCGAGCTCGGCGGCACCCAGATCATGTTCCAGGGCGGCCACCACCCGGACTACGGCGTGGAGTACTACGAGCGCCACTTCCGCGCGATCAAGGAGGCGTTCCCGCAGCTGGTGATCCACTCGCTCGGCGCGTCCGAGGTGGAGCACATGGCGCGGATCTCCGGGGTGTCGGCCGAGGAGGCGATCAGCAGGATCCACGCGGCCGGCCTCGACTCGTTCGCCGGTGCCGGCGCCGAGCTGCTGCCGGCCAGGCCGCGGCAGGCCATCGCCCCGCTGAAGGAGTCGGGTGAGCGCTGGCTGGAGATCATGGAGACCGCGCACCGGCTCGGCGTCGAGTCGACGTCGACGATGCTGATGGGCACCGGCGAGACCAACGCGGAGCGGATCGAGCACCTGCGGATGATCAGGGACACGCAGGACCGCACCGGCGGCTTCCGCGCGTTCATTCCCTACCTCTACCAGCCGCAGAACAACCACCTGAAGGGCCGCACCCAGGCGACGATCTTCGAGTACCTGCGGATGATCGCCATCGCCCGGCTCTTCCTCGACAACGTGGCGCACATCCAGGGCTCCTGGCTGACCACGGGCAAGGAGGCAGGCCAGCTCTCCCTGCACTACGGCGCGGACGACCTGGGCTCGGTGATGCTGGAGGAGAACGTGGTCTCCTCGGCCGGCGCCAGGCACCGCTCCAACCGTCTCGAGCTGCTGCACCTGATCCGGGCCGCCGGCCGGGTGCCGGCGCAGCGGGCCACCACCTACGAGCACCTGGTGGTCCACGACGACCCGGCCAACGACCCGGTGGACGACCGCGTGGTCTCCCACCTGTCGTCCACCGCGATCGAGGGCGGCACGGCCCACCCGGAGCTGACCGTCATCCCGTCCTGAACAGCGCGTTCACCTCCTCGTTGGCCCTCTCCAGGGTGGACAGCGGGGCGCCGGAGAGCACCGCCTCGAAGGCCGGGGCCATGATGGCGGCGACGTCGGCCGCGTGCTGGGTGATGGGGAAGAGGAAGGTGGTGCCCTCCGTCACCTGCCGGGTGAACGGCTCGACGTCGATCCCGTCGGCGGCGAACGCCTCGCGCGCCAGCTCCCACGCCTCCGTGATGGCCGGGAAGACGACGCGGTGCTCGGCGACCACCCGCTGGCAGGCGGGCGAGGCCAGGTAGCTCACCCACCGCCACGCGGCCTCCGGGTCGTCGGTGCCGGCGTGGATCGAGTCCGCCAGGCCGTTGAACATGGAGGCCCGCTCGCCCGTGGGCCCGGTTGGGGTGGGCGCGATGCCGACGTCGAGGCCCTCGTAGCCGTGGAAGGTGCCGATCATCCAGCTGCCGTTGGTGGCCATCGCGGCGGTGCCCGCGGCGAGTTGGTCGCTCGACTGGACGCCCTCCTGGGCGGCGAGCGGCGGCATGTAGCCCTTGTCGATCAGGCCGCGCCACCAGTCGACGGCCTCGAGCAGCGCCGGGTCGTCGAAGTTGAAGCGCTCGCCCCAGGGGTTGACGTCGGTGGCCTGCCAGCCGTTGGCCGCCGCGTAGATCGAGTACTGGGTCTGGCCGTGGTTGAAGCCGCCGTCCATCTCCAGCCACAGGCCGTGGACGGCGACGTCGTTCCGGTCGAAGCCCGGCTCGTCGCCCCGCACCCCGTGGGCGTCCACGGTCAGCCGGGCTACCAGGTCCTCGAAGGTGCCGCCGTCGTCCGGGTTCCAGGTGAGCTCGGCCAACTCCGCCTCGTCGACGCCGGCCTCGGCCAGCATCTCCCGGTTGTAGAAGATCCCCACGGTGTCCCAGTCCTTCGGCAGCCCGTACCGCCGGCCGTCCTGGCCGACCCACAGCTCCGCGAGGCCCGGCTCGTACCGGTCCAGGGGCACGCCGTCCCGCTCAACGTACTCGTCGAGCGGCAGCAGCAGCCCGCGGCTCACCCACTCCGGGAACGTGGAGAGGTGGTCGGTGAACACGTCGGGGGCCGACTCGGCGACGAAGCCGAGGGCGAGCGCCGTCCAGTAGTGATCCCAGCCGCGCTGCTCGATCACGATGTCGTACCCGGGGTTCGCGGCCTCGAAGTCGTCGGCGCACTCCTGGTAGGCGGGCTGCTGGTTCGCGTCCCACAGCCAGTAGGTGACGGTCCGCCGCCCGTCGCCGTCGCCACCTGGTGCGCCGCAGGCGGCGAGGGCGACCGCGCCAAGAGCGGCCCCGGCGAGCGCGGCACGTCTCGGGTTCCTCATGCGGTGCCTCACGCGGTGCCTCATGGTGTGCCTCCTCACTTGAGCCCGGTGAACTGGATCGCGTCGACGATCCGCCGGCCGAAGGCCAGCAGGAGCAGCAGCGTCGGCACGACGGCGACCAGGGCCGCCGCCATCAACCCGGCCCAGTCGGGGCCGGTCTGCGGCGTGGACGCGATGAACGCGCCGAGCGCCACGGTGAGCACCCGCACCCCCTCCTCCTGGCCGACGAGCTGCGGCCAGAAGTACTCGTTCCAGGCGTTGACGAAGGTGAGGACGGCGAGGGTCGCGATCGGGGCCGAGCTCATCGGCAGGATGATCCGGAAGAAGATCCGGGCGTGCCCGGCGCCGTCGATCAGCGCCGCCTCCTCGATCTCGCGGCTGACACCGAGGAAGAACTGCCGCAGGAAGAACACGGCGAACGGCGTCATCAGCAGATAGGGCGCGACGATGCCGGCGTGCGTGTTGAGCAGCCCCAGCTCCTTCACCAGCACGAAGTTGGGCAGCAGCGTGAACACCGGCGGCACGAGCAGCGCGCTGAGGAAGACCAGGAACACCCGGTCCCGGCCCGGCCAGCGCAGCCGCGCGAAGGCGTAGGCGGCCATCGCGCTGAACAGGACCTGGCCGAGGGTGATGGTCACGGACACCAGCAGCGAGTTGCGCAGGTAGAGCCAGAAGCGGATCGAGGCGCCCGAGCCGCCCCCCTCCTGCGCCTCCTCGGTGGTGGCGGTGCCGAGCACCCGCTCCAGCGGCCCCCAGGTGAAGTCCACCGGGAGCGGGGAGCCCGGCTCTGTGAACAGGCTCCGGTTGTCGGAGAGCGCGGTCCTGAGCATCCACAGGAACGGGGCGACGGTGACGAGGACGACGACCGCGAGCACCCCCCAGGCGACGGCCCTGCCCCAGCTCACGCGTCGGCCCCCTCGTTCGCGCGCAGCAGGCGAAGCTGGGCCAGCGCGACGCCGGCGAGGATCAGGCAGAGCACGACCGAGATGGCGGCCGCGTAGCCGAAGTCGAAGCGGGTGAACGCCTGGTCGTAGATGTAGTACTGGACGACGCGGGTGGCGTCGACGGGCCCGCCCTGGGTGGTGACGGCCACCGTGTCGAAGACCTGCCACGAGCCGATCAGGGTGACGACCAGGACCAACGCCAGCACCGGCCGCAGCAGCGGCAGCGTGACGCTGAGGAACACCCGCCGCTCGCCGGCGCCGTCGACGGCCGCCGCCTCGTAGACGTCCCGGGGGATGGTCTGGAGCCCGGCGAGGATCAGCAGCGCCGTGTAGCCCAGGTGCCGCCAGACGTTCACCAGGGCGATGGCCGGGATCGCCCAGGCCTGGTCCCCGAAGAACGCGACGCGGTCGACGCCGACCAGGTCCAACAGCTCGTTGACGACGCCGAGGTGGTAGTCGGCCATCCAGTACCAGAGCAGCGCGACGACGACGTTGGAGACGAGGTACGGCAGCACCAGCACGCCCCGGACGACGGTCGACCTGGTGAGGCGGTGGATCAGCACGGCGAGCAGCAGCGCGGCGATCGTCTGCACGCCGATGTTGATCACGACGTAGTGGAGGGTGACGCGCAGCGAGTTCCAGAACACGTCGTCGGAGAGCAGCCGACGGTAGTTGTCGAGCCCGGTGAACTCGGGCGCGGAGAGCAGGTCGTAGTCGGTGAGGCTGAGGTACGCGCCGCGGGCGGCGGGCCAGGCGTAGAACGCGACGAACCCGACGGCCGCCGGGGCGAGGAAGGCGGCCGCGACGAGCGGTTCCCGCCGGAGGCGGGACCGCGCGGGCGGCCGGCCGTCGGCTCGACCTGGTTGTCCGCGCTTGCCCCGCTCCGCGGCGTCCTCGGTGGTGATGGCCATGGCTTGCTCCCTCGTGCGATCTGACAGGGAAGCGGTACGTCCTCCTTATCCCCGCGCGGGTTTCCCTCGGCGCCTCGAAGCTCCACACGGCGGTTCTCCCCCACCCACCCGCCCGTTCTCGCGCTCCGCGCGGCACGGCGCGCCGCTCGGCGCGAGCCTCCCCGGGCGCGGCGGGGAGTGGGGTCGGGACCGACCCCGGCGGTCGACTGTTCCCGCCTTCCGACCGGTACGCCGACAGGCGGGGCCAGGCGGGGAACCGGACCGGGGCGGCCCACGTCCAAGCGGCACGTTCACCGGCTCGTGCTCGCCGTCAGGCGCCCACATTGGCGGTGAACTGACTGGTAAGTGCAAATTCGGGGACTTGACCCGGAATCGGAACACACGGGGGGAGTTGCTCGTTAGGTACGACGTGAGCACGACACCACCAGTTCTCGCCGCCGAGCTGGCGCACGCGTGGGCCGACATTCAACGGCACCACCCGGAGCTGCCGGACCTGGCCGCGCCCGAATCGCTGATCGGAGAGTCCTCGTCCGCCTGTGGCTCCGAGCTCTCCTTCGAAAGGCTGCTGCACGAAGCCGTGCACGGCATCGCCGCCGCCCGAGGGGTCAGGGACACCTCCCGCGCCGGCCGTTACCACAACCGCCGTTTTCTCGCGATCGCCGAGGAGCTCGGGCTCGACCACGGGGAGGACCCGCATCCCAGCAGCGGGTTCTCGTTGGTCACCATGACGCCCGAGACCAGGCGCCGCTACCGGCCCACCGCCGAGCGCCTCCAGCGGGCGCTCAAGGCGCACGTCGTGGCGACCGCGACCGACACCAAGCGAAGCTTCCGCGGCCCCGCCGCGCGTCACGGCTCGTCGGGCGGGGGCGTCCGAGTCAAGGCCGTGTGCGAGTGCGGGCGGAACGTGCGGGTGGTCCCGTCCGTTCTGGCGCAGGCGCCGATCGTCTGCGGAGCGTGCAAGAAGCCGTTCCAGATCGCGGAGGCACTGGCCGTGGCCGCGTCCCACTGACGGCCTATGGCAGAATGGTCGGCTGAACTCGGCAGTCGCATAGGATCCCTCTCTCCTCCGGCTGACGCGTCCACCGGGCCCCCGGCGTCGCAACCCCACGCGGTGCCCGGCGCGGCTCACTCGTCACACACGCAGGAGACACCACACCCGTGGCAGTCAAGATCAAGCTGAAGCGACTGGGCAAGATCCGTTCGCCGCACTACCGCATCATCGTCGCGGACTCCCGGACCCGCCGGGACGGCCGCGCCATCGAGGAGCTGGGCCTGTACCACCCGGTGCAGAACCCCTCGCGCATCGAGGTCGACTCGGAGCGCGTGCAGTACTGGCTCGGTGTCGGCGCCCAGCCGACCGAGCCGGTGCTGGCCATCCTCAAGGTCACCGGCGACTGGCAGAAGTTCAAGGGTCTGCCGGCGCCGCCGCCCATGCAGGTCGCCGAGCCCAAGCCGGACAAGCGCGCCCTCTTCGAGGCCGCCGCGAAGGCCTCGGGCGGCGACTCGTCCAAGGGTGAGGCCATCACCCCGAAGGCGAAGAAGGCCGACAAGAAGGCCGACGCCGAGGCCGCGGCCCCGGCCGAGTCGACCGAGGGCTGAGAATGCTCGAAGAGGCCCTGGAGCACCTGGTCAAGGGCATCGTCGACCATCCCGATGAGGTCCAGGTCGCCTCGCGCACCCTGCGCCGCGGGCGCGTGCTCGAAGTCCGGGTCCACCCCGACGACCTCGGCAAGGTGATCGGCCGCAACGGCCGCACGGCGCGCTCGCTGCGCACGGTCGTGGGCGCGCTCGGCGGGAAGGGGATCCGCGTCGACCTGGTCGACGCGGACGAGGTCCGCTGAGGGCGCGTATGGCAGCGCACGAAGGGCCGGGCGTGGCGACAGCCGCTCCCGGCCCTCCGTGTGCCGGGGCCGCCACCGCCCGTCCCTGACGTCAAGATCGCGAGAACGGAAGCACAGTGGAACTGGTCGTCGCGCGCATCGGCCGCGCCCACGGCATCAGGGGCGAGGTGTCCGTCGAGGTGCGCACGGACGAGCCCGAGGTCCGGCTGGCGCCCGGCAGCGTGCTGGCCACCGACCCACCGGACGCCGGGCCGCTGACCATCGAGAGCGGTCGCGTGCACAGCGGCCGGCTGCTGCTGCGCTTCGCCGGCGTCGGCGACCGCACCGCGGCCGAGGCGCTGCGGAACACGCTGCTGCTCGTCGAGGTCGACCCCGACGAGACTCCGGACGACCCCGAGGAGTTCTACGACCACCAGCTGGTCGGCCTCACGGTGGTCACGGAGGACGGCGCGGAGGTCGGCACCATCGGCGAGATCGCCCACCTGCCGGCCCAGGACCTGTTGGTGGTGGCCAGGGCGGACGGCGGCGAGAGCTTCGTCCCGTTCGTGGCGGAGTTCGTGCCCGACATCGACCTGGAGCGGCGGCGCGTCGTGATCGCCCCGCCGCCCGGCCTGCTCGACGAGGGCTGACCGTTGCGGATCGACGTCGTCACGATCTTCCCCGAGTACCTCGAGCCGCTGAACGTGTCGCTGCTCGGCAAGGCCAGGGCGCGCGGCCTGCTCGACGTGCGCCTGCACGACCTGCGGGAGTGGACGCACGACCGGCACCACACGGTGGACGACACCCCCTACGGCGGCGGCCCCGGCATGGTGATGAAGCCGGAGCCGTGGGGCGAGGCGCTGGACGCGCTGCTGGCCGGCGAGCGACCTGCCGCCGACCCCGTGGTGGTGGTGCCCACGCCGAGCGGCCGGCCCTTCACCCAGGAGCTGGCCGTCGAGCTGTCGGCCGTGCCCTGGCTGGTGTTCACGCCCGCGCGGTACGAGGGCATCGACCGGCGCGTGATCGAGGAGTACGGCGCGCGGCTCGACGTTCGCGAGGTCTCGATCGGCGACTACGTGCTGGCCGGCGGCGAGGCGCCGGTGCTGGTGATGGTCGAGGCCATCGCCCGGCTGCTGCCCGGGGTGCTGGGCAACGCGGAGTCGCACCGGGACGACTCGTTCGCGCCTGGCGCGATGGCGTCGCTGCTCGAGGGGCCGGTGTACACCAAGCCGCCGGAGTGGCGCGGGCACGGTGTCCCCGAGGTGCTGGTCAGCGGCCACCACGGCCGGATCGCCCGCTGGCGCAGGGACGAGGCGCTGCGCCGCACCTCGCTCAACAGGCCGGAGCTCATCGAGGGTTGCGAGCCTGAGGCGTTCGACAAGCACGACCGCGAGACCCTGTCGGGGCTCGGCTGGCGCCAGGACGCCGACGGTCGATTTTGGCGCCCGTCGGGCGGCGTGGAAGAATAGGCGGCTGGCTCCGTTCACATCCGGCGCGCGACCCTGCCACAGGGGGAAAGCCGCCCGCCGGGGGGCGTGAGCCGCACCACGATCGTCACCATCCACACAACGTTCCGCTGATGGCCTGTGGCATCAGCGACGGAGAGCAGCAGGTCATGAACCTCCTCGACAGCGTCGACTCCGCGTCCCTGCGCGACGACATCCCCGCCTTCCGCCCCGGCGACACGATCAACGTGCACGTCCGGGTCATCGAGGGCAACCGCTCCCGCGTGCAGCAGTTCAAGGGCGTGGTCATCCGCCGCCAGGGCTCCGGCGTGCGCGAGACCTTCACGGTCCGCAAGGTCAGCTTCGGCGTCGGCGTGGAGCGCACCTTCCCGGTGCACACCCCGGTCGTGGAGAAGATCGACGTCGTGACCCGCGGTGCCGTCCGGCGCGCCAAGCTGTACTACCTGCGCAACCTGCGTGGCAAGGCCGCCAAGATCAAGGAGAAGCGCGAGAACTGACGCGCGCGAGCGGCCGGTTACCA
The DNA here is from genome assembly GCF_004348315.1 of Streptomyces sp. 8K308. Classification (GTDB taxonomy): domain Bacteria; phylum Actinomycetota; class Actinomycetes; order Streptomycetales; family Streptomycetaceae; genus Streptomyces. The sequence goes on along the minus strand of NZ_SMKC01000165.1, from coordinate 3,064 downwards.
TCAGGCGTGACCGATTCCGACGCACGACTCCCGGAGCGCGACCCCGCGCCGACCCCGACAGGGGTCTGGCGGCGGTGGTCGCGCTCGGTGCGTTTCTGGGTGGTCGTGGCGCTGAGCACGGTGCTGATCACGTCGTTGACCAGCGCTTATGTGGTGCAGCCCTTCGTGATCCCGAGCGGTTCCATGGAGGGCACGCTCCAGGTCGGCGACCGGGTGTTGGTGAACAAGCTGGCCTACCAGTTCGGCGGCGAGGTGCGGCGCGGTGACGTCATCGTCTTCGACGGGACCGGTTCCTTCGACGCCGAGGCGGCGGACGACGGGCCGCTGGTCGGTCTGGTGCGCGGTGTGGTCGCCGCGATCGGGCTCGGCACCTCGTCCGAGACCGACTACGTGAAGCGGGTCATCGGCATCGGCGGGGACCGGGTGACCTGCTGCGACGCCGAGGGGCGCATCACCGTCAACGGCGAACCCCTGGACGAGCCCTATCTGTATCCGGGGGACAAGCCTTCGAATGTCAGGTTTGATATCCAAGTGCCGGAGGGACGGTTGTGGGTGATGGGTGACCACCGTTCTGACTCGGCGGACTCCCGGGAGTATCTGGGCTCCCCGGGAGGCGGGACCGTCTCCGAGGACAGAGTGATCGGCCGGGTGGACTGGATCGGCTGGCCCATAGGCCGCTGGAGCTCCCTGCGGTCGGACCATGGGTGACCGCGGGCGCGGCAGGCCGGGGCGGCGCAGGGCCGGCGGCCAGCGAAGGGCGGGGGAGACGTGGGCGCCGGGCGCGTCCGCCGCGCGGGGCGGGAAGTCGGGCGAGCCGCCCGAGTTCCCGGAGACCCGGGGCTTTCCGCCCAGGAGCGCACCGGGCGGTGGGGCGCCGGACACCACGGCCGAGCTCCCCGAGACGCGCGGCTTCCCGCCCAGGGCGTCCACGCCGTTGCCCGGCGGGAGCACCGGGCAGGTGTGGGGCGTGACGCCTGGGGACGGGGCGCCGGGGCCGCCCCCCGAGCCCGCGGAGACGGCGCGCGAGCCGGCCGACGGGGCGCGCGAGGGGGCGCCGCGCACCCTGCGCGGTCCTGGCGAGGGCCGGGCCGACCGGCGGCGCGCGGCCAGGCGCATCAAGCGGCGACGTCGGCTGCGCACCACGCGGGAGATCCCCATCCTCATCGTGACCGCGCTGCTGATCGCGCTGGTGCTCAAGACGTTCCTCGTGCAGGCGTTCGTCATCCCGTCCGGCTCGATGGAGCAGACGATCAGGATCAACGACCGGGTGTTGGTGGACAAGCTGACGCCCTGGTTCGGCTGGGAGCCGGAGCGCGGCGACGTGGTGGTGTTCCGCGATCCCGGTGGCTGGCTCGAGGGCGAGCAGGACTCGGGTTCCGAGGGGCCGATCGGCATCCGGCAGGCCACGGACTTCCTGACCTGGATCGGCCTGCTGCCGTCCGACGACGACCAGGACCTGATCAAGCGGGTCATCGCGGTCGGCGGCGACACCGTGGCCTGCTGCGACGCGCAGGGGCGGGTCACCGTCAACGGCACGCCGCTCGACGAGCCCTACCTGCACCCGGGCAACGAGCCCTCGCAGATCGAGTTCGACGTGACGGTCCCCGAGGGGCGGCTGTTCGTGATGGGCGACCACCGCTCCAACTCGGCGGACTCGCGCTACCACCTGGAGGAGGAGGGCGGCACGGTGCCGGTCGACCTGGTGGTCGGGCGTGCCATCGTGATCGCCTGGCCCTTCTCACACTGGGACAGTCTCGGCGGCACCGAGGCCTTCTCCGCGGTGCCCGACCCCGGCGAGTCCGGGACCGCGGACCCCGACGCGGCGGCGGCCCGGCTGCTCCGGTCGGCGGGCGAGGGGGAGAATGACGGTGAAATCGTGCGACTCCCGAGCCCTGCGGAACTTCCGCTCGTTATGGGAGTGGTGGGTCTGTTGCGGAAGCCGCACGGACCGGAGCGGAGTGTGAGGAGCGGAAGTGGGGGAAATTGCGGTGGGTGCGCGGTCCGGCGCGGAGGACCCGGAGGAGCGTCCGGCGGCCCCGGGCGGCGAGGCATCCGGCTCAGCGCCCCCGCCTCCGAAGGACGGATCCGGCGGCGACTCGGGCGAGGATGGCGCGGGTGGCCCGGATGCGCCTGTGAACGACCCTGGCGAAGGAGCCGGGGAGGGTGAGGGCGGCGACGCGGAGGCGAGCCCGGGCCGGGGCGCCAAGCAGCGGTCGTTCTGGAAGGAGCTGCCGATCCTGATCGGCATCGCCATCGTGCTCGCGCTGCTGATCAAGACCTTCCTGGTGCAGGCCTTCTCGATCCCGTCCAACTCGATGCAGAACACGTTGCAGCGCGGCGACCGGGTGCTGGTGGACAAGCTCACCCCGTGGTTCGGGGCCGAGCCGGAGCGCGGCGAGGTGATCGTCTTCCACGATCCGGACGGCTGGCTCGGTGACAACCCGTCGAACGGCGGCTTCGGCGCGGCCGTTCAGGACGTGCTGAGCTGGATCGGGCTGATGCCGTCCTCCGAGGACCAGGACCTGATCAAGCGGGTCATCGCGGTCGGCGGCGACACCGTGGAGTGTCAGGAGGGCGGCCAGGTCATGGTCAACGGCGAGCCGTTGGACGAGAGTTCCTACCTGTTCCCTGGCAACACCCCGTGTGGCGACCGCCCCTTCGGGCCGATCACGGTGCCGGAGGGTCGGCTGTGGGTGATGGGCGACCACCGGCAGGACTCGCTCGACTCCCGCTACCACCAGAACCTGGAGGGCCGGGGCACCGTCTCCGAGGACGACGTGGTGGGTCGCGCGATCGTGATCGCCTGGCCGCTGAACCGGTGGGCCACCCTTCCGGTGCCGTCCTCCTTCGACTCGGTGCAGAGCGCCGCCGGCCTCGTCGGCCCGGGCGCGATCGGCCTGGCGACCGCGTTGCCGCTGGTGCTGTGGCGGCGCCGCAGGCTGCTGGCCCGCGAGGCGGCCGCGGCTGAGTCGGCGGCCGGCGGCATCGCGGAGGGGACCGTGGCGCAAAAGGGCTGACCGTCGGGCCGGTGCTGGGTAGGGTCACCTCCTGACCACTGATCGGG
>NZ_SMKC01000164.1 GCF_004348315.1 Streptomyces sp. 8K308 | reverse complement strand
GGGGGCGCACAGCCACGTGGGGGGCGTGCGGTGGTGGAACGTGAAGCACCCCGGCGCGTACGCGGCGGCGCTGGCGGACGGGAGGTCGCCGGGCGCCGGGCGGGAGGTGCTGACGGCGGAGGACCGGCGGGTGGAGCGGATCCTGCTCGAACTGCGTCTCGTGGACGGCTGCCCGCTCTCCCTGCTCACGGCCGAGGGCCTGGCCGCGGCGCGGCGTGCGGTGGCGGACGGGCTGCTCACGGAGCCGGCGTTCGCGGCGGGCCGGGCGGCGCTGACGCGGCGCGGCCGGCTGCTGGCCGACGCGGTCACCCGCGACCTGACGGCCTGACCGGGGATTCCCTCCAACCCGCCCCCGCTCCGCGCGCACGAGGGCGGTGCGCGCGGCCGCGAGTAGGGCGCCGGGGAGCGGCCGCCGGCCTGCCTGTCACGGGCTGGACAGGGCGTCTGCCTCCAGGGCGAGGAAGAGGTCGAGGCGGCCGTCGAGGGTGGCGGTGTCGCGGCCGGTCAGCTCGCTGATGCGGTCCAGCCGCTTGTAGAGCGAGTTGACGTGCAGGTGAAGCGTCTTCGCGGCGCCCGAAGGGCTGGCCTGGTGCGCGAGGAAAACGCGTAGGGTCGCCTCAAGTTGCCCGCCGTGCGCGGCGTCGTGGTCGCGGATCGGGGTCAGGACGGCGGCGACGAGCTGCCGCAGCACCTGAGGGTCCGCCCGGCTCAGCAGCACGTGGTAGGTGGGCAGGTCACCCAGGCGGGCCACGGCGAGGCCGCCGCCGGTCCTGACCAGCACCTGGCAGGCCCGGCGCGCCTCCAACAGCGCGGTACGCAACCGGTCGGGGCCAGCGGCCGGGCCACCCACACCGATGACGGCCCGAGCGTCGGTGAACCGCCGGCCGAGGGCGGCGGCCTGGCGGCGGCACCACGGTGCGAGCGCCTCGGACGGCTCTCGCCAGGCGGCCACGATCACCACGTCGGCACTACCGGTGGCCACCATGGCGGCCACCCCGTGGTCGGCGAGCAGGCCGCGCAGGGCGGTGGCCAGGTCGGCCGTGGCGACGCCACCGGGAGCGGTGGCGGCGGCCAGCACGGCGAGCGGCTGGGCGGGGTCGATGCCGAACGTCCCCAGCCGGCGGGCCACGTCGACGCGCGACCCCACGCCCGAGGTGATCATGTCGACCAGCTCGCCGGCGAACCGCTCCTCGCTGGCGCGCACCGCCTGACGCCGGGCGATCTCCATGCTGAGGAAGTGCGCGGCCTGGCTGAGGGCCTGCTGCTGTTCCTCGGTCAACGCGATGGCGGCCCGCAGGCACAACAGCGCGGCGTCGGGGCGGCCGAACGTGCCGATGGGCAGCAGGGTGGCGGTGACGCCGGGGACGAGGGTGAGCTCCAGCGGCGGCGGGGTGCGGGCGAGCGCGGTGGCGGCGGTGACGCGCGCTTCGGGCGCGAGCCGGGCCCCGCGCTGGGCCAGCACACTTCCGGTGCGGTCGACGACGGCGAGCGGCAGCTCGTGCTCGCGCCGCAGGATGCGGAGCACGCCGTCGGCTCCGGCTCCCGAGGAGAGGGCGTCGGTGAACGCGGTGCCGCGGCGAAGTGAGGCGGCCAGGGGGCTCTGTCGCTCGGCGGCGAGAATGTCGGCCGCCGCGTGGGTGACGGCGGTGAACGGCACCTCGGTCGGGAGCTGGAGTAGGGGCAGCTCCGCCTCCCGGCAGGCCTCGACCAGCTCCGGCGGAGTCGCGGGGGTGGCGTCGCGCAGCCCGAAGACGACGCCGGCCGCCCCGGCGGCCCGGCAGCGGCCGACGAACGCCCGCGCGGTCGTCCCGGCCTGCCACAGCCCGTTGGTCAGCACGAGTTCGGCGCGGCCGATGTAGCCGGAGGGATCGGGCAGCTCGGTGTTGTGGAGCCAGGAGATGGCGGCGTCGAGGGCGCCGGGCGGTCCCGGCACGAGGACCGAGAGCCCCAGGCGCGGGAGCGCGACGAGGCCACTGATGGTGAGCACGGTGGACATTCCACCACTGCGGAACGACGCCTGGGCACGCATCCGCACGCCGGCATGCCCGCCAAGCCTCACGGTGCCGACGCGAGTCCCGACGGATCGTCCTCCCGCGACGAGGCGGCGACCGCCCTGGCGCTGCGCCTCGCGGGTGGAGAACCGCACACCACCGCCGCGCCTTCCGTGGATGTTCGCCCCTCGCCTCCGATGCCGTCGTGCTGCTGGGGTTGCCCCATGACCTCGAAGTCCGACATCGGCCACCGGCTCGTGGCCGCGCGCGGCGCGGAGACGTTCGTGCTCACCGCCGGCCAGCGCATCCGGATCAGCGACGTGGCGGGCGGCCAGGTCGGCGACCTGTTCGCCCTGTCCACCGACGACCCCGGCGAGCACCTGAGCGCCTCGCACACCCGGACGGCGACCCGGCGCCTGTTCCCGACCGTGGGCGACCACTTCGTCACCAACCGGCGCCGCCCCATCCTGACGCTGGTCGAGGACGCCTCGCCCGGGCGGCACGACATGCTCGTGGCCGCGTGCGACCCGGCCAGGTACCGCGCGCTGGGCGCCCCCGGGCACGCCTCCTGTGCGGAGAACTTCGTCTCCGCCCTCGCCCGGCACGGGATCCGCCGCGACGTCGCGGCGGTGCCGCAGCCGGTGAACGTCTTCATGGACGTGCGGCCGACGCCCAACGGCGAGTTGCTGTGGCGGGCCGCGGCCACCGAGCCGGGGGACTCCGTCACGTTCGAGGCGGCGGCCGACTGCCTGGTCGTGCTCTCGGCCTGTCCACAGGACCTGGCGCCCGTCAACGCCGCCGCCCCGAGCCCGCTGGCAGTGACGATCCACGACTGATCCGTTCCCCACCGCACACCCCTCGATCCGCCGACACTCCCAAGGAACGCCATGACCGACCACCCGGCCCTGAGCCACCTCGACCTGCCCGACGTGGCCCTGCGCAACCGGCTTGCCGTGGCCCCCATGACCCGCGTCTCCGCCACCCCCAAGGGCACACCGACCTCGGAGATGGCCGACTACTACGCCGCCTTCGCCCGGGGCGGCTTCGGTCTGGTCATAACCGAAGGCGTCTACACCGACACTCGCTTCAGCCAGGGCTACCTGAACCAGCCCGGCATCGTGGAGCCCCCGCACGTTGACGGCTGGCGGCGCGTCGCCGACGCCGTGCGCGCCGCGGGGGCCCGGCCCGTGATGCAGCTCATGCATGCCGGCGCCCTCTCCCAGGGCAACCGGTACACCGCCCGTACCGCCGGCCCGTCCGCGGTCCGGCCCCGGGGCCGGATGATGGAGGCGTACGGCGGCTCAGGGCCCTGGCCGGTGCCGCACGTCATGACCGTGGACGACCTCGACACCGTGGTCGGCGGGTTCGTCGACTCGGCCCGTGCCGCCCGCGAGGCGGGCTTCTCCGGCGTCGAGGTGCACGCGGCCAACGGCTATCTCCTGGACCAGTTCCTGACCGGATACACCAACACCCGCGCCGACGAGTACGGCGGCGGCGCCACCGGCCGGATCCGGCTGACCGTCCGGGTGATCCGCGCGATCCGGCAGGAGATCGCGGATCCGGCGTTCTGGGTCGGCGTGCGGCTGTCCCAGGGCAAGGTCAACGACCACGACCACCGGTGGGCTGGCGCCCGAGAGGCCACCACGATCTTCGCCGCGGTCGCCGACGCCGGCGTCTCCTACGTCCATGTCGCCGGCGAGGGCCGGGGCTGGGGCGAGGCCGCCACCCTGGAGACCGGCGAGACGCTCACCTCCCTGGCCCGCCGCGTCGCCGGCGTGCCCGTCATCGCCAACGGCGGCCTCGGCGATCCCGAGCTCGCCGCCCGCGTGCTGCGGGACGGCCACGCCGACCTGCTCTCCCTCGGCCGCCCGGCGCTGGCCAACCCGGACTATCCGGCGAGGCTGGCCCGAGGCGAGGCCCCCGTGCCCTTCGCCCCGGCCATGCTCCAGCCCACCGTCACACTCGCCACCGCCGCCGGCTGGCGGTCCGACCACCCCCGGGAGGAAGCGCACATAACCGCCACCGGGGCCCGGCCACGCGCGTAGCGCGCCGCAGAAGGGCGGGTGGATGGGGGGCACCCGCCCCTTTGGGGCGTTCGCCCCGCCAGGGGCTAGGCGTACATGGAGTCGATCAACCCCGCGAACTCGCCCTCGACCACCGGCCGCTTCAGCTTCAGGCTCGGCGTCAGGTCGCCGTGCTCGACGTCCAGTTCCCTCGGCAGCAACCGGAACTTCTTGACCGTCTGCCACCCCTGGAGGCCGGAGTTCAGCTCCTGCACGTAGCCGTCCACCAGGGCGATCGTCCGCTCGTCGGCCACGACCTCCGCGTAGCCGCCTGGCACGCCGTTCTCCTTGGCCCAGCCCATGATCGCCGCCTCGTCGAGGGCGATCAGCGCCGAGCAGAACTTCCGGCCCGGGCCCACCACCAGCATGGTGGAGACGTAGGGGCAGACCGCCTTGAACCGGCCCTCGATCTCCGTGGGCGCCACGTACTTGCCGAGCGACGTCTTGAACAGGTCCTTCTTGCGGTCGGTGATCCGCAGGTAGCCGTCGTCCGATAGCTCGCCTATGTCGCCGGTGTGGAACCAGCCGTCGGCGTCGAGGACCTCGGCCGTCTGCTCGGGGAGGCCGTGGTAGCCCTGCATGATGCCGGGGCCGCGCAGCAGGACCTCCTTGTCCTCTCCGATCCGGACCTCGAGGCCGGGGAAGGCCTTGCCGACCGTGCCGGTGCGGTTGGCGAGACCCGGGTTGAGGAAGCTGGCGGCGGCCGACTCGGTGAGGCCGTAGCCCTCGAGGATGGGGAGCCCGGCTCCCTCGAAGAAGTAGCCGATGTCGGGCGGGAGCGCCGCCGAGCCGGAGACCAGGGCCCGGATCCGGCCGCCGAAGAGGTCCCGCAGCTTCGTGTAGACCAGCCGGTCGGCCAGCGCGTGCCTGGCGCGGAGGCCGGCGGGGACGGAGGCGCGGCCGGTGCGGCGCTGGTTCTCCTGGGAGACGCGGCCGTACTCCTTGGCCACGGCGGCCGCCCACGTGAAGATGCGGAAGCGGAGCCCGCCGCCGGCCTTGGCCCGCATGGCCGCGCCGTTGTGGACGCGCTCGTAGATCCGGGGGACGCCGCACACGATGGTGGGCCGCACCACCGGCAGGTTCTCGACGATCTTGTCGACCCGGCCGTCGACGACCATCACGTGACCGATCCTGACGTGCGCGGCGAGCAGCACCTTCCCGAAGACATGGGACAGCGGCAGCCACAGGTACTGCACGTCCTCGGGGTGCAGCATGTCGATGGCCTCGATGGTGTACCCCATGTAGGACCAGGTGTCCTGGGCGAGCCGCACGCCCTTGGGGCGGCCCGTGGTGCCCGAGGTGTAGATCAGCGTGGCCAGGTGGTCGCGGCGCTGGCCGGCGATGGCGTCCTTGACGCAGTTGGGGTGCTTCTCCAGGTGCGCCGCGCCGCGCTCGGCGAGATCGGCGAGGGAGAGCACCCAGCCGTCCGGGTCGCCCTCAGCCGGCACCGCGTCCGCGGCCTCGATGACCACCACGTGGGCGAGCTCGGGCAGCAGGGACCTGCGCTCCCTGGCCTTGGCCAGCTGCGCAGCGTCCTCGGCGATCAGGACCCGGCTGCCCGAGTCGGCGAGGATGTAGGCCGTCTCGTCGGCGTTGGTCTGCGGGTAGACGGTGGTGGTCGCGGCGCCGGCGCACATGATGCCGAAGTCGGCGAGGATCCAGTCGACCCGGGTTCCGGAGGCTATGGCGACCCGCTCCTCCGGGCGCACCCCGAGGGACATGAGGCCGGCGGCGATGGCGTGCACCCGGCGGCCGGCCTCGGCCCACGTGTAGGAGTGCCAGTCGTCGGGACCGCCGGCGGTGGGCACCGGATAGCGGAGCGCCTCCCGGTCCGGTGTGGCCTCGACGCGCTCCTGGAAGATGTGGGCCACGGACGGCGGGCGGGTGTCGATCGGGAGCTCTTTCTCGGTCACAGACTTCCTCCGGGTGCCACGCTGCAACGGGGTGACCCACCAGTAACTACGGGGTGGCGATCAGACTAAGGGCCCGCACGCCCGGGCGTAAGGGGACTATTTCTTGTTCTTTCCCTCGGCGCCCTCGGAATCGGAGGAAAGGGCGGCGATGAACGCTTCCTGCGGCACCTCGACGCGGCCCACCATCTTCATCCGCTTCTTGCCTTCCTTCTGCTTCTCCAGCAGCTTCCGCTTCCGCGAGATATCGCCGCCGTAGCACTTGGAGAGCACGTCCTTGCGGATGGCGCGCACCGTCTCACGGGCGATGACGCGGGAGCCGATGGCGGCCTGGATCGGCACCTCGAACTGCTGCCGCGGAATGAGCTCGCGCAGCTTGGCCGCCATCTTCACGCCGTACGCGTACGCCTTGTCCTTGTGCACGATCGCGGAGAACGCGTCGACCTTGTCGCCGTGCAGCAGGATGTCGACCTTGACGAGGGCGGCGGCCTCCTCGCCGATGGGCTCGTAGTCGAGGGAGGCGTAGCCGCGGGTCTTGGACTTCAGGGCGTCGAAGAAGTCGAAGACGATCTCGGCGAGCGGCAGCGTGTAGCGCAGCTCGACGCGGTCCTCGGAGAGGTAGTCCATGCCCTGCATCGAGCCGCGCCTGGTCTGGCAGAGCTCCATGATGGCGCCGATGAACTCGCTCGGCGCGATCAGCGTGGCGCGCACCACCGGCTCGCGGACCTCGGCGATCTTGCCGGTGGGGAACTCGCTCGGGTTGGTGACGGTGTGCTCGGCGCGGTCCTCCATGGTCACCTGGTAGACGACGTTGGGCGCCGTGGCGATCAGGTCGAGGCCGAACTCGCGCTCCAGGCGCTCCCTGATCACCTCCAGGTGCAGTAGGCCGAGGAAGCCGACGCGGAAGCCGAAGCCGAGGGCGGCCGAGGTCTCGGGCTCGTAGACCAGCGCCGCGTCATTGAGCTGGAGCTTCTCCAGGGCGTCGCGCAGGGCCGGGTACTCGGAGCCGTCGATCGGGTAGAGCCCGGAGAACACCATGGGCTTGGGGTCCTTGTAGCCGCCGAGCGGCTCGGTGGCGCCGTTGCGCTGCTGGGTGACGGTGTCGCCGACCTTGGACTGGCGCACGTCCTTCACGCCGGTGATCAGGTAGCCGACCTCGCCGACCGCGAGGCCGTCGGCCGGGGTCATCTCGGGCGAGTTGACGCCGATCTCCAGCAGCTCGTGGGTGGCGCCGGTGGACATCATCTGGATCCGCTCGCGCCTGCCGAGCTGGCCGTCGACGACCTTCACATAGGTGACGACGCCGCGGTAGGCGTCGTACACGGAGTCGAAGATCATCGCGCGGGCGGGGGCGTCGGCGACGCCGACGGGCGCCGGGACCTGGCGGACCACCTCGTCGAGCAGCGCCTCGACGCCCTCGCCGGTCTTGGCGGAGACGCGCAGCACGTCGCCCGGGTCGCAGCCGATGAGGTGCGCGAGCTCGGCGGCGAACTTCTCCGGCTGGGCGGCCGGCAGGTCGATCTTGTTGAGCACCGGGACGATGGTGAGGTCGTTCTCCATGGCCAGGTAGAGGTTGGCCAGGGTCTGCGCCTCGATGCCCTGGGCGGCGTCGACCAGCAGGACGCAGCCCTCGCAGGCGGCGAGGGAGCGGGAGACCTCGTAGGTGAAGTCGACGTGGCCCGGGGTGTCGATCATGTTGAGCACGTGGGCCGTGCCGTCCAGCTCCCAGGGCATGCGGACCGCCTGGGACTTGATGGTGATGCCGCGCTCGCGCTCGATGTCCATGCGGTCCAGGTACTGGGCGCGCATCTGCCGCTGCTCGACCACCCCGGTCAGCTGGAGCATCCGGTCGGCGAGCGTCGACTTGCCGTGGTCGATATGCGCGATGATGCAGAAGTTGCGGATGAGAGCCGGGTCGGTGCGGCTGGGCTCCGGCGCGTTCGAAGAGATCGCGGGCACGCGGGGTCCTGTCGGGTCATGGCGGCGGTTCGTTGGGTCGTCCCCATGGTCCCACGCTGGAGCGGCTGCTACGGATTGGGAGGCCGCCAGTGGCCGCTGGTACCCTGGGCCGGTGGTGCGCGGGGTCCCCGGGCCCGATCGGCACCAGCACCGACATCAGCATCGAACCTGCAAAGGCTCACATTCGTGGCGAACATCAAGTCCCAGATCAAGCGGATCAAGACCAACGAGAAGGCCCGGCTGCGCAACCAGGCCGTCAAGTCCGAGGTGAAGACCGCCATCCGCAAGGCCCGCGAGGCCGTGGCCGCGGGTGACTACGAGCAGGCCGAGGCCGCCCGCCGGGTCGCCGCGCGCAAGCTCGACAAGGCCGTCAGCAAGGGTGTGCTGCACCGCAACAACGCGGCCAACAAGAAGTCCGCGCTGGCCTCCCAGGTCAACGCGCTCCAGGGCTGATCCTCCGGCTCACCGCCACCGGTCACGTCGAGCGGCCCCTCTCTCCGCTCCGGCCGGCGGGCGCGCACCAGGCACCGCGCTGATCCCAGACGTTCGCCACGCGGGTGCGGTGCCTCTTCGAGCACATCACCAGGGCCCCGAGTCCGTCCCTTCCCCGGGCGGGCCGGGGCCCTGGCGCTTGCCGCTATCGGGAGCGGGCGGCGCCGGCGATGGTGACCACGGCCTTCTCCAGCGCGTACTCGGGGTCGTAGCCGCCGCCCTTGACCGCCGCGTCCGCTTCGGCGACGGCGCGCAGCGCCACGGCGACGCCCTCCGCCGACCAGCCGCGCATCTGCTGCCGGACCCGGTCGATCTTCCACGGCGGCATGCCGAGCTCGCGCGCCAGGTCGCCCTGGCGCATCCCGCTCGGCGCGGACGCCAGCCTGCCGATCGACCGGACGCCCTGGGCCAGGGCGCTGGTCACGAGCACCGGCGCCACGCCGGTGGCCAACGCCCAGCGCAGCGCCTCCAGGGCCTCGGCGGTGCGGCCCTCGACAGCGCGGTCGGCGACGGTGAAGCTGGATGCCTCGGCGCGGCCCGTGTAGTAGCGGCCGACGACCTCCTCGTCGACGGCGCCCTCGATGTCGGCGGCCAGCTGGGCGCAGGCGGAGGCCAGCTCGCGCAGGTCGCTGCCGATGGCGTCCACCAGGGCCTGGCAGGCGCCCGGCGTGGCGCTGCGCCCCGCGGCGCGGAACTCGCCGCGCACGAACGCCAGCCGGTCGGCCGGCTTGGTCATCTTGGCGCAGGCGACCTCGCGCGCCCCGGCCTTGCGGGCGGCGTCCAACAGGCCCTTGCCCTTGGCGCCGCCGGCGTGCAGCAGGACGAGGGTGATCTCCTCGGCCGGGGCGCCGAGGTAGGCCCTGACGTCCTTGACCGTGTCGGCCCCGAGGTCCTGGGCCTGGCGGACCACGACCACCTTGCGCTCGGCGAACAGCGAGGGGCTGGTGAGCTCGGCCAGGGTGCCGGGCTGGAGCTCGCCGGGCGCCAGGTCGCGCACGTCGGTGTCCGGGTCGGCGGCGCGCGCGGCGGCCACCACCTCCTGGACGGCGCGGTCCAGCAGCAGCTCCTCCTGCCCCACCGCGAGGGTGACCGGGGCGAGGGGGTCGTCGGCCTTGGTGGATCTGGCTGCCATGCGCCCCAGCATCCCACGCGGGTCCGACAGTGGTTCGCGGGCCGGGCACAATGGCCCGATGCGACATGTGCTGGTGCTGCCGGGCCGGGACGCCGCCGAGGAGGTGGCCGCCGAGCTGGCCGAACGCCTGGGGCTGCCCGAGGAGCCCCGCCCGGTCCGCGAGGCCCTGGCGGGCGAGGACGACGCGGAGGACGCCCAGTGGCTGGTGGTCCTCGAGGACCCCGTCCCCGACTGGGACGTACCGGCGCTCGCGGCGCTCGCCGAGGCGCACGACGGCTGGCTGGAGCGCGGCTGAGGGGAGCCGCCCGCCGGCCGGGTCAGGATCAGGTGTGCGAGCGGCTCCAGGTGTGGGTGAGGTAGGGGATGTCGTTGGTGTGGCTGAACAGCGGGTCGTTCGTGTAGACGGCGTTGCTCGCGGGGGACACGCGCAGGCTGTTGTTGACGTACGGGGGGCTGAGCAGCTCCGGGGTGTCGTTGGTCCACTCCCGGGTGTTCGTCTGGTTGGCGCAGCTGCTCTGCCAGACGGCGTTGCGGCCACCGCCCGACTCGAAGTCGGTCATCAGGCAGTCGCCGGAGTGCCGGTTCCGCAGCATGCGGTAGCTCTCGCCCCCGTAGACCTCCCTGGTGCCGTACCAGTACCACTGTTGGGACGGGCCACCGGTGCAGGGGGCCGTCCAGACGGCCGTGGTGCTCGCCGAGCCCGTGAGGCAGTGGCCGTTGTACCTGCTCTTGAACGTCCAGTAGGTGGTCGCGGCCGAGGCCTGCGACATGCTGCCGGTAGCGGCGAGAAGCAGGGTGGCGAGCGCCGCGACGACGGTGGCGCGGCCGCCACGGGAAAGGATCTTCATGCGCCCGGACTTTCGCGTTCGTAACGGGAGTTGAGATGACTCGACGATGAATGAACGGTGGCGTCCGCGTAACGATCACGTACTGATCCTGTCGAACCGGCATCGGCGCGGGGACAGCCGGCCGCAGCGATCGCCCGGCCCCTCATGACAGGCCTCGGCGGGCGGTGGCGCGCGGGCCCTCGGGGGTGTCGGAGACGGCCACCGCGCCGTGCAGGTCGGTGCGCAGCACGGTGGCGCCGGCGGCCGCCAGGGCGGTGAGCGTGCTGGGGGCCGGGTGGCCGTAGGAGTTGTCGGCGCCGGCGGAGATGAGCGCGAGGCCGGGGCTCAACCGGTCGAGGAGCGGCGGGTGTTGGTGGGCCGAGCCGTGGTGGGCGACCTTGAGGACGTCGACCTCCGTCAGCCCCGGGTGCGCGGCCAGGAGCGCCTGCTGGGCCGGGGGTTCGAGGTCGCCCGGCAGGAAGACGGTCAGGTCCCCGGCGCGCACCAGCAGGGTGACGCTGGCGTCGTTGGCCTCCAGACCGGCCGCGTCCCGCGGCGGCCACAACACCTGCCAGCCGAGGTCGGGTCCCGCCGTGCCGGCCTGTCCCGGCACCACGGGCTCGACCCGGACGCCCGCCTCGGCCGCGGCCCTGGTGACGAACTCGGCCTGCTCCGGCTCCTTCCGCACGATCGTCGTCCAGACGGCGTCGACCCGACGGCCGGCCAACACCCCGGGCAGCCCCGCCACATGGTCGGCATGGAAGTGGCTGAGGATCAGCAGCGGAACGTGGGTGACCCCGAGGTCCCGCAGGCAGCGGTCGACGGCGGCCGGCTCGGGGCCGGCGTCGACGACCAGCGCGCTGGGCCCGCCGGCCGCCAGCACCAGCGCGTCGCCCTGGCCCACGTCGCAGGCCACCAGGCGCCAGCCGGGCGGGGGCCAACCGGTGAGGACGCGGGGCAGCGGCGCCGGGCGGACCACGGCGACGAGTAGCAGCAGGGCGCAGAGCACGGCGGGCCAGGGACCGCGCGGCAGCCGGCGGGCGAGGACGAGCGCGGCCAGCGTGACGGCGGCGAGCAGGGCGGCACCCCACCAGCCGGCCGGCCAGCCGAGCTCGGCGCCTGGCAGCCGGGCGCCGGCCCTGGCGACCCAGGCGATCCACCGGGCGGGCCAACTCGCCAGCCAGGCGAGCGCGGTGGCCGCCGACGCGGAGAGCGGGGCGCAGGCAAGGGCGGCCCAGCCGAGCACGGTGACCGGGGCGACGGCGATGCCGGCCAGTAGGTTGCAGGGGATGGCGACCAGGCTGGTGCTCGCGGCGAAGACCGTGATTACCGGCGCACACACCACATGGGCGGCAGCCGAGGCGGCGAGCCCCTCGGCGAGCGGGGCCGGCACCCGGCGGGCCCGCAGCGCCGCGCTCCAGCGCGGGGCGACGGTGAGCAGGGCGCCGGTGGCGAGCACCGAGAGCAGGAAGCCGAACGACCTGGCCAGGGTGGGCTCGTGGAGGATGAGCAGCAGCACGGCGGCGGCGAGCGCGGGCAGCAGCGAGCGTGATCGGCCGGTGGCCAGGGCGAGCAGCGCGATGCCGGCGCAGACGGCGGCGCGCAGCACGCTCGGATCCGGGCGGCAGACGAGCACGAAGCCGAGGACGAGGCCGCCGCCGAGCACGGCGGTGAGGCGCAGCGGGATGCCGAGCCGGGCGGCGAGCCCGCCGCGCTCGGCCAGGGACGCGGTGCCGAGCCGGCCGACCAGCACGCCGAGGACGATCGCCACCTGGCTGCCGGAGACCACGATCAGGTGGGTGAGGCCGGTGGCGGCCACCGCCTCCTCGAGATCGGGCGCCAGCGCCGCGTCGTCACCGATCACCAGGGCGGGGAGCAGGGCGGCGGCGTCGCCCGGCAGCCCGGCGGCCGCCGCGCGCAGTCCGTCCCTGAGCCCGGCGGCGGCGCGCTGCGCCGCGCTCGGCCCGCCGACGACGGCCGGCTCCCCGGCGTCGGAGACGCGCAGCACGGCGGCGAGCTCGGCGGCGCGCCCGGGCATCGGGCGGTCGGCGTGCCCGGTCAGGCGCAGCCGGGTGGAGGGCAGCAACTCCAGCCAGTCGGCGGCCCGTTCGGCTCGGACGACGAGCAGGACCGGGGCGCGGACGGCGTGTTCAGCGCCGCCCTCGGGAACGACTCGGGTGGCCTCGGCGGCGAGCAGCACGGGCCGCTCCTCGCCGGCCTCCCCACCCGGCGTCGCGGCGGGCCGGCGGGGATCGTCGGTGAGCTCGGCCTCGACGGTGACAGGACGACCGGCGAGTGCGGGCCAGGGGTCAGCGCGGAGGGTGGCGACGTGCAGCCCGGCCACGGTGCCGCCGGCGGCGGCGCAGAGCAGTGCCAGGGCGACGGCGGCGGTCAGCGATCCGCGCCGGGGCCGCGGGCTCCGCCCGCTCCACAGCAGGGCGCCGGCCAGTAGGCAGCAGCCGACCACGCCGATGGCGGTGGCGCGACCCTCGGCGCCGAGTGCCAGCGCGGCGGCCACCCAGGCGGCGCAGGACGGGCCGACCAGCCGCAGGTCGGTGCCGACCCGCCGGGGATGGGAGGCGCCGAGCCGGTGCCCGGTGCCGGCGTGCACCGGATGCCGGCGCGTGGCGGCCTCAGAGCGAGACACGGTCCCTCAGATCGGCCAGCCGCCGGTCACCGATCCCGGAGACCTCGCCCAGCTGCTCGATGGTGCTGAAGCCGCCGTTGCTCTCCCGGTACGTGATGAGGCGCTCCGCCAGCACAGGCCCGATGCCCGGCAGCTCCTGCAACTGCTCGACGGTGGCGGTGTTGAGGCTGACCCTGCCGCCGGGGGACGCCGCCGACGGGTCGGCGCCGGGCGCGGGTGGCGGGGCGCCGACCACCACCTGCTCGCCGTCCACCAGCGGCCTGGCCCGGTTGAGCCCGTGGGTGTCGGCGCCCGGCTCACTGCCGCCGGCCGCCTCGATGGCGTCGGCCACCCGGGAGCCGGCGGGCAGCGAGTAGATCCCGGGCTCGGCCACGTCCCCGGCGACGTCGACCACCAGGGGCGCGGCGCTCGGCGACGGCTCCGCTGACACCTCCGGCACGGCGGAGGGCTCCGAGGTGGCCACGGTGACGGACTGCGGGCGGCCGGTCCAGAAGTGGTGGACCGCGAAGCCCGCCGCGACCAGCAGCAGCACGCCGAGCGCCGCCAGGGTCCGCGGTTCGAGCCCGCAGCGACCCCGCAGCCACAGCGGCCACCGCTCCCCCACGGCGAGCCGCGCCCGCCGCCAGGCCGGCAGCCGCTCGCCAGGCGGCGGATCGTCATCGGGCGGTGGATCGTCGTCCGGTGGCGGACCGCCGGGGCGGGCGCGCGGCAGCACCCGCCAGCCGTGCGCCGGTACCGTCAGGGGCCCCGTCGCCCAGGTCAGCTCGGGTGAGAACAGCGCCTCCGCCCGGGCGCGCAGCGCGGCCTGCCGCCGGGCCCGCTTGCGCCCCGGGCCGCTGCGCCCCCCGTCGCCCGGCCCCCGGCCGGCCGCCGGTCCTCCGGTCCGCGCCGTTCGTCTCGTTTTCGTCTCCATGTGCCGGACGGTAGAACGGATTTCGGAGGCGTCGGGGACGGGGGCGTATATCTGTGGATGACCAGGGTGTTGTGGATAACTCGGTCGCTCGTGTGGGTGACGGTGGCTACCGCGGGGCGACCACCGCGCCGAGCAGCCCGGGCCCGGTGTGCGCGCCCAACACCGCGCCCACCTCGCTGACATGCATCTCGACCAGCCCCGGGAGCCGCTGCCGCAGCCGGTCCGCGAGCGCCGAGGCCCGGTCGCCCGCCGCCAGGTGGTGCACGGCCACGTCCACGGGTCCGGCGCCGGCGTGCTCGACCGCCAGCTCCTCGAGCCGCGCGATGGCGCGCGAGGCGGTACGCACCTTCTCCGTCAACTCGATGTGCCCGTCTGCCAGTTCGAGCAGCGGCTTGACCGCGAGCGCGGAACCGAGCAGCGCCTGCGCGGTGCCGATCCGGCCGCCGCGGCGCAGGTGCTCGAGGGTGTCGACGTAGAAGTAGGCGCGGATGGCCTCGGCGCGCTTGCGCGCGCACGCCACGGCCTCGTCGAGCGAGGCGCCGGTGGCCGCCGCCTCGGCGGCGGTCACCACGCAGAAGCCGAGCGCCATGGCGACCACGCCGCTGTCCACCACCCGCACCGGGATCGGGGACTCGCGGGCCGCCAGCACAGCGGCGTCGTGGGTGCCGGAGATCTCGGCGGACAGGTGCAGCGAGACCACGCCCTCAGCGCCGGCCTCGGCCGCCGCCCGGTAGGCGGCGGCGAAGGTCTCCGGGCTCGGCCGGGAGGTCGTCACGGGACGCCGCTGCTGCAGTGCCTCGGCGAGCCGCCGCGCCGCGGTCTCCGTGCCGTCCTCCAGGGCCTCGTCGGCGAGCACGACGGTCAGGGGCACGACGGTGATGCCGTGTCGGGTGACAGCCGTGGGCGGCAGATAGGCGGTGGAATCCGTGACGATGGCGACAGAGCGGGGCATAGACGCGAGCGTACCGGCCTCGGCGGGCCGTCACGGAACCACGGCACGGCGGGGGCGGTTGGCCGGTTTCCCCCCACCCACC
>NZ_SMKC01000163.1 GCF_004348315.1 Streptomyces sp. 8K308 | reverse complement strand
CGCCCCCACCCAGCCGCCGGCCGAACCCAACTGGGACCCGAACGCGGGCCGCTGGACACTCAGCCAGGGCTGGGACATGATCCTGAATGCCCAGGATCTGCTTGGCCTGCTGGGCCAAGGGCCGTACAGCCCAGAGACCGCTGAGGCACGTGACTTGCCATCCAGCGGTTCATCGGGGAGCGGAACTTCAAGGGACAGGAGGCGTGACTGTCGTCGTGAGGGGAGGGGATGGGTAGATCTTCAGAACACAGATGATGCGCATGGTGGTCGAGCGACTGGTGTACAAGCTTGTCTTGATGCGGCCTACATTGCAGCAAACGAGGGGTCTCCGACGACCAGCACAGTCAGGCCACCGGGTTACGAATGGGCGCAGAGCTACGCCAGGTATCTTCGTTTCCGGCTCCCTATGAGAGAGGTCATAAATAACTGCCATCTACTCGGGCGGCAACTCACTGGTTCGGGGACGGACCTGCGAAATTTGGCAACCTGCGCCCGCCAAGCCAACGTCTCGGTGCAAGGCGCGGGGCGTATCGAGGACCACATGTACAGTGTCGAGGATCAAGTTTTTCAAGCCGTGACGCGCGACGGTCAAATAGTCGACTATGCGGTCACTCCCCACTATGCGGGAGAACGAACGGTGCCTGTTGCCTTCGAGATGACCGCGAGAGGCGTCACTGCTGATGGGCGGCCAGGAATCAGGATCCATATGGTCGTGCCTAATTCTTTCAACAGTCCAAGAGAAGGCTGGCGGAATATAGGCCTGGTGAGTCATAGTCAGACCAGGCAGCCGATCCCAACCGGACCAATGCCCTGATGAGGCGTGGAGGAGGTCACTTGTCGGCAATGGAGCGGTTGGCTCGGCTCATGCCTCCGCATGAGGGTGCGGGCGACGAGATCGACTGGGATGCGGTGACAACGGGTTGGGGTACTCGATTTCCTCTCAGTTACCGCGAGTTCATGCGCACTTATGGGGAGGGGTCCATCGAGAAATATCTGGGAGTCCTTGCACCCGACCTCAAAATGGAGGTCGATGTAGTGCAGGGGATGTCATTCGAAACGCGGAACGCGCGAGGGCTTTGGTTGGAGACCAGGCAGGAGGAGAAGCCTGCTGAAATTCACGGTGATTCTTTGATCGCTTGGGGCGTGGATTCCAGTGGAGACCTTCTGTGTTGGGAGACCTCATGCGAAGATCCGGAGCAATGGCCGATCGTTGTATTTCGGCGACAAGGGGCACCCCATTGGGCGACGTACCCCGATGGTGTGTCAGATTTTCTTTTGAAGACTTTCCGATGCGAATTCGATGACAATCCACTGAGCGGCACGGACCTCTGGGGAGTCTCTGCCCCCAGATTTCTGCACTGGAGAGCGGAAGAGCGGTCATGGGAGCGAGGGATTGACCCGTGGACCGGTGAGCCAGATCCATATTCCGGCATGTTTGGGTAGGATATTCGGCGAATTCTTTTGTGCTCTTCAAGGTCCTTCCGCAGTTCGATGAGCGTTTCGCCGAAGAACCCGATTGCAGGCTGCTATCGACCGCACGCATCTTCTTTACTGGCGTGAGGAGAGGAGGGTGAGCGCCTCGGACCATCCGGCGGGACGGCGGCTGACGGCGCCTGCCCTCTGTGTCGGTGGCATCTGAGTCGACGTCCGGGGCGCGATGCACGCGGGTCGGAGCGCGTGGGAACGAGGGATGGCGGTGGACTGATTCGTGCATAACGTCTCGGATCCTGTAGATCCACTTTGTCTGGACGAGATCTACAGGAGATAGCGGCTCATGGATCTAACTTTTTTCTCGGGGAATGGTGGCGGTTCGAGTCCACGCCCTCCGGTTGTGGGAGGAGATTGAGACGTGGGCAGGCGGGCCGCTTCCTGCCGACTACAAACAGCTCGTGGACCACTATGGCGACGCCTTTATCGCCGGGCATCTTTTTCTTCCGCATCCAGCTGGGGAGACAGCGCTGTTGACCTTCATGAGGAAGCACGGGAGAAATTTCCACGAGGGCTTCGAAGATGCCCTTGACCTCCCTCCGCGAGTCACAGACGTATGGGAAGAGGTGGTTCCCTGGGGGTACCACGACTGGAACGGCGACCTATGCCTTTTGTTGCCGCCGCATCCTGTCCACAAGAACCGATGGACGGTTGCCGTGGCGTATCGGCAAGGGCCGGGTTTCCTTCTTCGGGACGGTGGGGTCGTGGACTTCCTCGACAGCTTTCTGCGCGCGGGCCAATGGCCGGTCGGCTGGCCTCGCGACAGGCCCGTCTGGGAGTCTGGGGGCGATAAGTGAAGAACGAGGCCAGGCGTTCGGTGGGTCAGGCTGGTTGCGGCCCACATGCTCCGAAGAATCGGCTCGTCTGGTTGTCGGACCGGAGTTTGCCCATACATGGGCAGGGAGATCCAAACCGGCCTGATGGGCCAGAAGTTGCTGCTGCAGGTCGTGAAGTCGGGCGCTGACCAGGGGAGAAGGGCCGAGGCCGTGGGTTGGCGTATGCGGGGGTGTCATGGCGTTGCCGGAAGCTTGTCGGCCGCTCAGGTGCCGATCTTGAACTCCGTCCATACCAGCTTGCCGGGGCCGTTTCTGGTGGCGACGCCCCAGTCGTCGGAGAGTTGTGAGATGAGGTAGAGGCCGCGGCCTCCGTCGCCGGTGTCGGTGGGGTTCCGTACGCGCGGCTGGCCGTCGCCGCTGTCGTGTACCTCGACGCGCAACCGCTCGTCGTCCAGGGCGAGACGCATCAGGAAGCCGCGTCCGAGAGGGGCCGCCCGCAGGGCGTTGGTGGCGAGTTCGGAGACGCAGAGGCGGATGTCGTCGGCGCGGTCGTTGATACCCCAGAGTTCCAGCGTGGTGGCGGCGAAGTCGCGGGCCTTCCGCACCGACGCCGGATGGTGGTTGAACCGTTCTTCCTGGTGTCTGTGCATGGCTCTTCGCTTCAACTGTCGGGTCCGGTCTCGGTGCTGGCTCTTACGTGATGGGCGGCCCGTTCCAGGACGAGGGCCAGGAGGAGCCGTGCGTGGTCCTCAGACCCTTTTGCTGGGGCGCGTCGCTCGGCGTCCAACTCGTCCCAGGCGCGCGCGATGACGAGGCGCAGGTCAAGGGGACTCGTCGTGTTCGCGGTCGCGGTCAGGTTGAGGTCGCTGACGGAGATGGCTGCCAGCAGCCTGGCGACCGGATCTGGGCTGACCAAGGGCAGTTGGGGGATGACCGATGCGGCGTAGATCAGCGCGCCGCAGGCCCGGCAGTGCCGGCCGTCGCACTCGGTGCGCAGCTCGCCTGGGTGGGGGCAACTGAGGGCTGTCATGAGGCCGCGTGCCTGCCACCGTGGCTTCGACCGTGGCGGGTGCGAGCTGGGGTCCGGCGAGCGTTCCTCGTGCGTGGCTGTGCGGGGTCGGTCGTCACTCGTGGCACTCTCCATGCCCCCTCCGGGCGCGCTCAGACGGCGGTCTCGTGCGTGCTCGGTTCGATACGCACGGCGACCATCACCAGTAGGCTGCACCCGGAAGTCGTTACTTGCAATACTTTAAAACCCGTTCGTGTGACGGGATTTCGTCTTGGTTGTCGTGCATTGCAAAGCGGGAAGTCACGTGCTTCCATTTTGCTGCGACAAGGTCTTGCAGATCGCACCGGTGGAGGGGATATGACGGACACAACGAACTCGACGGTTCCTCGTCGTCAGCTGGGTCGGCACCTGCGAGAGCTGCGAAACCAGGCCGGCTACACCATCAAGGGCGCGGCGAAGGCGCTGGAGATGTCCGACACGAAGATCTGGCGCGTTGAGACCGGGCAGACCAGCCTGCGTAGCTTCGACGTGGAGGTCATGTGCCGCATCTACGGCGCGCCCCCGGACCTGACCGAGGCGCTGATGGGCCTTGCCAAGGAGACCAAGGCGCGCGGCTGGTGGCACAGCTTCGGCGAGGTCATCCCCGAAGGGTTCAACATCTACATTGGATTGGAGGAGGCGGCGGCCCGCCTCGACTGGTACGAGCCGATTCTCGTGCCCGGGCTGCTCCAGACCGAGGACTACGCGCGGGCGATCATGCGCGCCAATCGCCCCGACGGGACGGAAGAGGAGATCGAAAGTCGAGTCGACCTGCGCATGAGGCGGCAACGGTTGCTCACTCGCGTTGTGTCTCCCCCTGAGCTGCGTATCGTGGTCGACGAGTCCGTACTGCGACGCCCCGTTGGCTCACCGACGCTCATGGCGGTGCAGCTTCGCCGGATGGTGGAACTGGCCGAGTTGCCCACAGTGGCGCTGCGTGTGACACATTTCGGTGGTGGGCTACACATCGGCATGCTGACGGGGCAGTTCACCATCCTGCGGTTCCCGGTCACCGAGGGCGGCAGGGAGACCGAACCGCCGACGGTGTACGCGGACGGGTTCACCGGCAGTCTCTATCTCGACAAGCCCGGGGAGATCGCCCGATACGACGCGGCGTTCGGCGACCTATGGCGTGCGGCGCTTGATGAAGCGGCGTCCGACCGCCTCATCTTGGAAGTGGTAGGAGAGTATGAACGGTAAGGATGCGGGCGGCCGACACTGGTTTACGTCGTCGTACAGCAGCAACGGCGACCAGTGCGTCGAGGTCGCCCTCGGCGAAGCGGTCGGCATGCGGGACACCAAGCACCATGGCGCCGGTCCGGAACTGTGGGTGTCGGCGGACGGCTGGCGGGCGTTCGTCGCGGGTGCCGTCAGCGGGGAACTGACCGTCTGACGTGGGACGACGAAGGGCGCCTCGTGGCGCTCGATGGGCCAGGCCGGGATCGCTGGCGCTGCCCTGGCGATCGCGGTGATCGATGTCGCTCATCGGCGCGACGTGTACCGCTGACCGTTGAGTCCGGCGGTGCGTGCCCCTCAACCCGGACCGGGGCGCGGGCAAGCGGCTGAGCAGAGCGGGCCGATGCGGGCCGTCACGCCCGCGCCCGGACGTCGACCGGGCTCGCGGCTCCGGAAAACCGTTATGCGCCTGCGGGGTGCGCGTCTCCTGAGTGTCCGGCCGCGGGTGCACGGCGTGTTCCGCGGCGCGCTTCGGAGAGGAATCACCGTGTTCAAGAAGAGCCAGGTGAGGGCGGCCGTCGCCCTCGCCCTCGGTGCGCTGGCGATCGGCACGAGCCCGGCGGTCGCCGCCGATCCCGAGGATCTCGTTCACCGTCCGGAGGAGAGCGAGGTCACCGCCGTCTCGGGCAACTGGATCGAGCACCAGCCCGGTTATCTCGGTGGGCAGTGGCTGCTGTTCCACCGGGGTGAGAACGTCACGCTGACCGGCACCGGGTACTTCCAGATCCGTTGGGAGATCGAGTACTGGGTGCACGACGGCCTCGTCTCGATGCCCACCTACACGGACCAGGACGGGACGTTCCTGCACGTGGCCTCGGGCGGCGGAGTGCGGATGGACGACCCCTACCCCGGCGGCGAGGAGGGGCGGACCCGGATGGGGCGTGAGTCGACCGGGGAGTACACCACGCTGCCCGAGGACGAGCCGATGCTGTGGATACAGGAGTACTACTACCTCGACGGCAGCATCACCATCACCAACCAGGAGCGCACCAACGGCGGCACCGCCGCCTACAACCTCGGCGTGACGCCGGTTGACTACGACACCGTGATGTCGGGTCTGGTGGGGGACGGCAGCGCGTCGTTCCACCGCGGCGTGGCCCACGACGTCGAGGGCGTCGAGGGCCCCGAGGAGGAGACGTCCTCCACGGCCGCACCGGCGAGCGAGGAGCCCGTGACCGTGGAGCCCGCCGGCGAGGCGGAACCGGCCGCTGGCGACCGGGAGGAGGGCGGGGCCGATCTCGCAGAGACCGGTTCGGACGGCTCGACACCCGTGCTCGCCGCCGCCGCTGCCGCGTTCGTCGTGGTGGGTGGTGGGACCCTGCTGTGGGTGCGCGGGCGCCGGCGCGCCTGATCGTTCGTCGC
This sequence comes from Streptomyces sp. 8K308, assembly GCF_004348315.1. Classification (GTDB taxonomy): domain Bacteria; phylum Actinomycetota; class Actinomycetes; order Streptomycetales; family Streptomycetaceae; genus Streptomyces. The sequence goes on along the minus strand of NZ_SMKC01000163.1, from coordinate 9,221 downwards.
GCGCCGGCTCACCCGGCGAGCCGGCGCGCCGCTTCTCGGGTCATTCGGGTCCCACCCTGGTCTGTTGGGGAACCTCGGTGACCGGGTCCACGGGCCGGTCGCGGGTCAGGTACTGCGGGACGGGCGCGCTGTCGTCCCCGGTGTCGCGTACCAGACCGTGGCGAACGACGTCCGGCGCGCTGCCGGGCGCCCGGTTGACGTCCGCCGTGATGTCGGCGTGGGTGACCGGGTGGACCACCAGGTTGTAGTCGGACCCGCGCTCGTGGTTGGCGAGCGTCACCTGGCCGTCCAGGTAGAAGTACTCGCACTGCCACATCTGTTGGGCCCCCTCGGGGAGCTCCATGAAGCCGGCCTCGGGACTCCCCATCCAGGTGGTTCCCGCTGGTTCGCCGGGCACGGCGTCGTCCATGCGGTGGCCGCAGCCCGAGGCCACGTGGAAGATCCGGCCCCGCAGCCCCGTCCACGTCGGCATGACCATCGGGCCACGGCGGCCGTCGTGGCCGAGTTGGTAGTCGACCCGGAGGTAGCCGCGGCCCGACAGGACCACGTACTGATCGCGGTAGGTCATCAGATAGCCGCCGCCCGAGGCGTCCCGGTACCAGCCGTCCTCGGCGGCCACGGGGGTGGACTCGGGCCGTTCCGGCAGTGGGTCGGGGCGCGCGCCCGGGTCCGGCGCCTGCTCCGCGGAGTCGACCGTCTGGCCGTAGACGAGGCGCGGCGAGGCGGAAGGCTCGGTGGTGGACGGGGCCGGCTCGACCGTGGTTCCCCGGTCGGGGACGGCGAGCCCGGGGTCGGGTCCGCTGCGACGGCCGGTGGTGCCGCCGCGGGTGGCTCGGGGTCCGCGCTCCGCTGGAGCGCGTAGCCGCCGATGCCGGCCGCGACCACGGTGACGCTGGCGGCGGCGAGAGCGGCGTGCTTGAGAGTCAGAAGTCCGGTGAGTCCAGCGGTGGTGTCGGCCGCGGCTCCCGCGCCCACGGTGGCGAGCAGTCTGGCCGAGACCAGGTAGCCCACGGGCAGCGGTACCAGGGCGAGCCCGGCCAGCAGGCCCTCGGCCGGGGCGAGCCCCGCGGCGTGCTCGGCGCAGCGGGAGCACGTGTGGACGTGGCGGGCGACGCGTTTGCGCCAGAGCGCGCTCGGGCTGCCGTCCCAGCCGGCGACCACCTCGGCGAGCCCGGGGCAGCGCGGGCGGGCCGCGAGCGCGCGCACCACGCGTCGTGCCGTGTCGAGCCGGTTCTTCAGCCGCTGCACCCGCACCCCGGCGTGGGCCACCGACACACCCGCGGCCTCGGCCAGTTCGCCGCGGTTCAGGGCGCCCGCGGCCTCCTGCCACCACAGCGAGAGCAGCGCGCGCTCCTCGGCGTCGAGCCAACGGGTGGCCTCCGCGGTCTCCCTGCGCTGTCCTGACAGGCCGAGGCGGAGGATGGTCAGGTCGACGAAGTCGCCTCGTGGATCGGCGGCCTCGACCGCCTCCGGCTGGAGGGGCGCCTCGTTGCCGGCGGCGGTACGCCGATGGTCCCGCACCTGGTGTACGGCGATGGCGACCAGCCAGCTGCGGAAGCGAGTCGGGTCCCGCAGGTCGGCGATGTGGCGCGTGGCGCGCAGCAGGGTCTCCTGCACGACGTCGTCCACGTCCGGATGGCCGTTGAGCGCCCGGCCGACCACGTTGTAGACCAACGGCAGGTAGCCGCGTACCAGTTCGTCCAGCGCCCGTCGGTCACCGCTCCGCGCCGCCGCGACGACGGCGGTGTCGGGCAGGCTCTGATCCTGCGTCGTCCCTCGCATGAGTCTCCCTCCTGCCCTGGGGACGGATGCGGGGCGATCCCCGTAACACTTTCTCGTTGACGGGACACGGGACACGGGACACATCAACGGCTCCCGCGGCCCGGGCGTCACGCGGGCGCCGGGCCAGGGGAGTTCCTCCGCTACTTGCTGGCGGCGAAGCGCATCAGGGCGTGCTCGTCGCCCTGCTTGATCTTCCCCGTCTCGTTGATCACCTCGAGTTTCCATACGCCACCGACGCGCGTGGCCTTGGCCACCGCACAGCCGTTGTCCTGGCCGAGCAGGCTCGGCCAGATGTCGGCGACCTGCTGGGAGGTGCCGCCGGTCGCGTCGTACACCTTGAAGCTGATGTTGCGCGCCTTCTGGAAGGAACTGCCCTTCTTGAAGGCGGCGGCGACGAACACGATCGACGTGATGTTGGTCGGTATTCGCGCGAACTCGACCGTCACCGTCTCGTCGTCGCCGTCCCCGCGTCCTGACTGGTTGTCGCCGCTGTGCACCAGGGAGCCGTTGCCCATGGGGTCGAGCGAGTCGAGGCCCGCCAGGCGAACCGGGTCCCCGCTCTGCATGGCGATGGCGATCAGGTCCAGGTCGGTGCCGGCCTTACGGCGGAGTACGCCCATCACTCCGCCGCTGGTGCCGGCCGTGGGGTCCCAGGAGACCCCGATGGACAGATGGGTCACCCCGTCCAGATCCGCCGGGCCGTCTTCCTTGGTAAGCGTGATCATATGTGGTCAACCTCTTCCTGGTGGGACTGTCATACGCAAAGTGTGCCGAGAAGTTCCCGCAGTTCCACACGCGGGTTCCGTTTCATCCTGGGATGCGCGTGTCGTGCTGGTGGAAGAGGGCCTCTTCGGCGCGTGCCGGGCTCAGGGCCGGGCTCAGGGCCGGGGCCGTTGCCGGGGCGGGACGCGGATCAGCGGGGGGTGTGTGGTGGTGTCCCGGGGTTCGCCGACGGGGGAGCCCTCGGCCTCGATCCACGCGTGGGCGGCGAACGGTGGGGTGCGTGCGCCGCTGCACCACGTCGGCCAGGTTCCCCGCAGGCGGCACAACAACGCGGAGGCCAGGGAGCGTGTCCGGGCGGGTTGAGGCGCCGAGCGGTGGTGCGAGGCGGTCCGGCCCGAGGGACCGGGAAAGTGTTCGACAGGCCGGGTCGGGGCGGGCCATGATCCGCACTCGTGACGACGCCGCAACAGCTCCTGGTCGAGGCCGCCGCCCGCAACAACGCCGAGTGGTGCGCGGCGATGAGCCGATCGCACGGCCTGGCGAGCGAGTTCGGGCCGCGCGCCTGGGTTGCCTCGGCCCGCACGCCGCGGTACTACCCCGACGCGGTGACGCTGGCGCCCGGGGCCGACCCGGCCGCGCTGGTGGCCCGGATCGACACCTCCGCGCCCGGCGCCTCCGTCAAGGACAGCTTCGCCGACCTCGACCTGACGGAGTCCGGCTTCCGGGTCCTGTTCGAGGCGCGGTGGATCCACCGCCCGGCCGGTGCGCCCGCTGTCGCGTCGGATCTTCTCTGGGACGTGGCGCGCGACCCCGACGCGCTGCGCGCCTGGGCGCTCGCCTGGGACGACGGGGGCGGCGACGCGGAGCTCTTCCGGCCCGAACTGCTCGACGACCCGGCCACCTTCGTGCTCGCCGGGCGGTCCGCCAGCGGCCGGGTGGTGGCCGGCGCGGTCGCGAGCCGCGGCGACCAGGTGGTCGGAGTCTCCAACGTCTTCGCACGGGAAGGCGGCCCCGACACGGCCTGGTCCGTCGTACCGGACGCGGTGCACCGGCGGTTCCCCACCCTGCCGATGGTCGGCTATGAGCACGGCGATGACCTGGCGGCCGCGCTGCGCCACGGCTTCGAGCCGCTCGGTCCGCTGCGGGTCTGGCTGCGCGGCCAGGAGGCAGCGGTCCATGCCGTTGACGTTATATAACCAGTCGGGTATGTTCGGGCCGTGTCCCTGCCCTTCGACGTGTTGGCCGATCCCTCGCGGCGGCGGATGCTCGGGCTGCTGCTCGGGCGCCCCCGCCTCGTCGGGGAGATAGCCCGGGAGCTGGAGATGAGCCAGCCCCGGGTGTCCAAGCACCTGCGGGTGCTGCGTGACGCCGGGCTCGTCACGGTGCGGGCGCAGGCGCAGCGCCGCTGGTACGAGCTCCGCCCCGAGCCGTTGGCCGATCTCGACGCCTGGCTCGCGCCGTACCGCCGCCTGTGGACGGAACGCCTGGAAGTGCTGGAGCGACACCTGGAAACGATGCCCGACGGCCCCGAGGAACCGCCGGGTCGGGCGAGGCGACCGGAGGAGCAGTGAAGTGATGAACGTGACCACCACCACGATCGAGGGCCGGCCCGCCCTGCGGTTCGAACGTCACCTGAAGCACAGCCGGGAGAAGGTCTGGCTGGCCGTCACCGATCCCGAGCATCTGAGCCAGTGGTATCCGCTTCGGGTGATGAGCCTCGAACCGAGGATCGGTGGCCGGATCGCCTTCGACGACGGCGAGGGCACGGTCTACCCGGCCACCATCACCCACTTCGAGCCGCCACGGCTGTTCGCCTTCGACGAGCACGACCCGAACGGCGGGGAGCGGGAGTTCGACGATCACCTCAGGATCGAGCTGCGCGACGAGGGGGCCGGCTGCCTCCTGGTGTTCACGCACGTCATGACCGATCCCTCGGCCGTCGAAGGCGCCTCCAGCGGCTGGCGGGCATGCCTGGACGAGCTCGTGGCGCGGCTCGACACGGCCGGGTGACCGCCCGGGCCGGCGGGCCGGCCGCTGTCCGGGCGATCACGCCGTGCTCGTGTGGCCTTCGGTGAGTCGGTCAGGCTGTCCAAGCGCCCGCGGCGGCGGTGGACTCGGCGAATTCGGCGAAGGTACGCGGCGGGCGGCCGAGGGCGCGCCACACGCCGTCGGAGACGTACTCGTCCGTGCCCTCCCTGAGCGGCTCGATGACGTGCGCGAAGGCTTCGGCATCGGCGGGCGGCATGCCCTGCCGAACGAGTTCCGCGACGTAGTCCTCGACGGAGAGCGGCACGTAGCGGATCTCCCGGCCGCTGGCCGCTGAGATGGTGGCGACCGCCTCGGCCAACGTCACCGCCCGGGGGCCGGACAACTCGTAGATCTCTCCCGCGTGCCGGTCCTCGGTGAGCGCGGCGACCACCACCGCGGCGATGTCCTCGGCGTCGACGAAGCTGGCGGCCCCGTCGCCGGCGGGCAGCCGCAGCTCGCCTGCGCGGACGGCATCGGCGAAGAAGCCCTCGCTGAAGTTCTGCGCGAACCAGCCCGGCCTGCTGATCGTCCACTCGAGACCGCTCTCCCGCACCGCTGCCTCGCTGTCGAGGATGCCCTCCAGGACGCCGCCGGTGTCCGGCGCGTAGTCAGGGTTGTCGATCCCGCGCCCCGAGGCCAGCACGATCCGCCGCACCCCGTGCCGCACCGCCCGCTCGATGAACGGGCGGACGAGCTTCGTGCCGTCCAACTGCACGATGTAGACGGACCGCACGCCCTCCAGGGCGGCGTCCCAGGTGCCGCGATCGGTCCAGTCGAAGACGTGCTCGCCGCTCCGGGCCGCCGCGCGAACCGGCAGTCCCCTGGCCCGCAGTCGGCTGACGACGCGGCGGCCGGACTTGCCGGTCGCCCCGGTGACAAGAATCGGATGTTCAGACATGACCCCAGCCAACCGGCCGCAGCCGAGACGATCCATGGCCCTGACGCTCCGTTTGATGTCCAGGCGTCTACGCTGAGGGCATGGATGCCGTGTCCGCGCTGTTGGCAGAGGTACGGGCGCGCGGCGCCGTCTTCCGACAGACGATCATGCGGCCCCCCTGGGCGTTGCGGATGGCCAGTGGTGCCCCGCTGACGCTGGCCACGACGGCGCGCGGCCACGCCTGGATCGTCCCCGACCGGCACGAACCCGTGCGGATCGGAGCCGGCGACATCGCCGTCATCCCCGGCGACGCGCCCTACACGGTGGCCGACGACCCCGCGACCGCACCCTCGCTGGTGGTGACCAGCGCCGACTACTGCGCGGCGGCCGAGGGCGTCGAGCACGCCGCCGGGCCGGCCCGGACCTGTGGAACGCCGGTCGACGGCGCCGCCGTGCTGCTCAGCGGGGCTTTCGAGCGACGGGGGGAGCTCAGCGAACGACTGTTGCGGGCCCTGCCCGCCGTGCTGGTGGTGCCGGCCGAGGACGGCCCCCGCCCCTGGGTGGAGATGATGACCGAGGAGGTCGTCCGCGACCGCCCGGGACAGCAGCTGGTGCTGGATCGACTGCTCGACCTGATGCTGGTCCACGCGCTGCGCGGCTGGTTCGACAACCCGGACGCCAACGCACCGGGCTGGTGCCGCGCGTTGGACGACCCGGTGGTGGGGGCCGCGTTGCGGCTGCTGCACGACACACCCGCCCACCCGTGGACGGTGGCGGAGCTGGCGGCCAAGGTGGGGGTGTCGCGGCCGGCGCTCGCCCGGCGGTTCACCGCGATGGTCGGCGAACCACCGATGGCCTACCTTGCGAGCTGGCGCATCGACCTGGCCGCTGACCTGCTGCGGAAGACCGACCACACGGTGGGGACGATCGCCAGGAAGGTGGGCTACGCGAACGCCTTCGCGCTGAGCGTGGCGTTCAAGCGGCTGCGCGGCACGCGGCCCAGCGATCACCGGAACTCGACGCCGGGCCGGCGGGCCGGCTGAGGCCGGCCGCCGGGAACGTGTCTTGGACAGCGGATGGGTGCCGCTAGTCGGCGACCGGGAGCGGGGGCGTGTTGTCGGGGTCAAGGGCCGCCAGGATGACGTGGAGCGAGCCCTGGGCCGAGCCGATCTTCAGCGCGAAGCGCATGTGGGAGAAGGGGCGGGTTAACGGGTTGCGGCGGTGGGCGCGGCCCGCCTTCTCCGCGGCCGTGAGGGCCTTGGCGGCGAACAGGAGCCGCAGCTGCAGGTTCTCGGGCTCGGTGACGTCGACCAGCTCCGTGGCGCAGGCCGCCACCGTTTCGGCGGCGCCAGCCAGCTCGGTGGCACGGCGGATGCTGGGCGCGTCGCCGAATGACACCAGCAGGTCGTGGACCTCATGCAGTCGGGCTATCGCTTCTGCACTCATACGCCCAGCATGCCGGACAGCGCGTTGACCGGCGCCGACGCCGGCGCCTAGCCCGGCGTCCCTCGCCCGCGCCACCGCGTGGTCTGGGTCCTTCGGCCGGCCCACGGTGTCCTTGCCACGCCGCGTGGCGGCAACGGACGCGCCGCCAACCGATGGTTCCGCCGCCTCTGCGTCACCCCCCGTATCGCCGCCGAGGCCGACGGCCACGAAGCCCTGCTCGCCCTCGTCGCGCTCGACTACGGCACCGGCGTCATCCCCGACCTCGTGTACGCCACAGCGGCATCCGGCACCGACTCCACCAAGTGCCCACACCGACCGGCCCCGACGAGCTGACCATCGACGTCCGCGTCCGACGCGCCGGCCTACACCGCCCCCTGATCGCCGCCGCCTGGGCGGCCACCACGCCAGCCACCACGCCCTCCCGGCCATGACGCCGGCCGCTGATGGTCACTCCCCGCAGTCCGCCTCCGCTTTGATCTCCTGCCGGGTCATCCCCTCGCCGTCGTCCGTGTAGAACTCGCCGGCCAGGTCGGATCGAAGTCCGCGATCTCGGACAGGACGGCGATGTCCCTCATCACCCGCTCGTCCCACTCATCACCACCCGCAGGAACCACCCTGACGTCGACGGCGAACCGGTCGGGCAGCCTCTCCATCAGCAAAACCACCTCACGACCGAATCCGTCCGGCAAGCCGACCCGTAACTCGCCGCCCGCCGCCACCGCACCGATCGGATTGGCCGCCTCCCACAGCGCCCTCGGCTGGGGAACGCGCCGACGATGGTGCTGGCCATCGCGCTGGCGGCCGACACGCTGTCCATCACCGTGATGGAGATCGTCGACAACGGCGTGCTCCTGCTGGTCCCCGGCGCGATGGAGGCGCACCTGACGGACGGGCTGTTCTGGGGCGCCATCGCGCTGGCCTTCGCCGTGGCCTTCCTGGTGACCACCCCGGTGACCACCCCGGTGAACAGGTGGCTGATCGCCCGAGGCAAGGGCCACGCGATCGTCCACCGCCTCCACCACTGAGCGCCGGCGGGCGCCGACGGCGGCGGACCCCCGCCGTCCGGGCGACGATCAGCCGGCCCAGCGGCCGGAGGTGTAAAGGAGGGCGAGGATGACCATCAGGGGGGCCACCACGGCGAGGTAGGCCTCGCGTACCCAGGGGCGGCGCAGGCTCCAGTGGGCGAGGCCGATCCACAGGGGCCACCAGAGAAGGGTGGAGCGGGGGACGGAGAGGTACCAGTAGGAGGTGCCGAGGGACCAGAGGTTGAGGGCGATGAACACGGCCTCCGGCCAGCGGCGGTGGACGAGGAGCACGACGAGCAGCACGACGCCGACGGCCATGGCGACCAGTTCCAGTTGGAAGCCGAGGGCGAAGCCGGTGGTCTGGACGTTGTCGAAGGCGGCGTGCCAGGTGTTCCGGAAGGCCTCGACCGGGGTGTGGAACTCCCGGTGCCAGCCGCGCTCCTGGGCGTGCTTCCAGGCCAGCCAGTCGCCGGTGCTGACGTACAGGTAGGCGGTGTAGGCGGCGGCCGGGAGCGCGGGGAGCGCGCACCAGGGCAGCGCGCGCAGGCGGCGGGCCCAGGGGTGGCCGCGGTGGGCCAGGAGGAACTCGACCAGGATCGCGGCGGCCAGGAACAGGCCGCTGATCCGGACGGCGGTGGCGGCGGCCGCGAGGAGGCCGGCGAGCGGCCAGGCGCGGTTCTTCGCCGCGAGCCAGGCCGGCAGCGCGAAGGCGAGGAACAGGGACTCCGTGTAGCCGGCCGCGAGGAAGACGGCGGTGGGCGAGAGGAGCAGGAAGGCGGCGGCGCGCGGGCCGGCCAGGGCGGCGTCGGCTCGGCCGAGGCCGGCGATCCTGGCCAGGGCGACCACGGCGACCGCGCCGCTCACCAGGGATATCAGCAGGCCGGCCACGGTCCAGTCGCCAACGACAGCGTGGACGGCGCGCAGCGCGAGCGGGAAGCCGGGGAAGAACGCCACCCGGTCGTTCTCGCTCGGGTCGACGCCGGGTGAGGCGCCGAAGTAGCCGTGCTCGGCGATGTGCTGGAAGTGGCCCCAGTCCCAGTGCTCCCAGCGGGACAGCCACGAGACGGGCGTCCTGGCCTCGCTCCCGGGGACCAGCCATCTGCTGCAGTAGGCGATGAGCCACAGGCCGAGGCGGGTGAGGAGGTAGAGCCGCAGCACCCGCAGGTCGGTGAGGCTCAGCAGCCCGCGGAGCCGGCGGAGGACTCGCCGTGACGGCCGGTCGTCCGTGACGGGGCCGGACGGACGGTGGGCGTCCTGCCGGGGGATCAGAGCGGTGTTCCTCATCGGGCGTCCGAAGCGGGGGGCCGGGTGTGGTCGCCGAGGGTCGAGGCGTCCCGGGT
>NZ_SMKC01000162.1 GCF_004348315.1 Streptomyces sp. 8K308 | reverse complement strand
GGGCCGTTGACGGCGGCGAGCCCCACCAGCTCGCCTCGGCCGGCGAGTTCGGGAGCGACCTCCTCCTCGGTGGCCTCCACGGCGATCATCGCCCCGCCGGTGGGCATGCGTCCCATCAGCCGGCCGCTTCGCGGCGGGGTGTCGGGTGCCGGGCTCCGCCCGCACCGGGCCGCGCACGCGCGGCCGGCGGGCGCTCCGCGCCCGTGGGGCGCCCTCCGGGCGCCTAGGTGGGGCTCCGCGCCCCAGGGCGGGCGCTCCGCGCCCGTAGGGCCGCTCTGCGGCCCTCTGGGGGGGTGATGCATCTGTGTAGTTACTGGGGTTTTGTCAGCACCCCCCGGATGGGTGACGTTGTGTCACTTACCGGGGGGGATGCACCCTCATAGGGCTTATGACGTGCAACTATCGGCTTTGCGGTGCCTTGTCCGCTCTGCGTAGGTTGCGACCCTCAGCAGGGTTTATGCAGTTGTGATCCCCGTGTCCCCCCGGCCCCAGACCGGGGGGACACGCGGCCGTTGGGGGGCGAATCCTGCGAACCCGCTCCCCAACGGCCCGTGCGTGCACCGCACTTGGAGGCACCGCCCCCGGCGGGGGCGACGGGGGGAAGCGTACCGCAGCAGCGGGCCCCCGGGGGGTGTCTCGTCCCCCGGGGGCCCGCCGCTCTTTGCCGGCTCTCCTACCGGTCTCCAGGTAGCTTACCGCGCCTAGGACGGTGGAACCCCCGGCGCCGCTCTCAGGGGATGAGGGGGGGAGCGCCGGGGGGTCCGATTGACCGCTCTGTGATCGAGAGCAGAGCATCATCGTACCGGCCGGGGGCGGCCGTGAACATGGCGCCGCCCCCGGCCGGTGGAGCGGTCCGGGGGCGGTGTGCTCCGCAGGAATGACCTCCCGCGCGGAGCCGGCGGCGGTACGCCCTGCGCCGCCGGTGAGTGGGGGGAATCTGATACTACGGGATGCACTTCCGGTCGGCGATGGATTCGCCGATATCTACCGGTGGCCCGTCCCTGACTGGGCGTCAGAACGGCGGTTCATCGGAAACCCCCGCCTCGGGCGGTAGGCCAAGCTCCAGAAGCACGGCGGCGGCGCGCATCACGGCAACCAGCTCACGGCGCATCGCAACCGATGCCTGGGCGATCGTGCGCGCGGCGTCTGCCTGCCGTCCAGAAGCCATCAAATAGGCCAGGGTGGCAGCGGTGCCCGCGAACACGACGACGTGCTCTGACGGCTGGGGTTGCGGTTCGTAGTCCATGTTCAGAGCCACTTTTCCCCCTCCACGATCAAGCCGGGGTCGGTGATCGTGCTCTCTTCCTCTGCTGACATGAGCGTCGCTGGCAGCGCCTCCGCCGTGAACTGAGCGTGCGTCAGCACCTTCGAGCCGGCGCAGGCCCGGTGCGACCACGCCGTGATCACCGGGGCGCCGCTGGCCACCACGAGCGCGCCGAGGGAGACTGCTTCCTCCCTGGGGCGGGCCGTCCGCCGGCACACCCGGCACTCGACGACTTCCGGCGGGTCGGCGACCACTGCCGCGACGTTGCGTGCCCCAAACTCCCGGCGCACCGCGCCCCCTACGTAGACGGTCACGCCGACTCCCCCCGGGGGAGCGCCTGAGCGGCCGTCTCCGCCCATGGCAGGAACCCGGCGGGGCTAGACCCCCCGGGGTCGACGGTCGGGCGCCTACGGGGCGCACAGCGGCCGTGCACGGGCAGGGAGGGTGCCCCGTACGGCAGCGTGGGTGCGCTGCCGTGCCGGGGGAACATCTGGACGGCCGCCGCTTCGATCTCCGCGCGCTCCCGGTCGTGTCCCTCCAACTCCAGGAGCGTGGCGGACAGCTCAGCCTGAACGGTGGCCAGCGACTCCCGGGCGTCCATCTCCGCATTCCACGTGTCGGTCTCGGACTCGACGATGCCGCGCACAGTGTCGCCCAGGATCGCGCCGTGCATGCCCGCCACCAGGAGCATGCGAATACCGGCGGACACGAGCGCGCGGGCCCGTTCGATTTCCGTTTGATATTGGGTGACTTTCGGATCATCTCCGGGGAAATGCCTCATCTGGCGCCCCTCTCGGGTGATTGAGTGCGGCGATGCTATCGGACCGATAGCAACGTGGCCAATACAGCTACCGGGAATGCTTGATGCCCCCGGGTCACCCAACCCGGGGGCATCGGGAGGACTTCACCGGCGGTCGAACCACCGGCGGGAGCCGTAGCGGCGCGGCAGCGCCTCCGGCTCTCCGTCGTCCTCCGTGTCCCCGCCGCCGTCCTCCTGGGGCGCCAGCTCCTTTTCGGGCGGCGCGGGGACTTCCTCTTCCGCCGGACCCTCCTGGGGCACCTGGGCGGCCTCCTGAGCTTCCAGCCTAGCCGCCAGGGTCTCCACGGTGGCAGTGAGCCCCGCTACCGCCTCCTGCGTCGCCCAGGCCGTCTCAGCGGCCGTCGTCGCTGCCGCGTCGGCGGCCTCCGCCCGCTCCGCCGCCCGCTCCGCCGTCTCCTCCGCCACCGCCGCGTCCTCCGCTGCCTGCGCGGCCGTGGCCGCTGCCACTCCGGCCGCGAACGCGGCCTCCTGGTCCTGACCGTCGTCGGCCGGTTGCACAACGACCGTAGCCGCGTCACTCACCGGCCGCCCCCTTGCTCCTGGCCGTGCTCTTGCTCGCGCTCGAACCGGTGCTGGCCTGCGACTTCACCAGGGAGGCCACCGCGGATTCGAGTTCCTCCACGCGCGCCGTGAGCGCGCCGAGGCGGTCCGCCTGGCGGGACATCACGTCAGAGAGGTGGCCGACCGCCGCCGCCGCTTCGATCGCTTCCGCGCTCACGATCACCTGCCCGCCGGTCGTCTGGAGAACGTACCCAGCGCCCTCGAACTGCCGGCCGCTCCACGCACACGTCATCGTCATGGGGTCTGAACCTCATCTTCCACGATCTCCGGAGTACCGCCGCACTGGCCGCACTGAGCCCGGAATATGCCGTCCGCGTTCACGTAGAGCTTCACGCGGAATGTCTCGTCTTCCACGGGACAACCGTCCGTCCGGCACGTCACCAGATGCCAGACGTATGGCGGTTCCTCTTCCGTTGTCACCGGCCAATCACCATCCAATACACGCCAGTTGTCGTCGTGTTCGTCCGGTACACCCAGACGTTCAGCGACGTGTTTGACAGGTTGTTTACCGAGGTTTCGATAACGGTTGAGCCCGGTACCGCAGTGAGCGCGGTAGCGAATGCCACCAGGTTGGACCCGGTGACGTTCAGGCCCGTAATCGAAAGGGATGTGGGGGAGTTGGCCACCGGGGTTATCTGGGCTAGGCCCGTCGCTATGTTGCTTGCTGTCAGCACTCCGGAAACGGCCACTGCCGGTGCCGAACCCACCCGAGATGTCAGGGAGACGATTGCCTGATCGGTGGTGCCGATAGGGGCCCCGGACGTCAGTTGCAGCGTGGTGGAGCGCGGCGCGGAATCGACCACACTGAACGAGACGGACGATCGGGTATTGATCGCTGATGCTGTCACGGTGCCGAACTGGACGATACCGCCGCCGAGAAACGAATAGATCGCCCGGGGGAACTGATATCCGCGCGTCCAAAGCCCCGCCGGGTTCTGCGAGTCGGCATTCACGTCAGGGCCGAGATCTGCCACCAGCGTATTGGAGTCGTCGTATATCTGGACGCCGCCGTTCTGGCCGTCCAACACGATCCGGCGCCCGGAAGTCTTCCCCCAGGGAAGCACCAACCAGCGGAGCATGGAAGCGAGAGACGCTTTCATCTTCCCTCCGTGTAGAACACGAATACCTGCCCGACCGATCCCGGGGTCACCGAACGCCATTCCACGGACAGCGTGTCCGTCGCCAGGAGTTGAAGGTACGGTTCCCCGGCAGCCACGTCGCCGGTCGACACGAGCGGCGTTATCAGGCTGCCGTTCATGCGGAGAAAGCACGCCGACCCGATCGGCGCGGAGTCCATTTCCACGGTGACCTGTGAAACCGTCCAGACATGCATTCTGGGCGGTTGGATATCCACTCTTGCGACGCCTTGCGCGTTCGCCACGGCGGAATAAGCCGAGTTGAATTGCCCCGGCATCAGTCAGCCCAAAGTTCCTGAACCACCGTCAACCGGCAGGCTTCCGACGCGTTATCGTCCGCCCGCGCGTACAGCCGCTCCGTCGTCCGCAGAACAACCACCTGCCCGGAGTCGAAGAAGGCCGCCGCCCCGGCCGACACCATCTGGCGATCCGTCCCAACGTAGAAACCGGGCCCCAGGGCCCGCGCGTACAGCGTGAGGGACGCCCGGCGGTCATCCTCCCCCGCGATCGTCTCCAGGCCGCTCAGGGCGATCGCGCGCATGGACGCCGTGCGCGTCGGGAGCTGCTGCACCATGACCGGACCCTGCTGCACGACCGGCACCGGGGGAGTCGGCAGTTCCTTTTCCGGCTCATGCTGCTGAACGTCCCCCAAATCCGGGGACGGCTCATTCTCGAATTCCGCTCCTGCGCTCATTTCCCGCCCTTTCCTGCGGCACCCCGGGTGGCGACCGTGGTAGCGACGCCTTGCACTCCTGAAACGATCGGCTGGGCAAAGGGTCGGGCGCTGATGCTGGCGCCGGATATCACCAGCACACCGCCGACCACTACCTGAACCACTCTAACCCAGTTATCGGGATTTGCGACCCATGCGGCGCCTTTCACCAGGGCCGTAGTCCACACCATCATCAGGTCAGTGATAGACCCGATGGCAGACACGATCGGCCCGAATAGCGGGAGCTGTCCCGCCAATTCCTCCGCGCCCGGAAGTTGCGCCAGTCGGCGGAACCAGTTGAACAGATCGAGTCCGAACGACAGGTTGATCTGTGATGTCCCGTCCTCCCCGGTGAAATCGATCTGCCTCGACTGGCTTCCTATCTGGATATCGCCGATCGAGCTAGCTCCACCGCCACCGCCGCCTGTCTCCGGGACAACCGCGCCGCCGACCCCGCGCACACCGTCCGCCGCACGGTTCATGTGCATGCGATAGGTGCCGTTTGTGTAAACGGACCAGGGGCGGAAATTCGTACCGCGGCTTGATATGGCATAAGCGGCGCGAGCGTTTGTGGACGCGTTGAACAACTCGTTATTCGAGCTCAACCCGAATTGACGGCGGCGCGCGGGCCCCAGACTGCCCAACATGTTGATCTGCCACAGCCCGTAGGAATTGTCCGGAGGCACGGCGTTGTGAGCGTCCGTCCGCCCGCCGGATTCCCCGAGAGCCACCGCCACGGCGATCTGTAGGGCGTTCCCGGAGAATCCGGCGTCCTTGGCGACGCGCGCTATCTGGGCAGGCGTGAGGCGCGGCATTAGATCGCCTCGCGGGCCTCATAGGTGGTGTCGCCGGTGGCCTCCACGCGCGTCGGGAGATTCACCATGGACGCGAGACCGGAAACCGGGTCCACCTGATCGGCGTGGCGGTGCCACCACGCCATCAGCACGACCATTCCGGCGCCGAGCACAAAGACCGTGGCGTCGCGGGTCAGCAGGGAAACACCCGCGACCACTCCGGCCGAAATCCAGGCCGCCGACCTTTCAGCGGCCTCGACGTCGTGATCCTGCTGATCCGCCACCCGAATATCCGTGATCGGGGGAAGCGCGTGCTGATACACGCCGTAGACCAGGGTGGCCGTCGCCAACCCGAATCCGATACTGATTTCGGGCTTGAAAGCCTGAGCCATGAGGGGCATTCCTTCCTACTTGTTGATATCCGCTGGATTGGTCGGGAACCAGAACGTAGTTCCCCGATAGACGAGATTCGGGCCACGTCTCCGCATAGTGGCCACAGTGTCAGCCGAGCGCCACCGGAGATTGAAATTCCAAATCTGCGACCACGAGAACGACGTACGGTATTGCCTGTTGTACGCGGCCACCAGTTGAGAAAGCGTCGGCAGGGAACTGGTGATTGTCCTCGATCGCGTCGGCGGTTTCCTCGGTTTCGGCGTGGTCGGTTTCGGCGTGGTCGGTTTCGGCGTGGTCGGTTTCGGCGTGGTCGGTTTCGGCGTGGTCGGAGTGGTCCCCTGAACCAGAATGAAATAGGTACCGACCGGAACGGGCCCTATCGCGCCGATAGCCTGCCGCACGATATCCGCTTGAGCCGAGGTGAGTTGCCTCCGATCGAGGTATCTCCCGAGCGCCGCCGAAACAGTGGACGCCTCATATCCTATGGACTCCAGATAGGCAACCGCGCGCCTGAACCAGTCGGCATTCGTGGTCGGCGGAAGCAATTCCGGATCGGTCGGTTCACTCGGCACTGTGGAGCCACCCGGAGCGGGATTCTCGTAAGAATCGTCACCGTCACCGATATCACCCTCATCCACCGGATATTCAACCGGGATTTCCGGCTCACGGGTGAACCACGCGTATCCCACGATGCCGACTACAACGGCACCACCGACATACACGTAAGTGCGCGGCACATTCCCAATTCCGGGGATATCCATGGTCTCCGCCATTACAACCCCCAGACCTGATATGCAGGGTCCACCGCGGTTGCGATATCGCCCGAATCCGTGACGCCATCCGTCGTCACCGCTTCGTCCCAATCCCGGGGATTCCTGCGCTGCATCGGCGAAATGACGTGACGCTTTCGGGCGCGCTGCATCCAACCGAATGGCGACGTATAGCGGTTGCCCTCTTCCAATGCCGGGGAATCGACCGCAGCAGCGGCCACGAGCGGCGCCAGCGGCCGGAGATCATGCCGCCGGTGCCGCAGCCAGATACGGCGGTTAACCCACCGCTGGACGCGAATTCCGGGGCGGAATCCGTCCGGGTTGTTCTCCGGCAGGGAATTCCGGCCGCGCAAGGTGGCGACCCTGCTGCCCGCGCTCACCGGCGCGACGGTCAGCCGCTCCGTCGCGTAGGTCTCGTCCCTGGCCCGCTCCACCGGTTCCTCGTGCAGCTGGCGCGCGGCGGCGCCCAGGTCCCGACTGCGGGCGGCGTTGCCGGCGGCCTGCGCGGCGTAGAGGCTCTGGCCACCCCCGGCGCCGCCGTCGCCGTCGTGGGTGATCCGCTCGTGGTCCAGGACCAGACCGGGCGCCTGAGACGGCCATACGGGGTCGTACGCCGTCCCGGGGTCCTCAACGGTGGGCGGCGCCGGTTGGAGTCTGGGAGCCGCGTAGGGCGGCCGTGAGCCCGGTTCCAGGTGATCCGGGGACTCATGCAGGGCGGCCTGCTCCGGCCGGCCAAGCGGGGTCGGGTAGTCGACGAACAACCGGCGGGACTTCCACCCGCCGGAGATCCCGCCGGCCACGTCAGTCGGTCCCCATGGCCGTCGCGAGGCTGCCCCGGAAGAATCGGGTAGCCGCGTCAATCACCTGGGGCGTCTGCCTCCTGGGCAGAATCAGGGTGGTGACCATGGCGATTCCGATGATCCCCATGGCGATCTTTTCGAAGCTGCTCATTGTTTCCTCATTTCATGCGGGCCGATAGCGTCCGGTATTTCCACCGCCGCCGATTCCCTTTCCGGGTTCGGCGGGCCCTCTCCCCCACCATGCTGCGGCCGACTCGATAGGCGACGGCCGTCCACCGATACGGGCGATCAGGGACGTCAGCAGCGCCAGATATGCAAGGGACACGGCGCCCTTTTCCCACCCGCGCTCGGCGAGTGAAAACAGCATGGCCGCTATGCCGGTTGCTATCGGCACCCGCCAGTCCATGTCTTCCTCGTTGAATATCACCTGGTTCGCCACGGTGATACCACCGATAGCAAGAATCGGTCCGGTCGTTCTGGCCATGGCTATACCGCCCGATTCCCTCCGCCCGACGAACCACCGTTGTCGGATTCGCCAAGCTGACCGATATCAAACGCGGGAGTCTCAAACTCCACCGTTGTCCGCCGGGATTCGCGCGGGGTCGGGATTCGCCCAGAGGTGATTTCCCGGAGCCCCTGAACCAGCGGAATGTTTCGGATTCCCACATACATCAGGAATCCGCCCACGGTCATCATGAAGATACCGATCCCCGGGATATCCCGACCCTGCGCCGCCATCAGCGCTTGACCATCTTGATCGCGACGATTCCGGCCACGACGCCGAGCGCGAACGACGTGTTCAGAACCCAACCCTTGATCGTGTCCACGGATTTCCCTCCTTCTCGTTTATCGAGCGTTTAACGGCCGTTTAGACCGTCAGTTGCGCGTCGTCCCCGTTGGCCGGAGCGACGTCGTTCGTGAGAACCGTCAGGGTCCCGGCGCCGCCCATGTTCCCCTGCACTTCCAAGCGGGCGGCGGCGGAAGTCGGCAGGTATCCGCGACGGGATTCCGCGCCGGGCTTGAGGCCGAAGTCCAGGTTGAAGGGAAGCGGGTACACGCCGTTGTCCCGACCCCCGGCGGATTCGGCGGCGGCGTTGTAGCCGAAGTCCTCGGCGATCATGTGACGCCACACCACCCGGTTACGCGTCAGGAGCGTGTTCGCCTCGAACTGGAACGTGAACGGATCGGGGAAGTTCGCGTCACCCGCCAAGCGGCTGGAATTCGTGTCCTCCGTGATGAAGATGAGGTTCCGGACCAGGTATCCGACGCGTTCGAGCTGCTGCCGGATGGCGCCGGAATTCACGTTGAACACCGCCTTGGACCAGTATTGCGTCGTCTGGACGGCCGGCGGGTTCTGGGCCAGCGGGCGGCCTCTCAGGTCCTGGGCGTCCGGGTCCCACCAGTCGACCTGGGCCATGCGGACCCGGACGGAGCCGGCGGCCGTCGGGGCGGTGCCGTACACGGTCGCGTTCGGGGCGATCCGAATGCGGACCTTGAACATGGCCGTACCCGACTTGTTCGGCAGCGCGCCGAGCGCGTCACGGTTCACGAGCTCGATCGGAATCTTCAGCACGAAAGCGAAGCTTCCGCCGGTGGCGCCGGAGCCGGTCACGGCGGAATAGACCGGGGACATTTTCGGGTCGTCCTGGTTCCGGTATCCGCCGTACTTGTTGATGACGTACAGGTCGTACCCGGAAATGGGGCCGACGATCGGAGCCGAATTCACGTCCTCCAACGTTATCGAATCGATCACGTTGAAAGGACCGTCCTCCGCGAACGTCACCGCTGCTGCGTTTCCGGCGGTAGTCCCCTCAACAACCAGGTAGATGTTCCGCAGGAATCCGGCGGGCGGGACGTTGAGCACCGGGAGATCGATCGTGGACGCGCCCAGCGTGCGCGTCTCGTCGTAGTTGATCTCCTCGTGGGACTGGACGCCGATGCGGAACGCGCGGGCCACGGGCGCCTGCTGCTGCGCGTTCTGGCCGGTCCGGCGCGTGGGCGCCTTGGTGGGAGTGGTCACAGGTTGCCTTTCCTAGTCGGCCCGGATCACGCACATATACGGGCCGTGCTGACAGATGTAGAGGTAGTGGAAAGCCGGCAGGTTGGCGGTAATCCGCTTCACCAAATCAGGGTCGACCCCGCCTATTTCCGCGTACCGATCACGGGCGCGACGATCGGGATCACGGTGCATGAAGACGTGGCTTGCCTGCGAATAGGCCCATAGCGGGATGTGGGACGGTCGTTGCGACGCCCCCCATATCCCGGTGCCCATGGAGCGGCCCCGGGTATAGAGCGCGACGATTTCGGGTTGAAGGCTCAGTTCGTTGCACAAGCCGTACAGCTCATCAGCGAACAAGATGCGGTTTCCGCGCCGGTACGAATCCGTGATGGCGGAGAAAAAGACCTGTGCCATTCGGTCGTTGTCCGCGCGGATATCCGTGAAGCTGTGTTTCGGCCACACCGTGTACGAGCGTGGCGGGTTATCCCATGGTTTCTTGACGGGCGGCCAAGAGCGGACCACTCGGGATTTCATGCGACGGTCCCATTTGCTGACGGTCCGGTCGCGCGGTTTCATCACCAGGGTTATGGCGGGCAGTTCTTCGGTCGCGGTGGCGTCCAGGAGTTGGTACGCGAGCGTGGTCTTTCCCCGGCCGGTCGGCCCCAGGAACGTGACGTGTTCACCGGCGCGGTAATCCCAGTACCGCCCCAGAAACTCGGCTCGACTCATCTCCCGGACGCGCACCATCAGGCCGCCGCTCCCTGCGGGGTCACGCTGGCCACCAGCACGTCCGGCGGCATGGTGCCCAGCAACCCGGGCTTCACGATCCGGTGGTTCGCCAGGAGTTGCAGCACGAGCGGCGCGACGGCTCCGATCAACGCGCCGTAGGGGCCCGCCCGCATGAACCGATCCAGGATCGCGGCCACGGCAGGCTGTTCGCGGGCGAGCTGGGCGACGGCGTCCGCGACGGCCGGCGCGTAGGCGTCCAGGGCGATCGCGTCCGCCAGGAGTTCGGGCCGCTGCGCTCCGGCCAGCGCGAGAGCGGCCCCGGGGAGTTGGAAGAGTCCGAGCACGGCCGCGCGGTAGTCGGGGCCTGCCGGCCTCGATGTGCTCTTGCTCCTGGCGCTCGACGAATTCGCGCTCGAACCGCCGCTGACCTGGGAGGACTTGCCCCGCGGCTTGCTCCTGGCGCTCGACGAACTTCCGGTTCCGGCACCCTTCCTGCCGGGTTTGGCCTTGGGTGTCCCGTCCGCCTTGCGGCCGTAGGGGGCGTCCGGGTCGGGCGCCTGGGGGTCGCTGGCGGCCGGCGCGACGGCCGGCGGCGCGGGCACGTCGAACGCCTCCTGGCCCTCACCGGGGACGGATAGGAAGGTGGCCGGGATGTCTGCCGGTCGGGGTGGTGCTGTCGTCACGGGTCACCTCTCGGTTCGGGGCGGCCGGCTACCGGCCGGCGGGGAGGATGAGTTCGCGGTCGTCGTCCGGGTCGGCCAGCACCAACCCGGCCGCGTACAACCGGCGGTGGGTGGCCAGGAACGCGGCGGCGGCGCGCGGGCTCATGTCGTCCCGGGGTACGCGCACGTAGGCGCACTGCGTCGGATGGAGTTGGAAGCGCACGGCGTCGCGGCGGCGGCCGTAGTGCCTGCTGTCCGTCCCGCCGTCGCTCAGGCGCACCGCGATCCACCGCCCGTGGTGCCCGTCGACGATGTGCTGGCGCACTGTGTCGGAGCACCGGCGCGCGGCGTCGTCCACGGGCGCCTGAGCGGCCGTCACGAGTCGCCCCGGGTCGCGAGTAGGGCGAGTGCCACAACGGCGGCCAGAGCCACGGCCACGGCCGCTACGGCGGTGATGTCGGCGGCGCGGCCGACGCGTTCGGCGGCGGCGGCCACGTCCTGACGTGCCCCGTCCGCAGCAACGGTCAAGCCCTCCGCCGTTGTTCGAATGCGTCGGATCATGTGCGAATCGTACCGGCATTCGTGTGGGAAATCGTCTGTTCGGGTGAGGGAAGTTGTTGATTCTTGGGGGAATGGTGTTCTGACTTGCTATCGGTCCGTGTCGGTCCGATAGCATCCGTGCCATGGCAGACACCCCGCCGGAGCCGACCGGCAAATTCCCCCACGCAGAATTCATTCGCGTGACCGACTCGCAAAGGAATATCGCGGTTCTCTGGTCCAAAGAGAACGGCATCACCAAAGCTGCCGCATACCGCCATTTCCTGAATCGTGGAATGAAGCTGACACCGGATGGAATGAACTTTGACCCGAACGTGGTCATCCTCCGAATTCCGAAAGACGACCCGGAGAAGCTTCGCGCGGCGGTGACAGCCATAAGAGAAATCGAGCGAGACCTCATGGCCAGGATCGAGAACGCGGAAAAGGAGTCCGAGTGACGTACAAGGCATCCGACCTTCTAGAGAAGGTCCACGTTCCGCTACTGCGGAAGCGCCCCCCCTACTGGCAGCCGAAATCCCCCCGGGTCGCCACTCAGGTAATCACCCCCGGGTGGAACTGGCGCACCCCGAACGCGGACAAGACCGCCCCCGGCCGCGAATGGGTGGCCCTGGACGTGAACGCCGCGTATCTCGCGGCGGCATCCTCCGTCAATTTCGCTCACGGGGCCCTGGAAAGGGAAACCGGCGGCGGCGATTTCGTGAACGACTACCACAAGGCTCCCGGCTACTACCTGGTGGACGCCCACCCCTGGGCCGCGCGCTTCATGCCCTCCCCCCTCGGCATGGCTGACCTGGACGGCCGCGTCTGGCTGGCCCACCCGACCGTTGAAGTCCTGCACCAGCTGTCCGAGGCGGGTTACTGGCCCCAGGTCACCATCTGGGACGCCTACATCTGCCGAACATGGGTCCGCTTCCGGAAATGGACCCAAGCGATCCGCGACGACCGGGCGGCGATCATTCAACGGATCATCGAGAATCCGGCCGATGATTTGGCACGCGCCCGGTATGAGTCCATCAAGACCGGCTATTCCATCGCCATTCAAATGATGGTTGTCCCCCCGGACCCGAAAGGCACCCCGGCGGAAGACAGGAAGAAGAAAAATCACGCGTACCGCCCCGACTGGTACCACACCATTCGCACGCAGTCCCGCGCGAATTTCTGGCGCGTCGGCTGGAAAGCTCACCTCGCGGGATGCGCCCCGGTCTCCATGAGCAACACCGACGAAATGACGTTCACCCGGGAAGACTTGGACGAATTGCAGCCCGGCGCGGCCGGCTCCCCCATCCGGTTCGACCGCACCGGAATTCAGATTGGTTCGTTCAAGGTCAAGGAAATCACGACCGTCGCGGAAAGCGACGGAGACGAGAAGGAGAAAGACCATGTTTCCTGAATGGATCGCCCCCACCACCATGCTGGTGGCGTTCGTCGTCCTCCTGGTGGCGGCGGCCATCTGCGGCGGCGCGGCCTACGCGGAGCTGCACCACTACCACTCGACGCGCGACGCCGTGCTGATCACCGGCATGGGCTCCGGGTTCCTGACGCTGGCGCTCGTGGTGATGGAGGTGGCCACCAGTGCCGCGTGACCTGAGACAGGCCCTGGAACGGGCCCTGGAGCGCCGCTACGCGCCCGGCACGACGACGGACGTGCGCGGCATGATGCAGGCCCTTGAGCAGCATCACGGCACCAAGAAGGCTGCGGCGGCGGCGGCCGGTATCCCGCGCTCGACGTGGGGGTTCTGGGACGCTGGGAAGCGCAAGCCGTCCGGCGCCAACCTGGCCCGACTGCGGGCCGCCTACGGCCCCGTGCGGCGCCAGATGATCCGCGCCCGGATCGATCGCCTCGGACTGCCCAGGGAAGTGCACATCACAGCCCAGGTCACGCCGAACGGGGACCCCAAGTACCGCAACTCCCAGAAGGGGCGCGGCGGGGTCGAGGGCGACCGGATGTTCAAGGCCGGCGGCATCGGCCACGGCGGCGTCAACGGCCTGCCGCAGACGGACATGTCGGCCATGGTGGCCGCGTGGATCGCCGGCGGCGACCCGGTGCCCCACCTGATGAGCGGCATTCTGGCCACGTACCCGGAGTTCGACAGCATCGAGTTCGGCGGACCGAACGACGTAATCGTGAGTCTGGAGTGAGAACGGCCCCTGACGTGGCATAGACGCCAGGGGCCGCACCAGAAGTCTGCCACCGCCCCCCGGACCGTCCGGGGGGCGCCACAGAAGGGACAAGCACATGAGCGACACCACCACCACCGCCGATGGCGAATGGATGCGGGCCTACGTCGACGGAAAGGCCGCGCTCCTCCTGGTCCAGCTAGAAGAAGCCGGGGTGGAACTGGACAACGTGCGGCTGACCGCGCACGCGATCACGGCCGGCACGATCACCGCCATCATGGGCGAGATGGCGGCTCACCTGAGCCACGACTGACCGGCCCAACACCACGGGCCCCGGGGGGACTTCCCCCCCGGGGCCCGTTCGCGTGCCGCTGTACGCCGGCTGGCGGCCTACTGCGGCAGCCTGGGGCGCTGAGGATGCCGGCGGGCCCACCAGGTCGCCACGGCGCCGCTCAGGGCCGGCACGGCCCACTGAACGAACAGCAGCACTTCCCCGGGGATTCCCCCGGGGAACACGTGCTCCTGAAGCGCCCAGACGACCATGCCGGTCATGGCGACGGTGTGCGTGACCGTCTGCCCCGTCCTGCGGGTCAGTGTGGCCCGCTCCGCCTCGGTCATGACGCCCCCTTCTCCAAGGCCGTGACGCGCCTCTCCAGCGCCGCCAGGCGCTCGTTCGTGCTGGTCGGCGGCCGGGGGGTAGGC
This sequence comes from Streptomyces sp. 8K308, assembly GCF_004348315.1. Taxonomy (GTDB): domain Bacteria; phylum Actinomycetota; class Actinomycetes; order Streptomycetales; family Streptomycetaceae; genus Streptomyces. The sequence goes on along the minus strand of NZ_SMKC01000162.1, from coordinate 1,225 downwards.
ACCGCGGATTCCTGGGCCGGCGGAAGCCCCGACCAGCACGAACGCACCCGGCGACGGAACGCGTTCATCGAACCAACCGGGTCCGGCTTCCCCGCCTGCCACTCCTTGTGCCCGATCACCGAGAGCTCAGACCACTTGGTGTGCGCCCGGCAGAGGGCGGCGGCCACGGTGGCGGCGGCGTCGAGCTGGACGCGCGGGTAGTCGTCCCGGTCACCGGGGTGGATGAGACAGAGCCCGTAGAAGTGCCGGTTGCCGTCCGTCCCGGTGCCAGGCTTGGGAAGCGGGTACCGCTCCGCCTTCACCGCCTGGAGCACGGCGCCGGACCCGGTGCCAGCGTGGTTGCAGCGCCCCCAGCCGACCATGTGCACCGCGCCGTCCGGCGCCACCAGGATCGGGTACAGGGGCCCGGGAAGCTCCACGGAGCCAGCGCGGGCGTAGGCGACCGCTCCGGATACCGTGCTGTACGGGCCGAAGTGATGCACCATCACCCCGTGCACGGGGCCCCAGGGGCGCCCCTGGGCGGTCCTGGTGTGGGTGCGCCACCCGTCGTACTCCCGGGGGGCAAGACCGGCGGCACGGAGCCTCTGAAGTGCTGTTCCTGCTGTGATGGGTGTGGCCATGATGTGCGCTCCTTCACGTGATCAGCACATCATCGCACCGGCTACTGACAGTTGGCCTACGAAAAAGTGCGGTCCGTGATCACTCGTGCGCCTTACAACGGTGTACGCTGCCACCAGAGCAAGTGCCTCAGGTGGGGGGCGAACCCCCACCTGAGGCCCGGCGCTTGCGACCTGTTGGCGCGGGTCGTGGGCGGGAGAGTGACAGCGAAAACTCAATCCGGCCTACCCCAGGTCTGCGGAGCAGTCACGAGCGTAGCAGAGGACTCCCCCTCGTTGGGCATTCGGTCGCATTGCATTTCCGTCGTCACTCGCCGTCCACGATTCCCGCCTACGGGGAAATGTGTTTCGAATTGATCAAGGTCGATTCGCCACGTTTCCCCAGGTCAAAGCGTTAGCTCTGCGGAATGACACGGGTCGCGAACCGTTCAATTCCGGGTACAGACGCTAGCGTTCGAATCCTGTTCGAATACTGGGGTCTGTTAGGCGTGCCCGAAAACACACCCCCGATCGAGTGGGGGGGGCAAGTGGGGGGGGCCCCTCCGGGAGCCAGGAGGCGACCAACCGAGCCGGAGGCGAGGGTTCCCCACCCCGCCAGTGGCGGAGCC
>NZ_SMKC01000161.1 GCF_004348315.1 Streptomyces sp. 8K308 | reverse complement strand
CCACCCACCCGCCCCTTCTCGCGCAGCGCGGGCGCGGGCCCGTGGCGGCTTCGCCGCCGGGCCACGCGGCACGGACGCAGGCCAGCACGGACGCAGGGCCGGGCTCGTGGCGGCGAAGCCGCCGAGCCGGGCCTTGCTGGCCGCCGCCCGCGCACAGCGCGAGCGTCAGCGTAGGCCGGTGGCGCGGCGCAGCGCCGTCTGGATCAGGTGGTCGACGAGCTCCGGGTAGCTGAGGCCGCTCGCCTCCCACATCCGGGGGAACATCGAGATCGGCGTGAACCCCGGCATCGTGTTGATCTCGTTGATGACGAACTCGCCGTCCTCCCGCAGGAAGAAGTCCGCCCGGACCAGCCCCTCGCAGGAGGCCGCCTCGAAGGCGCGAACCGCGAGATCCTGCACCCGGGACGTCTCCTCGGCGGTCAGCGGGGCCGGGACGATGCCGTCGGCCGAGTCGATGTACTTGGCCTCGAAGTCGTAGAAGTCGTGGCTCGAGACCGGCGGGATCTCGGCCGGCAGGCTCGCCCGCGGGCCGTCCTCGAACTCCAGCACGCCGCACTCGATCTCCCGCCCCAGCAGCAGCGACTCCACGATGATCTTGGGGTCGTGCCGCCTGGCCTCCTCGATCGCCGCCGGCAGGTCGGCGGCGGCCGTGACCCGGGAGATACCCATCGAGGAGCCGGCGCGCGCCGGCTTCACGAACAGCGGCCAGCCGTGCTCGTCGGCGAAGCCGCCGATCCTGGCCAGGGCGCCCGACTGGTCCGTCTCCCATTCCCGGGGCCGCATCACGAGGTAGGGGCCGACCGGCAGGCCGAAGGAGGTGAAGACCCGCTTCATGTACTCCTTGTCCATGCCGACCGCCGAGGACAGCACCCCGGAGCCGACATAGGGGACGCCCGCCAGTTCGAGCAGGCCCTGGAGGGTGCCGTCCTCGCCGTAGGGGCCGTGCAGCATCGGAAACACCACGTCGACGTCGCCGAGGTCTTTCGGCACCGAGCCGGCCTCGGAGTAGACGACCTCGCGCCGGCCGGGGGCGACCGGCAGCACCACGTCCCCGGTGCCAGGCTCGGCGATCTGCTCCACGCTGGGCAGCGACCGCTCGGCGATCGCCATCCGGTCCGGGTCGTCGGCCGTCAGCGCCCAACGGCCGTCCGTGGTGATGCCGATGGGCAGCACGTCGTAGCGGGTGCGGTCGATGGCGCGCAGCACGGCTCCTGCGGTGACCACCGAGATGGCGTGCTCGGAGCTGCGTCCGCCGAACACGACGGCGACGCGCGGCTTGGCGTTCGGGCTCTGGGGAGAGGTCTCGCTGCTCATAACCCCCTGAGGCTACCTAACGCGACGGCCGCCGTCAGTGCTGCTCGGCCTTGGCGGTTCGTGACATCAGCTCCTGGACCGCCACCTGGGGCGAGGTGCCCTCGTGGACGATGCGGACCACGGTCTCGGTCAGCGGCATGTCGACGCCGTGACGGCGCGCCAGGTCCTGGACCGAGCGGCAGGACTTGACGCCCTCGGCGGTCTGCCGGGTGACGGCGATGGTCTCCTCGAGCGTCATGCCGCGTCCGAGGTTGGTACCGAAGGTGTGGTTGCGGGAGAGCGGGGAGGAGCAGGTGGCGATGAGGTCGCCCATCCCGGCAAGGCCGGCGAAGGTGAGGGCGTCGGCGCCCATGGCGAGCCCGAGCCGGCTGATCTCGGCGAGCCCGCGGGTCATCAGGGATGCCTTGGTGTTGTCGCCGAGCCCCATGCCGTCGGCGATGCCGACGGCGAGCGCGATGACGTTCTTGACGGCGCCGCCCAGCTCGCAGCCGACGACGTCGGTGTTGGTGTACGGCCGGAAGTAAGGGGTGTGGCAGGCGGCCTGGAGACGCTTGGCCACGGTCTCGTCGGCGCAGGCGACGACGGACGCGGCCGGCTGGCGGTCGGCGATCTCGGGCGCCAGGTTGGGTCCTGACAGTACGGCGACCCGGTCAGGGCCGACCCCGGCCACCTCCTCGATGACCTCGCTCATCCGCTTGGCCGTGCCGAGTTCGATGCCCTTCATCAGCGAGACGAGCACGGTGTCGGGGGCGAGCAGTCCCCGCCAGCCGGCCAGGTTGTCGCGCAGCGTCTGCGAGGGGACGGAGAGCACGGTGAACTCGGCGCCGCGCGCCGCCTCCGCGGGGTCGGCGGTGGCGCGGACCGCCGCCGGCAGCCGGACGCCCGGCAGGTACTCCGGGTTGGTCCCGGTGGTGTTGACCGCCTCGATCACCTCGGGACGGCGCGCCCACAGCGTCACCTCGCAGCCCGCGTCCGCTAGGACGATGGCGAATGCGGTACCCCAGGATCCGGTGCCGTAGACGGCGACGCGTGTCACTCCGCTTTCTCCTCCTCAGGCGCGCCCCGCGAGCCGCGCCGCTCAGCCGATGTACTGCGGTGAACATAGCGCTCCGCCGGCGGGTTCTCCTCACGGATGCCGGCGAGCAGCGCGGTGACGGCGTCCATGATCCGGTCGGTGACCTCGCGCAGCACCTCGGCCGTGGGCTCCTGGTCGTAGAACTCGCCCAGATCCACGGGCATGCCGGCGACCACGATCAGCGTCTTGCGGGGAAAGAACCGGAACTTGTGCTCCCTGGCGTAGGGCGGCATGGCCTCGTGGGCGCCCCACTGGGCGATGGGAATGACGGGGGCGCGGGTGGCCAGCGCGACCCGGGCGGCGCCGGTCTTGCCCTGCATCGGCCAGAGCCCCGGATCGCGGGTGAGGGTGCCCTCGGGGTAGAAGGTGACGCACTCGCCGGCGCGCACCGCGTCGACGGCGGCGCGGAACGCGTCGGCGGCGTCCGAGCTCTCGCGGTAGACGGGGATCTGTCCCGTGCCGCGCATGAAGCGGCCGGCCACCCCCCTGCTGAACAGGCTGTCCTTGGCCAGGAATCTGGGCACTCGCCCGGTGTTGTACTGGAAGTGCGCGTAGGAGAAGGGGTCGAGAACGGAGTTGTGATTCACCGCGGTGATGAATCCACCCTCAGCGGGAATATGCTCCATTCCCCGCCAGTCCCGCTTGAAGAGCACCATCATCGTCGGTTTTACCAGAAATGCGGCCAGTCGGTACCAGAAGCCGATTCTGCGGCGAGACACTCGGACACCATCTCCTCTTGCACTGCTCCGGCGCGGTCCGCTGCGGACAGTCGCACAAGTGTCGCCCCAGGGTGTAGGGCTGTCCAGCGGCCCGGTCCGCCGCCACGACGGTCCAAGTTTGCACCCTAATGCGCCGGGCTCCGACCGCCGGGGGCGGCGTCGAGACGGCGCCTCACGGAGACCGCACCGACGACACCTCACCGCTCGAGGAAGGGAAGAATGGCACCGTGCGTGACATGGATGGGCTCGGCTGGGCACTGGTCGTCCCGCTCAAACCGCTGCGCCTCGCCAAGAGCAGGCTGGCACCGGTGGCCGGGGAGACGCTGCGGCCCTCGCTCGCGCTCGCCTTCGCCGAGGACACGGTGGCGGCCGCGCTGACCTGCCCATTGGTGCGGAAGGTGCTGGTGGTGACCGACGACCCGCTGGCCACCGAGCGGTTGACGGCGCTCGGCGCGCTCGCCCTGCCCGACCTGCCGCGGCGCGGGCTCAACGCGGCGCTGGCGCACGGCGAGCGCCTTCTCAGGGAGGAGGATCCGGGCGCGGCCGTGGCCGCGCTCAACGCCGACCTGCCGGCGCTGCGGCCGCCGGAGCTCGCCCGGGTGCTCGACGCGGCGGCGCGGCGGCCTCGCAGCTTCCTCGCCGACGCCGCCGGGGTGGGTACAACGTTGCTCGCGGCGGCGCCCGGAATGTCGCTTGACCCGGGGTTCGGGGGGCGGTCACGGGCCCGGCACGCCGCGTCAGGGGCGACCGAACTCCTGCTCGCCGGGGTCGAAAGCGTTCGGCGGGACGTGGACACGGGCGAGGACCTGCGCGACGCCCTGGCGCTGGGCGTGGGGCCGCGCACCGCGGCGGGGGTGCGGGCCCTGACGGCGCCAGCCGGACTCAGAGCGTCTGCAGGGTCAGGAAGGTGACGACGCGCCCGGCGCCCTCGCCGGTCACCTCGATCCGCACCCGCTGACCGGGGCGCAGCAGCCGCAGGCCGCCCGCGTCGAAGGCGGCGGCGTCGAACTCCAGCGGCGTGCCGTCGTCGAGGAGCACGCTGCCGGATCGGGTCTCGGGGTCGTAGGTGTACGCGGTGGCCTGCATGCGGCCGAGCATAGGGGCTCGCCGGGCGGGCCGGAACGACGGCGGGCCGGGCTCCTGTGCGGAGACCGGCCCGCGCGGGTGGCCACGCGCCGAGGCCGTCACCTGCGACGAGCGGTGGCCTTCTTGGCGGCGGAGCGGGAGGAGCCTCGCTTGGCCGGCGCCTTCTTGGCCGTGGTCTTCTTGGCGGGGGCCTTCTTGGCGGGGGCCTTCTTGGCGGGGGCCTTCTTGGCCGTGCCCTTCTTGGCGGTGGTCGTCTTCTTGGCGGCGCCCTTCTTGGCGGGGGTCGCCTTCTTCGCGGCCGTGGCCTTCTTGGCGGCCGTGGCCCGCTTGGCGACCGCCTTCTTTACCGTCGCGGCCTTCTTGGTCGTCTTCTTGGCGGGCGCACCACCGGTGAGGCTGCCCTTGGGCGCCTTCTTCACCGCGACGTCGTGCTTGGGAAGCTTCTTCGTGCCGGCCACCAGGTCCTTGAACCCCTGGCCCGCGCGGAAGCGCGGCACGGAGGTCTTCTTGACCCGCACGCGCTCGCCGGTCTGCGGGTTGCGCGCGTACCTGGCCGGACGCTCCACCTTCTCGAACGAGCCGAAGCCGGTCACCGAGACCCGCTCGCCCGCGACCACCGCACGGATAATGGCGTCGAGCACGATATCGACCGCGTCGGCGGCCTGCTGGCGGCCGCCAAGCCTGTCGGCAATCGCCTCTACGAGTTGCGCCTTGTTCACGTCTTCCCCTTCGCAGGCATTGCTGGAACGAATGTGTTCAAGCTTTTTCGCACGTTAGGCAGATATATTCCGCAAATCAAACGCGAAACGGGCGAATCACCCTTGTGTCGCAACGAACTGGACCACCGCGAGACCGTCACGAGCTTTCGTCACGCCGCCCACCGGGCTCGTCCCGCGGCGGCCACCCCGCGTCAACGTCCTCCATCAACCGGTCCAGACGCCGCTCGGCGCCCGGCAGGTCCTGCTTGGCCGCCGCGGTGATGACCAGCAGCTTCCGGGTGAGGGCCTGCCGTACGTCCTCGGGCACTTGCAGGGCCCGCACCGTGCGGTGCGCGTCCCTCAGGCGAGCGGCGACGTGGTCGTAGAGTTCGAGTTGACCGTCCCGTTCCATGCGCCGATTGTGCCACCTTGGCACTGGTATCGCCCTCTAAGCCCCCAACGCCCGTGTCGTACAGGAGGAAACGGGGGAGAGACATGCGCGACGCCCCCGCCGGTGGGAACCGGCGGGGGCGTCGCGTCGCTTGGGCAGCGGCCCGGAAACTCAGGCCACTTGGGTGCGGGGCTTGAAGGCGGGACGCCGGGCCTCGAAGGCGGCGATGTCCTCCTCGTTTCGCAGCGTGATGCTGATGTCGTCGAGCCCTTCGAGCAGCCGCCAGCGCGCGTTCTCGTCCAGCTCGAAGCTCGCCTCGACCCCCTCGGCCAGCACCTTGCGCTGGACCAGGTCGACGGTGATCTCGGCCGCCGGATCGGCCTCGACCAGCTTCCACAGCGCGTCCACGGTCTCCTGCGGGAGCACCACGGTGAGCAGGCCGTTCTTCAGGGAGTTGCCCCGGAAGATGTCGGCGAAACGGGGCGAGATCACGGCCTTGAAGCCGTAGTTCTGCAGGGCCCACACGGCGTGCTCGCGGGACGAGCCGGTGCCGAAGTCGGGCCCGGCGACCAGCACGGTGGCGCCGGCGCGCTCCGGCCGGTTGAGCACGAACTCCGGGTCCTTGCGCCAGGCCTCGAAGAGTCCGTCCTCGAAGCCGTCCCTGGTGACCTTCTTCAGCCAGTGCGCGGGGATGATCTGGTCGGTGTCGACGTTGCTCCGGCGCAGCGGGACGGCGCGGCCGGTGTGGGTGGTGAAAGCTTCCATCTCTCTGAAGTCCTTGCCTTCCTCGGCCTTCCTTGGCCTCAGACCTCGACGGGGGTGGGGGCGGCGGCCAGGTCGGCCGGCGAGGCGAGGTGACCGGCGACCGCGGTGGCGGCGGCGACCTGCGGCGAGACCAGATGCGTACGGCCGCCCTTGCCCTGCCTGCCCTCGAAGTTGCGGTTGGAGGTGGAGGCGCAGCGCTCCTGCGGGGCGAGTTGGTCGGGGTTCATGCCCAGACACATCGAACACCCGGCGTGCCGCCACTCAGCGCCGGCCGCGGTGAACACCTTGTCGAGGCCCTCCTCGACGGCCTGCAGCGCCACGCGGACCGAGCCCGGCACCACTAGCATCCGCACCCCGTCGGCGATCCGGCGGCCGTCGAGCACGGCGGCGGCCGAGCGCAGGTCCTCGATCCTGCCGTTGGTGCAGGAGCCGACGAAGACCGTGTCCACCGCGATGTCCCGCAGCCGCTGGCCGGCCGTGAGCCCCATGTACTCCAGGGCCTTCTCGGCCGCCAGGCGCTCGTTGGGGTCGGTGTAGGAGGCCGGGTCGGGCACGGACTCCGACAGCGGCGCGCCCTGGCCCGGGTTGGTGCCCCAGGTGACGAACGGCGCCAGCTCGGCGGCGTCGATGACGACCTCGTGGTCGAAGACCGCGTCCTCGTCGGTGCGCAGGGTCTTCCAGTAGGCGACGGCGGTGTCCCAGTCGGCGCCCTCGGCCGCGTGGTCGCGGCCCCTGAGGTAGGCGAAGGTGGTCTCGTCCGGGGCGATCATGCCCGCCCTGGCGCCGGCCTCGATCGACATGTTGCAGATGGTCATCCGGGCCTCCATCGAGAGCTTCTCGATGGCCTCGCCGCGGTACTCGATCACATAGCCCTGGCCGCCGCCGGTGCCGATCCTGGCGATGATCGCCAGGATGAGGTCCTTGGCGGTGACGCCCTGGGGCAGCTCGCCGAGCACGGTGACCGCCATGGTCCTGAACGGGGCCATCGGCAGCGTCTGGGTGGCCAGCACGTGCTCGACCTGGCTGGTGCCGATGCCGAAGGCCAGGGCGCCGAACGCGCCGTGCGTCGAGGTGTGACTGTCACCACAGACCACGGTCATCCCCGGCTGGGTCAGCCCCAGCTGCGGGCCGACCACGTGCACCACGCCCTGCTCCGCGTCGCCCAGCGGGTGCAGCCGGACGCCGAACTCCGCGCAGTTCTTCCGCAGGGTCTCGAGCTGGGTGCGGGAGACCGGGTCGGCGATGGGCTTGTCGATGTCCAGGGTGGGGGTGTTGTGGTCCTCGGTGGCGATGGTGAGGTCCGTGCGCCGCACCTGGCGGCCGCTCTTGCGCAGCCCGTCGAAGGCCTGCGGGCTGGTCACCTCGTGGAGCAGGTGGAGGTCGATGTAGAGCAGGTCGGGCTCGCCCTCGGCCCGCCGGACGACATGGTCGTCCCAGACTTTCTCCGCCAGTGTCCGTCCCATCGCTCTTCCCTCCGGCATCGCCGCTGATCTCGGGTGGCCGCCGCCCGCCTGCTGCTCCCGGCACGCCGGACGGTGGCTGTGGTCGCGCTCCGCCGACACGACGGGGAACGCTGACACACAGCCTGACGCCTTCCCTCGAAAATTGAACTTGCGTTTCACAGTGTGAGACGCGAATATCGTTGCATGGACAACTCTACCGGCGATTCCAGCGGTGTGGGCGTACTGGACAAGGCTGCGCTGGTGCTCGGGGCCCTGGAGTCGGGCCCTGCCACGCTGGCCGGGTTGGTCGGCGCCACGGGGCTCGCCCGGCCGACCGCGCACCGGATGGCCGTGGCCCTCGAGTACCACCGGCTGCTGGCCAGGGACATGCAGGGCCGCTTCGTACTCGGGCCCCGGCTGGCCGAGCTGGCCGCCGCGGCCGGCGAGGACCGGCTGCTGGCGGCCGCAGGGCCGGTGCTGACCCAGCTGCGCGACCTGACGGGCGAGAGCGCCCAGCTCTACCGGCGCCAGGGCGACATGCGGATCTGCGTGGCCGCGGCCGAGCGGCTCTCCGGGCTGCGGGACACCGTGCCGGTGGGCTCCACGCTGCCCATGAAGGCCGGCTCCGCCGCCCAGATCCTGCTGGCCTGGGAGGAGCCCGAGCGGCTGCACCACGGGCTGCAGGGCGCCCGCTTCACGGCCACCGCGCTCTCCGGGGTGCGCCGCCGCGGCTGGGCCCAGTCCATCGGCGAGCGCGAGCCGGGTGTGGCGTCCGTCTCGGCGCCGGTGCGGGGGCCCTCGAACCGCGTGGTGGCGGCCGTCTCCGTCTCCGGGCCGATCGAACGGCTGACCCGCCACCCCGGCCGGATGCACGCGCAGGCCCTGCTGGACGCCGCCAACCGCCTCACCGAGGCCCTGCGGCGCGCCGGCGGCTGATCCGCGCCCCCGCTAGACCGCGAGCCGCTCAGCGGCCCGCTCGCCGCGCCGGCCGATGGGTATGACCCCCGTGGCCGCGCCGAGTCCGAAGGCCGGCATGTTCAGGTAGAACTGCTCGTGCGCCCCGGCCGGGACCACATAGGTCTCGTGCCAGAACCCGACCCGGCCCCGCCCCTCGCGCAGCCGACGATTGAACGCCGCCCAGGCCGGCCGATGAAGCCCGTCCTGAGCGGAGGCGTAGGCCAGCAGCTCCTCGTGCGATCGCCAGTACTGCACGACGTAGACCAGCCGCGGCCCGCCGAAGAGCAGCCGGTAGCCCAGCATCCCGCGCTCCCTCTCCTGGGAGAGCTCCCGCAACATCCTCGGCATCGCCAGGAACGTCGGCCACCAGGAGCGCGGCCGCCAGAAGCTGTTGATCCGCATGCCGATCAGGAAGACCGTGACGCCGCCCTCCGCGTCCGCCGTCATGCGCCCCTCGATGATCTTCTTCCGCGCCATGGTCCCGCGCCCCTCTCTCCAGATCCCGCCACAGCTTTGACAGCATCTTGGATAGCCTCACTATCCATGATTGGATAGTGTCACTCTCCAATACGGAACGCAAGGGGTGTCGAAGCGGATGCGACTGGCCGAGCTGAGCAAGCGCAGCGGGGTCCCCATCCCGACGATCAAGTACTACCTGCGCGAGGAGTTGCTGCCGCCGGGCCGGCGGGTGAGCGCCACCCAGGCCGAGTACGACGAGGAGCACCTGCGCCGGCTGCGCCTGGTCCGGGCGCTGCTGCAGCTCGGCCGGGTGCCGGTGGCCATCGCCCGGGAGGTGCTGGCCGCCGTGGCCGACGAGTCGGTCGACCAGCTCTCCCGGCTCGGCACGGCGGTCGCCGCGCTGCCGCACGGCGGCCAGCGGGCCGCCGACGACGGCGACGAGGCCACCGCGCGGGAGGCCGAGGGCACCGCCGAGGAGCTGCAGCGCCGGCTCGGCTGGCGGGTGGTGCCGGAGAACCCGGCGCACGGCACGCTGGTCTCCGCGCTCACCGCGCTGCTGCGGCTCGGCTACCCCTGCGACGTGCCCCAACTCCTGCCCTACGGGCGGCTGGCGGGCGATCTGGCGGCCCACGAGCTGTCGCTGATCGAGGAGTTCGAGGCCCCCACCACCCAACTCGAGGCCGCCGTCGCCCTGACGGTGCTCTACGAGCCGGTGCTGCTGAGCCTGCGCCGCCTCGCCCAGGCCGAGGAGGCGAGCCGCCGCTTCGGCGCGGAATGACGCGGCGGATGAGGAAACGGCAACGGCCTTCTCGCCATCGCGAGAAGGCCGTTCACGTCGAGTACCCCCGACCGGATTCGAACCGGCGCTACCGCCTTGAGAGGGCGGCGTGCTAGGCCGCTACACAACGGGGGCTCACGAGGAGATCCAGGTGGATCACCGTACCCCCGACCGGATTCGAACCGGCGCTACCGCCTTGAGAGGGCGGCGTGCTAGGCCGCTACACAACGGGGGCCTCGATCTTGTGAGAGATCGCGCTGGGGTACCAGGACTCGAACCTAGACTAACTGAACCAGAATCAGTCGTGCTGCCAATTACACCATACCCCACCAAAACACAACCCCTGGCCGGGGTTTTGTTCGGGTGACCGCTTCGATTTCGGGCCTTCGGCCTCTCTCTGCGGCAGGAAGAACACTACCCGATGGGGGACGGTGGTCCAAAACGAGATCCGGGACCGCCCGTCCCCCGACGCGGTCGGGCAGCGGTCAGGCCGCGGTCAGCCGGCCCAGGGCCGCCTCGACGCGGGCCAGGGTGCGCTCCCGGCCGAGAACCTCGAGGGACTCGAACAGCGGCAGGCCCACCGTGCGGCCCGTGACGGCCACCCGGAGAGGCGCCTGCGCCTTGCCGAGCTTCAGCCCGTGCGCCTCGCCGGCGGCCAGCACGGCGGCCTTCAGGGGCTCGGCGGCCCACTCGGCGTCGGGAAGGGCGGCGAGGTTGTCTCGGGCCGTGGAGAGCACCGCCTCGGCGCCCGGCTTCATCGCCTTCTGCCAGGACGCCTCGTCGCTCACCGGTTCCTCGAGGAAGAGGAAGTCGACGTTGTCGGTGATGTCGGAGAGCACCATCAGCCGGGTCTGGGCCAGCGGGGCCAGGGCGGCGAAGGCGACCGGGTCGAAGGCCTCCGGCTTCCAGGGCGCGTGCGGGGCGCGCAGCCAGGGCTCGCAGGCCGCGACGAAGTCCTCGGTGGAGAGATGCTCGCGGATGTGCGTGGCGTTGATCGCCTCGCACTTCTTCAGGTCGAAGCGGGCCGGGTTGGGCACCACGTCCGCGACGTCGAAGGCCGCCACCAGCTCGTCGACCGTGAACACGTCCCGGTCCTCGGCGATCGACCAGCCGAGCAGGGACAGGTAGTTGAGCAGCCCGGAGGGCAGGAAGCCACGCTCCCGGTAGAGGTTGAGGGAGGACTCCGGGTCGCGCTTGGAGAGCTTCTTGGTGCCCTCGCCCAGCACGTAGGGCAGGTGTCCGAAGGCCGGCGGCTCGCCGGAGCCGATCCCGATGTCGCCCAGGGCGCGGTACAGCGCGATCTGCCGGGGGGTGGAGGAGAGCAGGTCCTCGCCCCGCAGCACGTGCGTGATCTCCATCAGCGCGTCGTCCACCGGGTTGACCAGGGTGTAGAGCGGGGCGCCGGTGGCCCGGACGATGCCGTAGTCCGGCACGTTCTCCGGGGTGAAGGTGAGCTCGCCGCGAACCAGGTCGGTGAAGGTGATGGGCGTGTCCGGCATCCGGAAGCGCACGATGGGCTCCCGGCCCTCGGCCTCGTAGGCGGCGCGCTGCTCGTCGGTCACCGTGCGGCACTTGCCGTCGTACCCGGAGGGGCGACCGGCGGCTCGGGCGGCGTCGCGGCGCTCGGCCAGCTCCTCAGGCGTGCAGTAGCAGTGGTACGCGTGGCCGGCGGCGATCAGCCTGGCCGCCACGTCCGCGTAGGTCTCCATCCGCTGGGACTGCCGGTAGGGCGCGTGCGGGCCGCCGACCTCGGGGCCCTCGTCCCAGTCGAGGCCGAGCCAGCGCATCGCGTCGAGCAGCGCCTCGTAGGACTCCTCCGAGTCGCGGGCCGCGTCCGTGTCCTCGATCCGGAAGATCAGCTTGCCGCCGTGGTGCCGGGCGAACGCCCAGTTGAACAGGGCGGTGCGCACCAGTCCGACGTGCGGGTTGCCGGTCGGGGACGGGCAGAAACGGACGCGGACCGGGGACGGGGAGCTGGGGCTAGTCACGCTTGACGACCTTGTTGGTGAGAGTGCCGATGCCTTCGATGGTGACGGCGACCTCGTCGCCGACGTGGACCGGGCCGACGCCGGCCGGGGTGCCGGTGAGGATGACGTCCTGCGGCAGCAGCGTCATCGACTCGGTGATGTGCACGATGAGGTCCTCGACGGCGCGCACCATCTCGCTGGTGCGGCCGAGCTGCCGCTGCTCGCCGTTGACCGTGCAGCTGATGGTCAGGTCGGCCGGGTCGAGGTCGGTCTCGATCCAGGGGCCGAGCGGGCAGGCGGTGTCGAAGCCCTTGGCGCGGGCCCACTGGGCCTCGCGCTGCTGGACGTCACGCGCGGTGAGGTCGTTGGCGCAGGTGTAGCCCAGGATGACGTCGCGGGCGCGCTCGCGCGGCACGTCGCGGCAGAGCCGGCCGATGACGACGGCGAGCTCGGCCTCGTGGTGCACGTCCGAGGAGATCGACGGGTAGGCGATCTCGTCGCCGTGGCCGATCACCGAGGTGGACGGCTTGAAGAACGTCACGGGCACGTCGGGCACGGCGTTGCCCAGCTCTCGGGCGTGCTCCGCGTAGTTGCGGCCGATGGCCACGATCTTGCTGGGCAGCACCGGGGGCAGCAGCCGCACCTGGCTCACCGGCACCCGGCGGCCCGAGCGTTCGAACTCGGCGAAGGGGTGGCCCTTGATGATGTCGAGCTGGAGCCCGCCATCGGCGGCGGGCTCCTCCTCGACCACGCCGAAGCCAACGGTGCCGTCGATGGAGAATCTGGCGATGCGCACGGCCGCCAGCCTAGACGGCCTCAGCGCAGGCGCGCCATCAGGGCGTGTTCGACGAGGGTGATCAGGGCGCTCTTGGCCTCGGACCTGTGCCGGGCGTCGGTGGTGATGATCGGCGCGTCAGGACCGATCTGCAACGCCTCCCGCACCTCCTCGGGCGAGTACGGCTGGTGACCGTCGAACCCGTTCAACGCGATCACGAACGGCAGCCCACTGTTCTCGAAGTAGTCGACCGCCGGGAAACAGTCCGCCAACCGACGGGTGTCGACGAGAACGATCGCACCGATCGCACCACGCACCAGGTCGTCCCACATGAACCAGAACCGGTCCTGCCCCGGCGTACCGAACAGGTACAGGATCAGATCCTGATCAAGCGTGATACGACCGAAGTCCATCGCGACCGTGGTCGTCGTCTTACCACTCGTGTGCGTCAGATCATCGATCCCCGCCGACGCGGACGTCATCACCGCCTCGGTCCGCAGCGGATTGATCTCCGACACCGACCCCACAAACGTGGTCTTCCCCACCCCGAACCCACCCGCGATCACGATCTTCGCAGACGTAGTGGCACGGGAGGGAGCCGGACGGCCCGGACCGCTAGAGCTTGCGAAGTCCACTGAGCACCCTTTCGAGCAGTGTCACATCAGGCTGACCACCCGGATCCCCGTCATGACCCGGCTGGTGAATGGCGACCAGGCCCGCCTCGGCCAGGTCCGCCACCAGAATCCGGGCCACCCCCAACGGCATCCCCAGCAGCGCGGACACCTCGGCCACCGACTTGACCTCAAGGCACAGCTGGCAGATCCGCTGGTGCTCCGGGAGCAGGCCCTGGAGCTGCACCGGATCCGCCGTGGTGCTCACCAGCGCCTCGATGGCCAACTGGTACCGCGGCCTCGTCCGGCCACCGGTCATCGCATAGGGACGCACCAAGGGCTGATCGCCCTCATCGTCATAGGACCCGTAATGATGCGACGCACCGTACGGGCCCTGCGAGGGTGGCGGGGTGATCATAGCTCCTCCGAGCGATACCTCTGGTCGGCAATTCAGTTGATGGTGCTCATGTGGGGGGAGCTTCGCGTCAGTTTAGAAGAGAGCCCTGCAGTTCGGCGCGGAGGTCGGGCGTCAGAACGGTACCGGCACGATCCACCAGCAACGCCATCTCGTACCCCACCAGACCGATATCGGCCTCCGGATGCGCCAACACCGCCAACGACGAACCATCCGAAATCGACATGATGAAGAGGAACCCCCGCTCCATCTCCACCACCGTCTGGTTCACCGCACCACCCTCGAAGATCCGCGACGCACCAGCCGTCAACGACGTCAGCCCAGAAGCCACCGCCGCCAACTGATCAGCACGATCCCGCGGAAACCCCTCGGACAACGCCAGAAGAAGACCATCAGCGGAAACCACCACCGTGTGCGACACCCCAGGGGTGTTCTCCACAAAACTGGTGATCAACCAGTTCAGGTTCTGCGCCGCCTGGCTCATCGGGCTCACACCAACGCTCCTACTGATACATGGGGCCGAAGCCCCGGTCTGTCCGGCCGGCCGTGGAACCGGCCTGGCGTCCCTGTTGAATCCCCCGACGCAGGTTGGTCAGCCGGCCACGGACGTCGTCCGGGCTACGGGAGACCAACGGGCCGGCCGGGGCCGCCTGTTGCTGCGCCGGCTGCGCGGCGCCCGCCATCAGGTTGGCGCGCGGCACCCGCCGGGGCAGCCCCGCGTCGGTGACACCGCCCGCGGACGGCTGGCGCAGCTGCTCGGCCTGCCGCCAGCGTTCGTCGTTGGGCGACGGGCGCCACGGGGCGCCGATCTCACCGGTGGTCTGGCGCTGTTCCTGCCGGACGGCGGGTCGTGCCGAGGTCACGGGACGTTGCTGGACGGGCGGTGCCGACTGCTGAGAGGACTGCCGGGAGCCGGCCGGCTCCCGCGAGGGGTGCGGGGTCGGCGCGCTGGCGCGGCGCAGGCCGAACCACGTCGACTCCATCTCCTCGAAGATCGGCGTGCGTTCCGGAGCGTGCCTGGGCTGCTGGCTGGGCAGCGGATCGCGCAGCTCGTCGGGCGCCCGGGTCGGCTCCTGGCGCTGGTGGGAGGCGGGCTGCGGCTCGTTGCGCTGGTACGCCTGGGGCTCGGGCTGGCGTGCCGGTTCGGCCCGCGACCAGTCCCGCTCGGGCGCCTCCCACGCCTCGCGGCGCGGCTCGGGCTCGTCCCACGCGTCGCGGCGCGGCTCGGGCTCGTCCCACGCGTCGCGGCGCGGCTCGGGCCGCCGCTGCGCGGGCTCGTCCGGGCGGACGGCGGGAAACTCACGGGTGGTGTTGAACTCGGCGGGGTCGCTGGCCGCCCGGTAGCCGGCGACCGGGTCCGGGGTGGAGGTCGGGCGGGCCGGCGGGAAGCCGAACTCACCGGTGTCCTCGGACCGCGCCGGCGGCTGGGACCGCGACTCGCGGCGCGCGAAGGCGTCGGCCATCGAGGAGCGGCTTGACGCCCCGGACTGCCCGCCGCCGTAGCCGGGCCTGGGGAACTCACCGGTGCCCGAGGGGTCGCGGTCGTCGTGCCCGCGTGGCTGCTCGGACTCGCCGCGCGCCGGTATTCGGCCGCTGTCCTCCATGCTGGCCCAGCTCGGCCGGCCGCCGGTGGCGCCGGCGCCGCCGGGCACCGGGGCCTCGGGCATCGAGGGGGGCGCGGCTGGCGGCTCCTGCGGCCCGCCCTGCGGGCGGCTCGGGCCGCCGGGACCCGACGCGCCCACCGGACGGGAGGGCAGCTCGGGGCGGCTCGGGCGACGGGGCACCTGGCGGCTGGACTCGCTGCGCTCCAGGCTGCGCTGCCAGCCGGCCGGCTGCCCGACGTCGCGGCCGCCGCCGAGTCCGGGCCCTGCCTCGCCGCCCGGGCGGCGAGGGGGCGGGGTCTCGCGCTGCAGGGTCGCGG
>NZ_SMKC01000160.1 GCF_004348315.1 Streptomyces sp. 8K308 | reverse complement strand
GTACTCGCCGCCGGGCGGGGTGGTGCGGGGCCGATCGTCGGTCACAGCGGGTTCCCCGGAGCCCTGTCCCGCCGCGCCATGACGCGTGCGGCGGTCCGGACGAGCGCGGCCAGGTCGTCCGGCGTCAGCCAGCGGGGTGTCTTGTTCATGCGGGTCAGCCTAGCCAAAAGCTTGACGCGTCAACCAGAATGGATGACGCTTCATCTACTTTCCGCCCATGCGGAGGAGTTGCGAGCGTGACCGACGATATGACACCCGCGACGGCCGGCCCGGCTCGATGGGCCGCCGCGGACTGCTGGCCGGAACGGCGGCGGCAGCGGCGGCGGGAGCCGCGCTGGTCGCCGGGGCCTCCCCGCCGCGCGGGCCGCCGTGACCGAGCCGGCCCGCTTTCCCGCGGGGCGGCCGCTGCTGATCCGTGGAGCCACCGTGGTGACGGTGGACGAGGCGCGCGGCGTCCGGTCGGACACCGACGTCCTGGTGGTGGGGGAGCGGATCGCGGCCGTGAGCCGGGGACTGTCAGCGCCGCACGACGCGGTGGTGATCGAGGCCGAGGGAGCGCTGCTGTCGCCGGGGTTCGTGGACACCCACCGGCACATGTGGCAGTCCGCGTTGCGCGGCCTCGGGGTCGACTGGACGCTGACGAACTACCTGGAGGCGATCGGCGCCCTGCTGCCGCACCTGCGGCCGGAGGACGTGTACGCCGGCAACGAACGCGGCGAACAGGTGGTCGCCCAGGACCCGCGGGCCGCCGACGTCCTGCGCTACGCCACCCTCGGCGGCGCCGAGGCCCTGGGCATGGGCGACCGCATCGGCTCCATCACCCCCGGCAAGCTGGCCGACCTCGTGCTGCTGCGGCGCGACACGCCGTCGATGGTCCCGGTGCTGGTGTTCCAGGCGGGACGCGGGGACGTCGACACCGTCGTCGTGGGCGGCCGGGTGCGGGGGCACGGCGGCGAACCGGTTGGCCTCGACCTCACCCGCGCCCGACGGCTCGCCGAGGCCAGCCGCGACCACCTCCGCGCCGCCGGCGGGGAAGCGACCTGGCGGTGACTCATCGACCCACCACGCCCCTGACACACCGCCGGGCGTGTTCCGTTCCGTTCCCGTCCCGTCCCGTTTCAGAGGAGGCTGATGATGGATCAGGCGAAGACGAGGCGCTCCGACGCCGGGCGCGATGACCTGCGCATCGGATTCGGACTGCCGCAGTACGGCGCGATGGTTCGAGAGCTCGACCAGATCGGCGAGGGGGTCGCCCGGTTCGCGCGCCAGGCCGAGGAGTTCGGCGCGGACAGCCTGTGGGCCGCCGACCGGGTGCTGGCCGCGGTGAACCCGACCGTGGGATACGGCGGTGGGGACACGATCCCCTGGCAGCTGAACGCCGTGCTCGACCCGTTCGTCGCCCTCACCGTGGCCGCGACCGTCACCGAACGGGCGCTGCTCGGCACGAGCACCGTCAACGCGACCTGGTACCCGCCGCTGCTGCTGGCCCGCTCGCTCAGCGGCATCGACGTGGTCAGCGGCGGCAGGCTGATCCCCGGCTTCGGGATCGGCTGGTCACCCGAGGAGTACCAGGGGGTGGGCGTGCCCTGGAAGGGGCGCGGCGCGCGCCTCGACGAGACGCTCGACGTGCTGGAGGCCGTGTGGAGCGCCACCGGCCCCGTCGAACACCACGGTACGCACGTCTCGTTCCCCGCCGCCCACATCGGACCGCGGCCCATCCAGCGACCCCGGCCCCCCATCTACCTCGCCGGCTTCTCCCCCGCCTCGCGACGCAGGGTGGCCCGCCGGGGCGACGGCCTCCTGGCGGTGGCGGCCGGCACCGACGTCGACCTGGCGGCCGTGGTCGTCGAGCCGCTGCGGCTGATCCGGCGGATGGCCGAGACCGAGGGCCGCGACCCGGCGAGCATCGGCGTCGTCCTGCGCGTCAACCCGACCGCCGGGCAGACGCCGGACGACGTCGCGGACGTCATCCGGCGGGCGCGGGACGAGGCGGATGTCGACCACGCCTTCGTCGACCTCGTGTACCAGGCCGAGCGAGGTGTGGACCACGCGCTCGACCTCGCCCACCGGACGCTGGAGCTGGCGCGCCGCTAGCGGCCTCGCCAACGTTGGCGATAACCTCAGAGAAATTAAGGTTCTCGCGTTGACGCCTTAAAAAACTCAAGATACAAATGAACCATCAGTAGGTCGCCGAGAGCAGGGAGCCGAAGGGTGGACTGGCAGGAGCTGACGGACCTGACACAGGGGCGGCCGTTCGTGGTCGAGCGGGTTCGGCTCGTCGGCAGCGGCGTCGCGGTCGAGGGCCAGTTCGAGCCGCCGCAGTTGGCGCAGCTCGGCGTCGACGACCAGGTGTTCGTCGCCGCGTTCGTGCGGTCGCACGGGTCGATCAAGGAGATGGAGCGGATCTTCGGGGTGAGCTACCCGACGATCAAGTCCCGGCTGAAGCGCATCGCCGAACAGCTCGACTTCGTCGACGTCGACCCGGCGCCCGCCAGCGCCGACATCATCGATCGCCTGCGCCGGGGGGAGATCAGCGCCGAGGAGGCGCTGGCCGAGCTGGAGGGATCCCGATGATCCCGCAGCTGGTGACGGTGCGCCATCGCCGCCCCGACGGCCGGTGGCGGCGGCTGTACGTGCCGGTCCTGCCGGTGGTGTTGCTGCTGTCGCCGCTGCTGCTGCTGGCCGTGCTGGGCGGAGTGATCGCCTGCCTCATCTTCCGGATCGGCCCGGTGGGCGCGCTGCGCGGCGTCGGGCGGCTGCTGTGGGCGCTGCCCGGCGCCCGGTTCGAGATGGAGCAGGGCCGGACGGCCGTGCTGGTCAGCGTCAGATGACGAAGAGGGGCAGGAAACGCACATGAACGAGCAGCGCCGCCAGATCCTGGAGATGCTGGCGGAGGGAAAGATCACCGCGGACGAGGCCGATCGTCTGATCGAAGCGCTCCAGCGCGAGCAGCCCGAGACCCTGCCGGGAACGACCTCCCGCCCGAAGGCCCGCCCCAAGTACCTGCGCGTGGTGATGGACGCCCAGGACGACGCCGGCCCCAGCCGGCTCAATGTGCGCATCCCGCTGCAACTGCTGCGCGCCGGCGTCCGGCTCACCACCCTGCTCCCGCCGGTGGCCATCACCAGGGTCAACGCGGAGCTGGACAGGGTCGGCGTGCCGATCGACCTCGCCGAGCTCAAGCCGCAGCACCTCGATGACCTCGTCGAGCACCTCGACGACGTCATCGTCGACCTCGACGACCCCGGCTCCACGATCCGGGTCTACTGCGAGTGACGCCGCCGCGGTCTCCGCGGTCTCCGCGATCGAACACGGCGCTGGCGACCCGCTGATCGAGACCCGGCGAGGAGCCGGCTCCGCGGTGCTGTCGAGCCGCCGGGGTCGCCATTCGACGGCCCGCGGAGTCCCCGGGCGAGGGGAAAGGCGGCCGGCGTCGCACTCCGGTCGTAGGACGGTCTGGCGGCGACGGCTCCGCCGGCCGCCTGGGTGGAGCGCGCCCTGCCCGGACTGGGTACCGGCTCCGCCAACTCATCCACATCCCCAGTCATGTCCGCCTTCGAAAGGGAATTTCTGTCATGCCCACATCCAATCTGGGTGGTGGTCCCCGGTCGTCCTTCGCCGTCTCGGCGGTCGGTCTGCGCAAGTCCTACGGAGACAAGACCGTGCTCGACGGCGTCGATCTGCGCATTCCTGCCGGGTCCGTGTTCGCGCTGCTCGGGCCGAACGGCGCGGGCAAGACCACCGCGGTGAAGATTCTCTCCACCCTCATCACCGCCGACGGTGGTCAGGCTCAGGTTGGCGGCCACGACCTCGCGGCCAACCCCCAGGCGGTGCGTGCGGCGATCGGTGTCACGGGGCAGTTCTCCGCCGTCGACGGCCTGATCACCGGCGAGGAGAACATGCTCCTGATGGCGGACCTGCACCACCTCTCCAAGCGCGAGGGACGCCGGGTCGCGGCCGAACTGCTGGAGCGCTTCGACCTGGTGGAGGCGGCGAAGAAGCCGGCCTCCACCTACTCCGGCGGTATGAAGCGCCGCCTGGACATCGCGATGACCCTGGTCGGCAGCCCCCGCGTCATCTTCCTCGACGAGCCCACCACCGGCCTTGACCCACGCTCCCGCCACAGCATGTGGGGCATCATCCGAGAGCTGGTCTCCAGCGGCGTCACCGTCTTCCTCACCACCCAGTACCTGGAGGAGGCCGACGAACTCGCCCACCGCATCGCGGTGCTGAACCCGCCGAGGGTGGACGTGCCACACCCGGGGTCCCGGCGTCCGGCTGGGACGCTGCCTGGAACGGCCGTCGGATCGACCGCACGGTGGGGGCATGACTTCTTCCGCACACTCCTCAGCGTCCGTCACCGTCTCCGGAAGCCCGCTCGACGGACGGGTGGCCGTCGTCACCGGCGCCACCAGCGGCATCGGCGCCGCCACCGCCCGTCGGCTGGCCCTCGGCGGCGCCTCCGTCGCGCTGCTCGGCCGCCGCGCGGACCGGCTCACGGCGCTGGCCGAGGAACTGCGTCCGGCGGCCGCCGGCCAACTCCTGCCGGTGGCCGTGGACGTCGCGGACCGCGACGGTCTCGCCCAGGCCGCGGCGACCGTGCGGTCCGCGCTCGGCCGGGTCGACATCGTCGTGGCCAACGCGGGCGCGATGCTGGGCGCCCCGTTCGCGACCGCCGACACCGCCGAGTGGGACCGCATGCTCGACGTCAACCTGCGCGGGCTGCTGCTCACGGGCCGCGCCTTCGTCGACGACCTGCTCGCCGCGGCGGAGAGCGGCCCGGCCGACCTCGTGCACGTCGGCTCCATCGGCGGGCACAGCCTCTACCCCAACTGGTCCGTCTACTGCGCCACCAAGGCCGCCGTGGCCCACCTGACCCGCAACCTGCGGGCCGAACTGGGACCGCGCAACGTACGGGTGCGCACCATCGAGCCCGGCGTAACCGCCACCGAACTGGGGGACGACATGCTGAACGGTGACATGCGCGCCGCCCTGGCCCGGATGCGGAGCGACCTGCGGCCGCTGTCCGCGGAGGACATCGCCGAGTCCGTCGCCTTCACCGTCGCGGCACCGGCCAACGTGAACATCGCCGAACTCGTCGTGGTCCCGGTACGGCTGGGCTGAGGCCGGCGCGCGCGGGACGGCTCAGGCCCCGATCAGGAACCCGCCGATCAGGACCGGGGCGATGTCGGAGGCGGTGAGGGCGGCGGCCAGGGCGCAGGCTGTGGCGAGCGCGGCGGTGACGAGTCGGCGTGCGGACATGGGGACCTCCAGAGAAGACGGGGCGGGTGCCGCCGAGTTGGACCAACCGGCGGCCCCGGAGGTTGCCCGTCCTGGCGGGCGCGTCAGGCTGTGACGAAGGTCGTGATGCTCCGGGCGGGGAGTTGGGCGGTGAAGGTGCCGTTGGTCACGGTGATGGCGGCCTGGGGCGCGAGGTTTCTGGTCGCGTCGGTGAGCCAGGAGGAGACGCGTGCCGAGGCGTTGTTCTGCAGGGTGAAGGGCTGGCTGACCGACGAGGTCCCCTTGTTGACGGCGACGATGACGATCTGGCCGTTCCCGCCTCGGTAGGCGGAGGTGTAGAGGTTCGACTGGGCGGCGGGGGTGGCGTCGATCCGCACGTGCCCCGGGCGGACGAACTTCGAGAAGTGCGCCATGTTGGCGCCGCGCTTGCTGATCTGTCCGTCTTCCCGCATGGGGCCGTAGCCGCGCCGGATGTACCACCACACGTACGCCTGGAACTCGCCGTCCACCAGAGCCCGGTGGATGTGTTCGCCGACGTCGAGGGCCTGGGGCCAGAGGTCGGCGGAGTCGCTGCTGTTGGGGTGGTAGACCTCGGTCATCCACAGTTCCTTGCCGGCGCCGCGCTGTGTGAAGAGGGGGTAGGGGAAGTTCTGATACGGCGTGCCGTACAGGTGCGCCCCGAGGATGTCGAGGTTCGCCAGCGCCTGGGCGTCGTTGAGGATCGGATCAGAGAAGCTTTTCACGTACTGGAAGGACTCCGGGGCGATGACCCGGGTGCTGATCGAGCCGGCGTTCTCGCGCAGGAAGCGGATCATCTCGGTGGGGGTCCACCAGGTCCAGTCGTGCGCGTAGTCCGGCTCGTTCTGCACCGAGATGGCGTAGAGGTTCACGCCGTTGTTGCGCATGAAGGTGACGAAGTCGTTGAGGTGCTGGGCGTATGCGGCGTAGCTGTCGTACCTGAGTCGGCGGGCGTTGGTCTGGCTGCCGCGCACGAAGGTTTCCACCATGTTGGCGGGTGGGTTCCAGGGTGAGGCGATGACCGTGGCGCCGAGCTCCACGGCGCGGCGGGCGGTGGCGACCTCGCGGCTCCAGTTCGCCCGGTCCTCGTGGACGGGGATGCGGAGGATGGTGAAGCCGAGTTGTCCGGTGCCGTTGCCGAAGGCGGTGTCGCGTTGGGCGGCTGTGAGGTCGCTGATCCAGACGGTGTGGTTCATGCCGCCGAAGCCCCGGATGGTCTGTCGGGTCGCCGAGGGGTTGACGACCACGGTGGCCGCCACCGTGATCGGCGTCCCGGGTGCGGCCGCGGCTGGCGTGGTGGTGGCGGCGAGGACCGGCAGGGTCCCCAGCGTCGCCAACACCGCCCTCCGACTCGGAGATCCAGGACCGGTGCCCATCGATTCGTTCCGCTGTGCCGTCACTGTGTCGCCTCCCGAGCGTCGTCGATTGGGAGCGCTCCCATTACGGATCGCTGGCAACGTAACGGCCCCGCCCACGACCGTCAACGGCTGTCGCGACGGGTTCGTCGCCCCGCTGGGGAAGTCCTCGACGCCGAGCACCCGCGGGAGTTCGAGGCGCTCGCGGGCCTCGGCGGTCGCCGGGGCGAAGTGCGGCAGTCTCCTCGCGCGGGGCGGGGCCGATCACGAAGGCCACCCACGACCATGGGGCTGGCCCGGCGCGGCCAATTCGCACCCATCCAGACCCTGGAAGCCGGGGTCGGGACGCACATGCGAGCCCGGCCCCGGCCGGTGGTGTGGGTGGTCAGGAGGCAGGCAGTTCGCCGCGCACGGTGCGTGCCGCCGTGACCAGGTTCCGCAGCGCGGCGCGGGTCTCGGGCCAGCCGCGGGTCTTCAGGCCGCAGTCGGGGTTGACCCACAGGCGGTCCGCGGGGATGGCGCGCAGGCCGGTGCGCAGGAGCGCCGCGGCCTCTTCGGCGCTCGGCACGCGCGGGGAGTGGATGTCGTAGACCCCGGGGCCGGCCTCGCGCGGGTAGCCGTGCGCGGCGAGTTCGCGGGCGACCTGCATGTGGGAGCGGGCGGCCTCCAGGCTGATGACGTCGGCGTCGAGGTCGTCGATGGCCTGGACGATGTCGCCGAACTCGGCATAGCACATGTGGGTGTGGATCTGAGTGTCGGGACGCACGCCGCCGGTGGTGAGCCGGAACGCCTCCGTGGCCCACTCCAGGTATCCGGCGCGGTCGGCGGCCCGCAGGGGGAGCGTCTCGCGCAGCGCGGGCTCGTCCACCTGGATCACCGAGGTCCCGGCCGTCTCCAGGTCGTTCACCTCGTCGCGCAGTGCGAGGGCGACCTGGCGGGCCGTGTCGCCCAGGGGCTGGTCGTCGCGGACGAAGGACCAGGCGAGCATCGTCACCGGGCCGGTCAGCATGCCCTTGACCGGGCGGGAGGTGAGCGACGCGGCGTACGTCGTCCAGCGCACCGTCATCGGCTCGGGGCGTGAGATGTCGCCGGCCAGGATCGGCGGTCGGACGTAGCGGGTGCCGTAGGACTGCACCCAGCCGTGCTGGGTGGCGAGGTAGCCGGTGAGCTGCTCGGCGAAGTACTGCACCATGTCGTTGCGTTCGGCCTCGCCGTGCACCAGGACGTCGACGCCGATCTCCTCCTGGAAGGAGACGACCTCCCGGATCTCGGCCCTGACGCGCTCCTCGTAGCCGGCGGTGTCGAGGTGGCCGGCGCGCAGGTCGGCGCGGGCGGCGCGCAGGTCGCCGGTCTGCGGGAAGGAGCCGATGGTCGTGGTCGGCAGCCTCGGCAGGCCGAGGCGGGCGCGCTGGGCGGCGGCCCGCTCGCGGTAGGGCCGCGAGCGGCGGGCCTCGGCCTCGGTCACCGCGGCGGCGCGGGCGCGGACGGCCGGGTCGCGGGTGATGGGAGAGCCGGCGCGGGAGGCCAGGTCGGCGCGGTTGGCGGCGAGTTCGGCCGCGATGGCGTCGGTGCCGAGGGAGAGCCCTCTGGCGAGGGTGACGAGCTCGGTCGTCTTCTGCCGGGCGAAGGCGAGCCAGCGCAGGATCTGCGGGTCGATGTCCCGCTCGGCCGCCGTGTCGAGCGGGACGTGCAGCAGCGAGCAGGAGGCGGCGACGTCCACCCGGTCGGCCAGGCCGAGCAGGGTGCCGAGGGTGGTGAGGGACCTCGACAGGTCGTTGATCCAGACGTTGCGGCCGTCGACCACGCCGGCGACCAGGCGCTTGCCCGGCAGCCCGCCGACGGCCGCCAGCGCGTCGAGGTTGGGCGCCGCGGCGGCGGTGAAGTCCATGGCGAGCCCGTCGACCGGGGCCTTGGCGAGTACGGGCAGGGCGTCGCCGAGCCGGTCGAAGTAGGTGGCGACCAGGATCTTCGGCCGGTCGGCGAGGGAACCGAGCGCGCGGTAGGCGCGGGCGGCGGCGTCCAGTTCGGCCGGGGTGCGGTCCTGGACGAGGGCCGGCTCGTCCAGCTGCGCCCACTCCGCGCCGGCCGCCCGAAGGTCGGCCAGGACCTCGGCGTACACCGGCAGCAGGCGGTCGAGCAGGGCCAGCGGCTCGAAGTCGGCGGGCGCGTCGGGTGCCGGCTTGGCGAGCAGCAGGTAGGTGACGGGGCCGACGAGGACGGGGCGGGCCGGCAGGCCGAGGGCGAGGGCTTCCGTGAGCTCGCCGACCTGTTTGGTGGAGTCGGCGGTGAACTCCGTGTCCGGGCCGAGTTCGGGGACCAGGTAGTGGTAGTTGGTGTCGAACCACTTGGTCATCTCGAGCGGTGCGACGTCCCGCGTGCCGCGCGCCATGGCGAAGTAGCCGTCGAGCGGGTCGGCGGCGACGGCGGCCCGGTGGCGGGCCGGGATCGCGCCGACCATCACGGTGGTGTCCAGGACGTGGTCGTAGGTGGAGAAGTCGCCGGTGGGGACCTCGGCGACGCCGGCCTCGGCCAGCTGCCGCCAGTTGGCGCGGCGCAGTTCGGCGGCGGTGGCCCGGAGGGCGTCGGCGGTGACGCGCCCCTTCCAGTAGCCCTCGATCGCCCTCTTCAACTCCCGGTCCCGACCCTGGCGGGGGTAGCCGTACACGGTGGCCCGTGCGGCCGCGGGCTTGGTGGCTGCGGGCATGGTGGTCATGGAGATCTCCTTCGCGAGACGCTTCCCTGAGATCCCTGCGACGGGACGCGGGCGCGAAGGGGACGGCACCGGACGGGAACGGCCACGCGCCGCAAGGCGCTGTCGTCCGCCTGGGTGTGTACGCCGACCCGCCCACGAGGTCACCGGGATGTCCGCGCCCGGGTCGTCCGCGCGCGGGCAGCTGGCAGGTCTTCGGACTCGCGGGCCCGCCCTCCTGACCGGAGGACACCTACTGGCCGTCGCTTCCCAGGCCCGTTCGTCGGGCCCAGTGCGTATGACGGCGGTCGTTCCCGCTCACCGCTGCGGGGCAGTCCCGGATTCCCACCGGGTTCCCTCTTGCGACGCGTCCCGCCTGGCGGACGGGGCGAACCAGCTGCGACGGCCAGCGTACGGCTCCGCCGGGGCTTTGGGGGGCACGTCCGTCATCCGGATGCTTGACGCGGCGGTGGCCGGTGCCGGCGCGGCTGGGGCGGCGCGCCGGCACCGCGGCGACCGGGGGGCGCGCCGAGCGGTACCTCTCCGGCCGGGTGTCGCGGCCGGAGGACGCTTCGTCAGCGCGCGGTTCGGGTCGTCCACGGCCGGAGCTTGTCCGGGTTGAGGACGGCCCAGATGTGCCTGATCCGGTCGCCCGCGATGTCGAAGGCCAGCACCGCCACGGTGACGCCGTCCAGTTGGGCCACCAGGCCCGGGCGGCCGTTGACCGTGCGCTCCAGGAGCGTCATGGGGCCCGCGGCGCCGGGCCGGTCGGCGAAGAAGCGCGCGATCCGCTCGGCGCCCTCGACGGGGCGGGGTGCGGCCGTCACCAGGCCGCCGCCGTCGCCGGTCGCCGTGGCGTCGGGGGCCAGCAGCCCGACGAGCGTGTCGATGTCCTTGGCCTCCCAGGCCCGCCTGAAGGCCCTGACGAGGTCGGCGCGCCCGGCCGCCGGGGTGGCGGTGGGGCCCCGCGACGCGGAGACGCGACGCCGGGCCGACGAGGCGAGCTGACGGCAGGCGGCCGGCGTGCGGCCGACGATCTCGGCGACCTCGGCGAAGGGGTAGCGGAACACGTCGTGCAGGACGAACGCCACCCGCTCGGCCGGGGTCATCGATTCGAGCACCACGAGGAAGGCCATGGTGACCGACTCGTCGAGGGTGACCCGGTCGGCCGGATCGGCAGAGGTGCCGGTGGTCCACCGCCCGTTGACCCACTCCGTGCGGTCCGGGAGCGGCTCGGGTAGCCACTCGCCCACGTACCGCTCCCGCCTGGCCCGCGCCGAGCCGAGCAGGTCGAGACAGATGCGGCTGGCGACGGTCGTCAGCCAACCGCCGGGAGACTCGACGCGCGCCCGCCGCCACTCGGGCATGGCGTACCAGCGGGCGTAGGTCTCCTGCACGACGTCCTCGGCGTCGGCCAGCGAGCCGAGGAGGCGGTACCCGAGGCCGATCAGCTGCTGTCGCTCGCCCAGGACCGCGCTCGGGCCCGGTTCGGTCTTGGCCCTCATGGCGTCGCCGTCCCCTTCCATCGCGTTCACCTTCACCACCTCGACGAGACAGCCCGGCGAAGTGTGAGGTCCGCGCCTCGCCTCACACGTCGGGCGCCTGTCTCGTCGTACCCGGCAGGACGCCCGAGCAGGACGCCCGAGCAGGTATTCGAGGGAAGGAGACCGATCGTGGACCCCGTGAACGTCGCGATCATCTACTACAGCGCCACCGGCACCGTGCACGCCCTGGCGCGGGCCGCCGCCGAGGGCGCGGAGCGGGCCGGCGCGCGGGTGCGACTGCGGAGGGTCGCCGAGACGGCCCCGCGGGAGGCGATCGACGCGAGGCCGGAGTGGGCGCGACACCTCAGTGACACCGCCGACGTCGCGGAGGCGAGCCTCGACGACCTGGACTGGGCGGACGCGGTGCTGTTCGGCAGCCCCACCCGGTTCGGCAACCCGGCCAGCCAGCTGCGGGCGTTCATCGACGCCACCGGCGCCCTGTGGTTCCAGGGCCGGCTCGCGAACAAGGTGTACTCGGCGTTCACCGCCTCCAACACCGCCCACGGCGGACAGGAGTCCACCCTGCTGGCGCTGGCGAACACGTTCTACCACTGGGGCGGCGTCATCGTGCCCCCCGGCTACACCGACCCCGTCCAGTTCGAGTCCGGCAACCCGTACGGCACCTCGCACGTGGCCGGCGACGGACCGCCCGGCGAGGTCGCCACCCGGGCCGCGCACCACCAGGCCCGCCGCGTCGTCGAGACGGCGGCCTCGCTCAGGGCCGGCCGCGCCGTGTCCGGTTGACCCGGCCGCAGACCTCGACGTGCCGTCCAGGACGCGTTGGTGGATCACGCGGCTGGGCTCGCCGGGCGGGAGACATCGGGCGGCAGGGCGAACGTCCAGCCGTTCCAGGCGTACTGACGGTGGGTGTGCGGGTCGGCCCCCGGCTGCTTCAGGGCGATGATCTGTTCGGGCGGTGGGGGCGGCGGAAGGTGGTCGACGAACGCGGGGCCGGTCGCCACCGAGTCGCCCGTCGTGCCACCAGAGTTGAGCCGTCGTGCCGTCGAGCCGAGGAGGAGACCGCCGTGTCAGGACCGTTGACGCACACCGTCGCCACCGCCCCCGTGGCGGAGCGGCGGTCCGTGCTGCGCGACCCGTCCTTCCTGCGGCTGTGGGCGGGCACCACCGCCTCGGGGCTCGCGACCTGGGCGATGCCGTTCGTCCTGGGGCTCGCCGTGTTGGACGGCACCCTCACGGCCGGGGCGCTGGGCCTGGTCCTGGCGACGCGCACCGCCGGCTTCCTCGGTGCCGTGGTGGTCGGAGGGGTGCTCGCCGACCGGTACTCGCGCCGCGCCGTGGTGTGGTGGTCCGGCCTCGCCGCCGGCCTGGCCAGCCCGGTGCTCGCCGCCGGCGTGGGGCGGTCGGTGACGGTGATGGCGCTGGCCGGCGCCGTGATAGGCGCCGGCCAGGGCGCCTGCCGGCCCGCCTTCCAGGCCCTGACCGCGGAGGTCGTGGCCGCCTCGCTCCGGCAACGGGCCAACGCCGCCATGACCCTGTCCGTGCGGGTGACGACGCTGACCGGCCCCGGACTCGCGGCGCTGCTCGCCGCCTTCCTCGCCGTCCCCCTGCTGCTGCTCGGCACGGCCCTGCTGTGGCTCGCCGCTGCCGCGGTGCCGCCGCGCGGGCGGCACGCCCCGGCCGGCGCCCCCGCCGCCGGCGAACGCACCGGCTTCGCCGCCGAGTTCGCCGAGGGGGTGCGGGAGGCCAGGCGGCACCCCTGGTTCCTCGCCGGGCTCGGCGCGCTGGCCGCCGTCATCACCACCGGCTACTCGGCGACCGGGGTGCTCCTGCCCCTGGTCAGCCGCGACCGCTACGGCGTCGAGACGGTGCTGGTCGCCGCGACCACCGCCTACACCGCGGGCGCGCTGCTCGGCGCCCTGCTGATCGCGCGCTGGTACCCGAGGTCCGCCGGCTGGGCGGCCCTGGCGGGCCTGGCCGCCTACGGTCTGGCCCCGCTCAGCCTGTGGCTGCCGGTGCACCCGGCCCTGGTGGTCGCCGCCTACGCGGTGGCGGGCGTCGGCATCGAGCTCTTCAACGTGCCCTGGTTCACCGCGACGCAGCGGGAGGTGGAGCCCCGGCAGCTGGCGCGCGTCTCCTCGCTCGACTTCCTGGTCTCCTACGGCCTGGCGCCGGTCGGCCTCGCGCTGATCGCCCCGGCGGCCGAGACCTTCGGTCCCGGGCCCGTGCTCGCCGTCTGCACCGTCGTGTGCTTCCTCGCCCCGGCCGCCGCCGCGCTCGTCCCGACCACCCGACGCTTCGCCAGCCGGTAGTTGTGAAAGGGTGGTTGTGCACGACCTGCGACAGCGCCACCATGGCGCTCATGGTCGCGTCCGCCACCGAGGCCCGCCGGCTGCTCGCCCGCGACGGGGCCGTGGTCCTCGCCGGCTGGGAGCGCGACGAGAACGCCCTGTTCGCCGCCTCGGGGAACTCTTCCCGCCGCGCCTGCGCCGGGCCGCCGACGCCTGGTCTGACCACGGGACGGCTCGGACGGAGGTGTGGACGGGGATGAGCGAGACGGATCCGCACATCCACGTCGAGCAGTTGATGCGCGCCAAGAAGCGAAGGTTGCTTGTCCAGCCACGACGTCACAGAGCTGGTGGGCGTGTCCTGCCTTGCCGCCGGGGCTGACACGCTCCTCGCCGAAACCGTGCTGGAGGTCGGCGCCCGCCTGGTCCTGGTGATTCCCGCCCGCGACTACCGGGCCCGGAAGGTGGCGCCCGAACACGTCCTCGCGTTCGACCGGCTGCTGGAGGCGGCCGACGAGGTGGTCACCATGCCGTGGGCGAAGGCGGGAGGCGAGGCGTACACGGCGGCGGGAAAGGAACTGCTGCGTCGTGCCGATCGGCTGGTCGCGGTGTGGAGCGGCTCGCCCCCCACGGGCAAGGGTGGGACCGCGGACGTGGTCGTCCAGGCCCAGGCGGCCGGGCTGCCGGTGGACGTCGTCTGGCCCGAGGGCGCCGCGCGGCGTGGCTGAGGGCTGAGCCCCCTGGCCGGCGGCGTGGCGGAGAGGCCGCCGGTCGCCGGCTCAGTGGGGGTTCATGATGTCGATGACTCGCATGAATCCGTCGGTGCCGTGCCCGCGGCCGATGGCGCGGCGGGCCAGGCCTTCGGCGGCGCGCATCAGGCTCGCGTCGATGCCGTGTTCCTCGGAGGTGTGGACGATGTGGGCCATGGTCGACACGGTCGAGGTGATGGGGTTGATGTCCCCGGCGTACTGTCCGTTGTCGATGTCCTCCACGCCGAGGCCGAACAGCGGCGGCAGGATCGCGGCGATGCCCTGGGCGAACGGCGCCAGTTCCTGCGCGGTGATGCCTTCCGCCCGCGCCACGGCGAGGGCGTGCGCGTAGCCGGCCATCGCCGTCCAGAAGATGTCGAGCAGAGCGATGTCGTACGCGGCCGCGCGGCCGATCTCCGCGCCGAGGTGGGTGTGCGCGCCGCCGAGGGTGTCGAGCACCGGCCGGTGCTCCTGGTAGAGCCGCTCCGGGCCGCTGTAGAGGAACACGGCGTCCGGTGTCCCGATGGTCGTGGTCGGCGTCATGATCGCGCCGTCCAGGTACCCGATGCCGTGGTCGGCCGCCCACGCGGCGGCGTCGCGGGCCCGGTTGGGGTTGTCGGCGGTCAGGTTGACCACCGTGCGCCCCTTGAGGGCTTCGACCATCTCCGGGCGGCGCAGGACGGCGTCGGCCGCGTCGTAGTTCACCACGCACACCACGGTCAACTCGCTCGCGGTGACCGCCTCCTCAGCTGTTCGGGCACCGGTCGCGCCCCGTGCCACGAGTTCCCGGTCCCGGCCCGGGGTGCGGTTCCAGACCGTGGTCCGCAGCCCCGCGTCGAGGAACGCGCCGCCCAGCGCGCGGCCCATCGGCCCCAGGCCGAGGACGGTGACGGCAGACTGGTCGGAGGGCTCGGTGGATGAGGACATGCTCAGCTCCTATCGTTAAATCGACATCGAAGTCTTGTGTAAGGGGTGGAGATGACCCGCGGTCGTGCTCAGGACACGAACGTCTGCGGAGTGACGGCGGCGATCGCCGTGCTCGACGGCAAGTGGAAGACCGTCCTGCTGTGGGCGCTTGAGGACGGCCCGCAGCGGCCGGGCGAGCTGCGCCGGCGGCTACCGGGTATCAGTGAGAAGATCCTGACCCAGGCGCTCCGGGAGATGGAGGCCGACGAGCTGGTGCACCGGGAGGTGTACGACGAGCTGCCACTGAAGACGGTCTACTCCCTGACCGCCTACGGTCGCGAACTCGCCGACGCGCTGGAGCCCCTCTCCGCCTGGGGGTACCGACGCCTGACCCGGCTCACCGAGGCCCGCACCGCCCTCTGACACCGCCGACCTCCCGGACGCCCTCGACTCGGCCGCCCTTCCGGCCGCCGCACACACAGCCTCGCCCGCCCGCCAGGTCGCCGACAAGTACCCACAAAAAAGTGGGTACGCCGGATGGTGATGGTCGGGACCACGGTGCGACACAGGGGATGTGGATGACGGGCGGGGACGTCGACGGGCAGGTGTGGGATCCGTTCGGGACGTTGGGGCGGGCGCTGTGG
>NZ_SMKC01000015.1 GCF_004348315.1 Streptomyces sp. 8K308 | reverse complement strand
GAGCCCGCCAACCCCGAGGACGAGGCCATGGCGGCCTTCTGCGAGGCCGCTGAGGAGTGGAGCGACTACTGGGACGACCAGATGCGCGACCTCTGCGCCCCCTACGCGGGCGGTTAGCCCTGGTCCCGGTAGGTCTCGAGCAGCCGCAGCCAGACCTCGTTGACCGTGGGGAACGCGGGGACGGCGTGCCAGAGGCGGGAGATCGGGACCCCGCCGGCGACCGCGATGGTGGCGGCGTGCAGGAGCTCCCCGGCGCCCGGGCCGACGAAGGTGGCGCCGAGCAGGCGTTCGTCCTCCAGGTCCACCACCAACCGCGCCTGCCCCCGGTAGCCGTCCGCGTACAGGGCGGCGCCCGCGACCGAGCCGAGGTCGTAGTCGACCGCCCGGTGGCGGCGGCCGGCCGCCTCGGCGGCCGCGGCGGTCAGGCCGACCGAGGCCACCTCCGGCTCGGTGAACACCACCTGCGGCACCGCCGCGTGGTCCGCCGTCGCCGCGCAGGGGCCCCAGGCCGCGTCGTCCACCGGCCGGCCGGCCGCTCGGCTCGCGATCGCCGCCCCGGCGATCCGCGCCTGGTACTTGCCCTGGTGGGTCAGCAGCGCCCGGTGGTTGGGGTCGCCGGCGCAGTAGAGCCAGCCGTCGGCGACGCCCGTCACCCGCAGGGTGTCGTCCACCTGGAGCCAGGAGCCGGGTTCGAGGCCGACCGTCTCGAGGCCCAGGTCGTCGGTGCGCGGCGCCCGGCCGGTGGCGAAGAGCACCTCGTCCGCCGTCACGGAACCGCCCTGGTCGAGCGCGACCTCCACCGGCCCCTCGCCCCTGGAAAGGCCCGTCACCGAGACGCCGGCGCGCACGTCGACGCCGGAGTCCCGCAGCCCCTCGGCGACCAGGTCGCCGGCGAACGGTTCCATCCGGGGCAGCGGCCGCTCGCCGCGCATCAGCAGCGTCACGCGCGAGCCGAGCGAGCTCCACGCGGCCGCCATCTCGGCGCCCACCACGCCGCCACCCACGACGGCCAGTCGCTCCGGCACCCGCCTGGCCGCCGTCGCCTCCCGGCTGGTCCACGGCCGGGCCTCCGCCACCCCGGGCACGTCCGGGACGACGGCCCGGCTGCCGGTGCAGATCACCACCGCGTGCCGGGCGGTCAGCCGCCGCTCGCCCACCACGACGCGGCGGGGGCCGTCCAACCTCGCGTGGCCGCGGACCAGTTCGACGCCGACGGAGTCCAGCCAGGAGACCTGCCCGTCGTCCCGCCAGTCGCCCACGAAGGAGTCGCGCCGCGCCAGCACGGCCGCCGCGTCCACCGGCCGCTCGCCCGCCACCTGCCGGGCGCCGTCCACGGACCTGGCGGCCTTCAGCGCGGCCGCCGGCCGCAGCAGGGCCTTGCTCGGGATGCACGCCCAGTAGGAGCACTCGCCGCCGACCAGCTCGCTCTCCACGATCACGGTGCGCAGGCCGGCCGCCGCCGTGCGGTCCGCGAGGTTCTCACCGGTCGGCCCGGCGCCGATCACGATCACGTCGTACGTGTCGTTGGCGTCGTCGCTCATCTGCAACTCCCGTCTCTTTCAACCGTCCTCCGACCGATCGCCCACGCTAGGGGGTCGCTTCCCGATCTTCACCCGGCCGCGCCGGCAGCGCGACCTCCTCGGGGTCGCGGTCGGGGCGCAGCCCGCGCCAGACCGGGTGCCGCAGCCGGCCCTCGTCGGTCCAGGTGCGGTGTGCCACCTCGCCGACCAGCCGGGGCTCGACCCAGTGGGCGCGGCGCGCGTGCGGGCGCGGCACCTGCTCGTCGAACGGGCTCGTGGCGCGGGCCAGCGGCGCGAGACGGGCGCCCAGGTCGGCCAGCACCGCCTCGCTGAAGCCGCTGCCCACCCGGCCGAGGTAGCGCAGCGCGCCCGCCTCGTCGTGCGCCCCGAGCAACAGGGAGCCGATCGAGCCGCCGCGCCTGCCCTCGCCCGGCTGCCAGCCGCCGACCACCACCTCCCTGGCCGTGAACAGCGCCTTCTTCACCCACAGCCGGGAACGCCGTCCCGGCAGGTAGGGGGAGTCGAGCCGCTTGGCGATCACGCCCTCGAGGCCGTGCTCGCGTGCGATGTCCACCAGCCGCTGCGGGTCGACCTCCTCGCCCGTGTAGTGGGGTGGCACGGCGAGCCGGGGCGAGGCGTCGAGGCCGAGGTCGGCGAGTCGTTCCCGCCGGGCGGCGTAGGGCTCGTCGAGCAGGGGGCGCCCGCCAAGCCGCAGCACGTCGAAGGCGAAGTACGTCACCGGCACCCGGGCCAGCAGTCCGGGCGCCGGCCGCCGCTGGTGGCGGCGTTGGAGCAGCCCGAAGTCGGGGCGGCCCGCCTCGTCCAGGGCGACGATCTCGCCGTCGAGCACAAGACCGCCGTGCGCGCCGAGGGCCTCGGGCACGACGCCGGTGAGCTCCGGGTAGGTGGCGCCGAGGTCGTGGCCGTTGCGGCTGGTGAGCCGGGTGCGGCCGGCGGGCCCGGCGCAGAGGCAGCAGCGGTAGCCGTCCCACTTGAACTCGTAGCCCCACGGGCCGGTCGGCGGCTCGCCGTCGACCGCCAGTATCGGCGGCACGGCGCCCGGCACGCCCGCCAGCGGGTTCTGGTCCCGTTCCATGCCCCAAGTAGAGGCGGCCGGGGCGGCGTCCCGGCCGCCGGGACGCCGCCGAGCTGCCCTTTTTCCGTTCGAACGGCGCAGGGGCGGCGACGTATCCTGACCGCCGCGCGATCCGAGGCGCGGGCGAGGGACCGGGAGGGCACGATGGTGAACGAGGCTGACCTGCGGCATCTGCGACGCTGCGTCGAGCTGGCCGCCGAGGCGTTGGCGGCCGGGGACGAGCCGTTCGGCTCGGTGCTGGTGGGCGCCGACGGGACCGCGTTGGCCGAGGACCACAACCGGGTGGCCGACGGCGACCACACCCGGCATCCGGAGTTCGCGCTGGCCCGCTGGGCGGCGGCCAACCTCACCCCGGCCGAGCGGGCGGCCGCGACCGTCTACACCTCGGGCGAGCACTGCCCGATGTGCGCCGCGGCCCACGCCTGGGTCGGCCTCGGGCGGGTCGTCTACGCCAGCTCGTCCGAGCAACTCGGGGAGTGGCTCGGCGCGTTGGGCGTTCCGGCGCCCCCGGTGCGCACGCTGCCGGTCTCCGAGGTGGCGCCCGGCGTGAAGGTCGAGGGCCCGGTGCCCGAACTGGCAGAGGAAGTACGGGAGTTGCACCGGAGCTTCCATGGCGAGCCGAACTGGGAGCGGCGGGTGGCCCAGGCCTGGCTCTCGATGGACGAGCATGAGGCGGCGGAGTTCCGGGCGCTCATCGAGGGTCTTGCGGCCGAGCTCCCCGAGGACAGCGCGCTCGCCGCTTTCGAGCGAGGCTGCGTCTACGACTCCACAGGACTGCCCGAGCGCGCCGTGCCGGAGTACCGGCGGGCGCTCGAACTCGGCCTCACGGGCGTGCGTCGGCGCCGTGTGATCTGCCAACTGGCCAGCTCGCTGCGGAACCTCGGCCGCCCCGAGGAGAGCGTCGAGCTGCTGACCGCGGAGCTGGCCCGCACCTCCGACGTCATGGACGACGCGGTCCGCGCGACGCTGGCGCTCGCCCTCACCGACGTCGGCCGCGAACGCGAGGCCGTCTCCGTCGCCCTCACCGCTCTCGCCCCCCACCTGCCGCGCTACCAGCGCTCCATGGCCAACTACGCGCGGGCCCTCGTCGAGGAGCCACCGACCGGGCGGTAGCACGGGCGCGCCCGGCGCTCACCGGTCGAAGTGGTCCTTGGGGATCACCCCGTGGACGCCGACCGTGCGGTCGACCACCTGGGAGATGTGGAAGTCGGCCGCCGCCGAGAGGTAGGCGTAGGCGGTGGGCCGGTCCATGCCCAGGTCGTGTTCGAGGAAGTCGAGCGCGTTGACCACGGCCCGCCGCATCGCGACGTCCAGGTCGCTGACCTGACCGCTGCCCCGGCTGCCGTCCGGG
Source organism: Streptomyces sp. 8K308 (assembly GCF_004348315.1). GTDB lineage: Bacteria > Actinomycetota > Actinomycetes > Streptomycetales > Streptomycetaceae > Streptomyces. The sequence goes on along the minus strand of NZ_SMKC01000015.1, from coordinate 41,464 downwards.
TCGGAGAGGCCCACCGGCAGCCACGCGTCCTCGGTCTCGCCGAAGGGGTACCGGAAGGCGACCGAGGGCGCGTCGCCTGAGCCCGGCTTGCAGACGGTGAGCCGGAACGTGGCGCGCAGCGAACCCTCGACGGCGGTCAGCGCCACCTCGCCGTCGGCCATGGCGAAGTGCGGGTCGCCGGTGTAGAAGAGGGCGCCCTCGGTGAAGACCGGCAGGTAGAGCGTGGCGCCCTCGCGCAGCAGGTTGATGTCGATGTTGCCGCCGCCGAGGGTGGGCGGGATGGAGTTGAGCGCCGGGTCGTCCAGCGCGGCGGCCTCGGCGAAGGCCACGCCCATCGTGCCCATGTGCGGCCGCAGCGGGAACACGACCTCGCGGCCGCCCCGCGAGCCGAGCGGCAGCACCCCGTTGAGCGTGCCGCCCCGGCCGCGCCGCACCGGAGTGAACACCGAGACGTTGCCGTACTCGGTCGGTTCGCCGCCCGGCCGGCCGTCCGTGGCCACCGGCGGCATCACCTCGCCGAGCGTGACCCCGTCCGGTGCCGAGCCGTCCGGACGGCGGCCGAGCGCGCCCTTGCCGTGCCGGCTGGAGATCACGCCGTAGGGCACGCGGGGGAGCAGCGAGAGCGGCTCCACCTTCAGCACGTCGCCGGGTTCCGCGCCGGCGACCTGGATCGGCCCGGTGATGACGTGCGGGCCGTCGACGTCGAAGTCGCGCTCGGTGCGGTCGTACTCGGCGGCGATGGCGACGGCGTCGCTCAGCACCTGGCCGCGCGGCACGTCGTGGCCGCCGAAGAAGGCCACCGGGTCGCGGCCCTGGTCCTCGAGGATGCCCTCGTGCGAGACCGAGTCCACGGTCACCGTCTCGCCGGAGCGGATCCGCAGCACCGGCTCGCTGTCCACCGCGGGCGTGTAGCCCCAGCGGACCTGGTCGGGGAGCGACGGCAGGTAGTGCCGACCGTGGACGGGGCCGCGGTGCGGCTGCAGGACCTCGCGTGGGTAGTCGACGCGGGGGCCGTCTGACGCCGCCGTGGCGGGGGCGGCGGCCGTCAGGCCGGTGGCGGTGCCGGCCGCCGTCACGGCGCTCGCCGCCTGGAGGAAGCGGCGGCGGCCGAGGGCGGCGATCAGCGTCTCGCGGACGGCGGCGCCCTGCCCAGCTTGCGTGCTCATGGTGGTGCTCCTGTTCTGCCCGGGCGGGTACGTGCGGCTGCCGTACCGGGCCAGCCGTCACCCTAGGTGAGCTCGGGGCCATGGTCAGGGGCTGTGAGTGATCGACCCACGTTTCTCACCCGCCGGAAACACGGCGCCCGGCCCGGACGGCCCGACGACACACGGCCGAAACGAGGGATGGTTCGCCGCCGACCGGGTACTCGGCGCCGGTGTCCGCATCCGAGCCCGGGCCGGAGTCCTACGACGCCAGCCCCTACGTCCCGGAGGGCGCCGGGCTGCCCGAGCTGCGCGGCGCCGCCGCCCGCTGCCACGGCTGCCCGCTCTACCGCGACGCCACCCAGACGGTGTTCGGCGCCGGCGAGCCGACGGCCCGGGTCGTGCTGGTCGGCGAGGAGCCGGGCGACCAGGAGGACCGCCGGGGCGCGCCGTTCGTCGGGCCGGCCGGCCGGGTGCTCGACCGGGCGCTGACCGACGCCGGCATCGACCCCGACGACGCGTATCTCACCAACGCCGTCAAGCACTTCAAGTTCGCTCCCCGGGGCAAGCGCCGCATCCACAAGCCGCCGACCCTGCGCGAGGCGGCCGCCTGCCGGCCCTGGCTCACCGCCGAACTCCGCCTGGTCGAGCCCGAGGTGATCGTGGCGCTCGGCGCCACCGCGGGCAAGGCACTGCTCGGCTCCTCGTTCCGGGTGACCAGACAGCGCGGCCTGCGGCTGCCCTGGCCGGGCGAGGGCGCCGACACCGTGGTCGCCACCATCCATCCCTCGGCCGTGCTGCGCGCCGACGACGCGGAGCGCGAGGCCGCCTACGCCGGCCTGGTCGCCGACCTGAGGGTGGCCGCCCGCGCCCTGGAGGGGGCCTGACCACCCGACGGGGCCCTGACCACCGCCCTTGTTCGAGGAGTCGCCGCGTCCGAGGAGTGAGACACCCCGGGTGCCCAGAAGGCCCCTGTGCCAAAATCCTCGGCGAGGTCACGAGTGACAGCGACCACGGCCCCGGCCCGCTGTCCGGCAACCCTCCGTCGTGGCGGGGTGCCCCGGGTGATGACCGGGTCGCGAGCAGCAGGGCTCGCGGCAAGCGCGGCCGAGAAGGAGCTCCCTCGTGCGAATGCGAATGCGGTAGAGCGTCACGCTCCCCCCTCGTCTTCCTTCCCTTTCTCCCCCTTTCTCTCGTTACCCGCCTTCTCGCGCCGACGGCCACCCGCGAGGCCGTCGGGCGCGCCTGCCCACGGAGACGTGCACCATGACCACCAGCTGTGCCCCCGCCACCCCGGCCACCCTCGACGTGCTCAGCGCCGGCGTCCGCGCCCCGCTCGCCGGCGGCGGCGACATCGAGTACGCCGCGCTCGACTACGCCGCGTCCGCGCCCGTGCTGCGCCGCGTCTGGGAGGAGGTGGCCGAGTACGCGCCGTACTACGGCAGCGTGCACCGGGGCACGGGCCACCTCTCGCGGCTGTCCACCGAGCTCTTCGAGCGCAGCCGCGCGACCGTCGCCGCCTTCCTCGACTGCCGCCCCGCCGACCAGGTGGTCTTCACCCGCTCCACCACCGACTCGCTCAACCTGCTGGCCGCCGCCCTGCCCGCCGGCACCCGGGTTTTCGTCTTCGAGACCGAGCACCACGCGGCGCTGCTGCCCTGGGCCCACCACGGCCACCAGGTCACCTACCTCGACGCCCCCCACTCGCCGGAACACGCCGTCGCCATCGCCGAGTCAGCGCTCGCCGCCCGCCCCGAGGCCGGGGGCCCCGCGCTGCTGTGCGTCACCGGCGCCTCCAACGTCACGGGCGAGCTGTGGCCGGTCGCCGAACTCGCCGCCGCCGCCCACCGACACGGCGCCAGGATCGTGCTCGACGCGGCCCAGCTCGCCCCGCACCGACCCGTCAGCGTGCGCCGACTCGACGTGGACTGGGTGGCGTTCTCCGGCCACAAGCTCTACGCCCCCTTCGGCGCCGGCGTGTTGGCCGGCCGCGCCGACTGGCTCAGCGGCGCCGAGCCCTACCTGGCAGGCGGCGGCGCCACCCGCGTCGTCAACCGGCGGGCCGACGGCGGCGTGCACGTCCAGTGGGCCGAGGACGAGGCCAGGCACGAGGCCGGCTCACCCAACGTCATCGGCGCCTTCGCCATCGCCGCCGCCTGCCGCGCCCTGACCGAGGCGAGCCACGAGACGCTGGTCGCCCACGAACAGCGGCTGCTCGCCCTGCTCCGCGAGGGCCTCAGTGAGATCCCGGCGGTCAGGGAGCTGTCCCTGTTCGGCCCGGAGGCGGACCGCGTCGCCGTCGCCTCCTTCACGGTGGCCGACCGCGACAACGGGCAGTTGGCGGTGGAGCTCTCCGAGCGCTTCGGCATCGGCGTGCGCTCCGGCATGTTCTGCGCCCAGCCGCTGGTGCGCAGGCTGCTCGGCGCCTCGGCGGAGTCCACCGAGGAGTGTGACGGGCCGCTCCAAGCGCTCCGCGTCAGCTTCGGTGCCGGCACCCCTGAGGAGCACGTCACCCGGCTCGTCGAGGCGGTCTCAACCCTGGCGGGCTGAACGCCGGCTGGGGCGCGTGGCCGCGGGCCGGGCCTCTCCCCCTGGCCGCCGCTCAGCCCTCCCGCCGGTGCGAGCTGAGCGGCGCCGTCGCACCAGAAAACTAGAAGGTGCGAAAGACTCCCACCACCGTGCACGCCGCCCCGGCGCGACCGGCGAGAGGGCACGACGCACCGTCGCCGGTTCACGGCGCGCCCGTCGCGCGCAGCGCGTGCACGAGGTCGTGGATCCCCGCCCCGGTGCCCAACAGGTCGCGCCCAGCAGCCGTTCGGCCGTCCTGAGCCGCGCCCGCACCGGTTCCCGCTGATCCCGAGGCGGTGCGCGGCGTGCCGCGCGTCCACGTTGGCGTCGATCCAGGCCCGCAGGGTGGCGCGCAGCTCGTGGTGCTCGGGCTGCCGCAGCGGGGCGAGCAGCGCCGCGGCCCACGCCCTCGCCGCCGGGGTCCGCGACAACTCGTCGAGCGTGGGGCCCGACGACCCCGGCTCGCCGCCGCCGGCGGCGGCGAGCCGACCGCCAACGCCAGCGCGAGCGCCGCCCGGGCGCCGACGTCCCGCAGGTCGAGGCCGAGGGCGCGCTCGACGTCCCCCACGCGCGCGGTGACGGTGTTCCGGCTGATGCCGAGCAGCCGCGCCACGCCCGCCCGAGGAAAGGACAACGCCAGCCGGGTGACGCCGACCGTCCCCGCGGGGACCGCGCCCAGCGGCCCCAGGAAGGAACGCGCCCAGGCCCGCGCCGTCTCCCGCGGCAGGAGGCGCTCCAACGGACCCTGACCGCGGTAACCGGCCACCCGGTCGGGCGCGTTGCGGGCCATGGCCAGCGCGTGCCTGGCCTGGTCGTACGCCTCGGCCGTGGCCCGCGGCGGCTGCGCCGAACTGACGCCGAGCGCGTACCCGGGCCGCTCAGTCACCAGGGCGTGCAGCCGGTCCCCGAGTTCGTCGCCCTCGGGCACCAGGCCGATCAGGTGCTCCTCGTACACCGGGCGCACCAGCAGCCCCGGCCTTGGAAGCCGGCCGCGTCCTGGTACCGCCTGGCCAGCGGCTCGCGATCGGCCGGGGACAGCGCAGCGGCAGGAGATCCGCAGCGGCCCGGCGTTCAGCAGCGGCGGCCCCTCCATGCTAGGCCGGGGCCAGGCCCACGGACTGGCCCTCTGGCGTGACCCGCAGGCGGTGGCGTGAACGCCGGGGCGAGCCGAGGGACTTCCAACGGCGGTACGCCGCCGCCACCTCGTCCCAGAGCCGCCGGGGGCCGCTCTGCTCCGTCTCGAACTCGGCGCGGCCGGGGACGAACTCCACCCTGGCCCAGGAGCGGCGATCGTCGGAGAGCAGCCAGTAGGTCCACTCGCCCGAGCCGTCGTTCTCCCAGTCGATCTCGGGCCAGGCGTCACGCACCCGCAGCGAGACGGCGAACATGGCGTCCGGCGCGTTGAGTTCGCTCGGGTCGAGGTCGGTGGTGCCCCGCTCGCCGCGCTCCCCGCGGTAGACGTCGGAGAGCTCGGCGCCGCGCCCCCGCTGGGGGCGGGACCACATGAACGCGGGGCGGCCGGAGAAGCGGCCGTCGCCGACGCCGTCGTGGACGTCGAGCGTGAGGTACGAGTACGAGTGGAAGCTGCTGCCGAACGGGGTGACGATCCGCCCGCCGTCGCGGGTCTGGACCAGCAGCTCGGGGGTGATCTCGCGCAGCGTGCAGGTGCTGATGATCCGGTCGTAGGGCGCGCCGTCCGCCCAGCCCCTGCTGCCGTCCCCGACCACGAGGCGGGGGGCGTAGCCGGCGGCGGCGAGGCTCCCGGCGGCCTGGCGGTGCAGCCGCTCGTCGATCTCGACGGAGGTGACGTGGTCCGAGCCGAGCCGGTGGCACAGCCACGCGGCGTGGTAGCCGGTGGCCGTGCCGATCTCCAGGACCCGCTGGCCCTCGTGGACGTCGAGCAGCTCCAGCATCTCGAGCATCTGGGACGGTTGGGACGAGGAGGAGGTGGGAACCCCGGGGCCGCCCTCGGCTCCGTCGTCCACCTGCGTGACCACCGGCCGGTCGCTGTAGACGGCCGCCAGCCACTCCGCCTCGTCCGCCGCCCGATCGAGGCCCGGGCAGACGTCCGGGATGAACGCCGCCCGGTCCACGGCGGCGACCGCGTCCGCCCACTGGCGCGGCAGCGAGCCACCGTCCCGCAGGGTGTCGACGAGCCGCCGCATCGTGGTCATTCCTGCCTGTCCTTCCGCCTACTGCTCTTCCGGTGCGCGCGGCGACGACGGCGGCGACGGCGGCGTGACCGGCCCCGGCCACTGACTGTCGCTCTCGCGCGGGGACTGCCGCTTGTCGCCTTCCTCGCCGTTCTTGCCGTCGCTGTGTTTGCCACCCATGGCGCCCTCCCGGCTGTGCCGAACCCTACTGCTCGCACATGCCCGGGCGTGAGCGACGGCAAAGGGCCGTGTGGGAGCGTGTGCCCCGGGTGGCGCCTCGGGCGCGCGCCGGTGTCACTCCGGCTGGCAGGCGGGACACCACAGCGTGGTGCGGCCGGCGACCCGGCTGTGCCGGAGCGGGGTGTCGCAGCGCGGGCAGTGCGGCGCGGGCGCGTCCCTCCTGGCGGTGAGCCAGGAGGGCTTGGCGGGGACGTGGCCGGCGGGCACGGCCCCGCGCAGCACGTGCCGTGCCGCCGAGTCGACGCGCCGTCGTTCGTCGTCGGTCAGGTCGACGGCGCGTCGGGCCGGATGGACCCTCGCGTGCCAGAGGATCTCGTCGGCCAGCAGATTGCCGAGGCCGGCCACGGTCGACTGGTCGAGCAGCGCCGCCTTGACCCGGCGGCGCTGGGCGGCCAGCAGTTCGGCCAGCTCGCCGGGGGCGAGGGCCAGCGCGTCGGGGCCCTGGTCGGCGAGCATCCGGTCCACGTCGGCGGCCGTGGCGGCGAACCAGATGCCGCGCAGCTTGCGCTGGTCGCGGTAGCGGAGCCGGCGGCCGTCGTCGAGGGTGAGGGTGACCCGGTCGTGGGGCGCGGCCGAGGCGTCGGCCGGGTCGCAGCGCAGGTTGCCCGTCATGCCGAAGTGGAAGAGCACGGTGGGTCCCTCGGTGGGCGCGAGCAGCCACTTGCCGTGCCGGCGCGGTGCCGCGAAGGTCCGGCCGGTGAGCCGCTGGCGCAGCCGGCGCGCCGTGACCCCGCGTAGCACGCCGGCGTCGGCGACCTCGACCCGCTCGATCCGGCGGCCGGTGGCGCAGGACGCCAGGACGCGCCGGAATTCCTCCACATCGGGCAGTTCGGGCATGCCGCTACGTTACGGGAGGGTGAGCCCGTAGGCGCTGAGCACCTCTCCGACGGGCTGGAAGTAGCTGGTGCCGCCGCTGGCGCAGTTGCCGCTGCCGCCGGAGAGGATGCCGATGGCGAGTCCGCCGGGCGTGAACAGCGGGCCGCCGCTGTCGCCTGGCTCGGCGCAGATGTTGGTGCGGATCAGCCCGGAGACGATGTCGCCGCCCCCGTAGTTGACGGTCGCGTTGAGGGCCGTGACGGTGCCCGAGCGGCAGCCGCTGGCCGGGCCGGCGAAGCGGACGCTCATGCCGATGGTGGGCGTGCCGACCCCGATGATGTCGACCGGCACGCCGTTGCAGACGACGCCGGGCGGCCAGGGGGACGGGGCGGCGAGGTAGCGGACCAGGCCGTAGTCGTTGCCCGGGAAGCTGGTGCCGAAGGTCTGGCCGACGGCGGTGCTGTGCGAGGCGTCGGAGAACCAGGTGTTGGCCAGCGAGGTGCAGTGCCCGGCGGTGATGAAGTAGTAGGCCGATCCCGAGCGGGCGTTGAAGCCCACCGCGCAGCGGACGCCGGCGCCGTAGACGGCCTCGCCGCCGCGCAGCCGTGGGGTGAGGGTGCCGGGGGTGCGCTCGACGGTCAGGGCGTCGGCGAGCGGTCCTGCGGTGCGCCGCAGGTGGGCGAGGTCGACGGGGGAGACGGAGTCGTCCACGGTGACCCGGACGGTGCCGGCGGCGTGGTCGACGGCCCAGGCCGTGCCCGCGACGTCGGCGGCGAGCACCGCGTCGCTCGCGGCTTCGAGCTGGTCGGCGGCGAACGAGGCGGGGGCCGGTTCGGCCCGCGCGGGCAGCGCCAGGCCGAGGAGCGCCAGCAGGGGCACGGCCAGCGCGATGACGAGGCGTCTGAGGAGCGGGGTGGTGCGGGAATCGTGCATGCGGTCCTCCGAACGGAGATTCATGGGCATGACAATTGAGGGATTCTCCCACGCGCCACCCGCGCGTGTCGCGGAGCCCGCGCCCCGCGCCTCCGGTGAAGGATCGGCGGGTGATCGGTCGCTCACCATCGGTCACCTCGCCCTCGGGTGGCCAGGAGGAACCGCGATGTCCCACCTACTGTTCAGGCTCGGCCGGTGGGCCTACCGGCGCCGCCGCCTGGTGCTCGGCGGCTGGCTGCTGCTCGCCGTGGTCGCGGTGGCGCTGGCGCTCGGCAGCGGCGGGCAGACCAACGACGTCTTCACCATCCCCGGCACCGAGTCGCAGCGCACCACCGACCTGCTCAAGCGGAAGCTGCCCGCCTTCGGCGGCGGCTCGGCCCAGGTGGTGTTCGCCACCCACGGGCAGGCCAGGGTGACCGACGACCGCCAGCGGGCCGCGATCGAGGAGACCATGCGGCGCCTCGACGACGTGTCGCAGGTCGGCGCCGTCTCCGACCCGTTCGAGTCGCGGGCCGTCTCGTCCGACGAGCGGGTCGCCCTCGGCAGCGTGGACTTCACCGAGGCGCCGGGGAACGTCGACGAGTCGACGCTCGACGGCGTGGAGCGCGCCGTGCGGCCGGCCGAGGACGCCGACGTCCAGGTCGAGTACTCAGGCAGCGTCTACCCCGGCTGGCGCACCGAGGTCTCGGAACTGCCCGAACTCGTCGGCCTGGTCATCGCGTTGGTCATCCTGCTGATCACCTTCGGCGCGGTGGTGGCGGCCGGGGTGCCGATCGTGACCGCGGTGCTCGGCGTGCTGATCACCATCATGGGGGTCACCGCCGTGGCCGCGGTGGTCGACATCGCCTCCTCCTCCACCACGGTCGCCATCATGCTCGGCCTGTCCTGCGGCATCGACTACGGCCTCTTCATCCTCTACCGGCACCGCAACAACCTGCTCGCCGGGATGGCGGGCGAGGACTCGGCCGGCATGGCCGCGGGCACGGCGGGCGGCGCCGTGGTGTTCGCCGCGCTCACCGTGATCATCGCGCTCTGCGGCCTTTCGGTGGTCGGCATTCCCTTCCTGACCGTGATGGGACTGTGCGCCGCGGTCGCCGTGCTGGTGGCCATGGCGATCGCACTGACCCTGCTGCCCGCCGTGCTCGGCTTCGCCGGCGGGCGCGTCCTCCGCTTCCTGCGGCTCCCCTGGCGGCCCGGCTGGACCGAGCGGGTGGCCAGGACCGCGGCCGACACGCCCGAGCGCGGCAGGGGCGCGGCGTGGGCGCGGTTCGTGGTCCGCCACCGAATCCCGGTGCTCGTCGGCGGCGTGGTGCTGCTCGGCGTACTCGCGCTGCCCGCCACCCAGTTGGAGCTCGGGCTGCCGAGCGGCTCGGCCAAGCCCACCTCCGACACCCAGCGCCGCGCCTACGACCTGATCTCCGAGGGCTTCGGGGTGGGCGCCAACGGGCCGCTGCTCGTGGTGGCGCACGGGGCGCGCGGGGAGCGCGACGTGAACCGGATCGCGGAGGCCGTCGGCGAGCGGCCCGGGGTGGTCTCGGCCAGGCCGGTCGGCTCGGGGCACGACGTCGCGGTGATCCAGGCGGTGCCGGCGACCGGCCCCAACGACCCGGCCACCGCCGACCTGGTGCACGACATCAGGGATCACCGGGACCAGGTCGCGGCCGGCACCGGGGCCCATGTCACGGTCGGTGGCAACACGGCCTCCAACATCGACGTCTCCGCCAAACTCGCCGACGCGCTGCCGGTCTTCCTCATCGTGGTGGTCGGACTCGCCTTCGTGCTGCTGACGTTCGCCTTCCGCACCGTCCTGGTGCCGCTGAAGTCCGTCCTCGGCTTCCTGCTCTCGGTGGCCGCCGCGTTCGGCGCCGAGGTGGCCATGTTCCAGTGGGGCTGGGGCGAGCACCTGTTCGGCATCACGCCGACCGAGACCATCAGTTTCCTGCCCATCATCATGCTCGCCATCATCTTCGGACTCTCCAGCGACTACGAGGTGTTCGTGGTCTCCCGGATCAAGGAGGTGTGCGGCGAGACGGACGATCCCCGGCGGGCGGTCGCGCTCGGCACGGCGCTCGCCGCCCGGGTGGTGACGGCGGCCGCACTCATCATGTTCGCGATCTTCGTGGCGTTCATGGCCACCGACGACCCGACCATCAAGGCCATCGGCTTCGCCTTCGCGGTGGGCGTGCTGCTCGACGCGTTCGTGGTCCGGCTGACCCTGGTGCCGGCCGTGATGGCCATCACGGGGTCCCGCATCTGGTACCACCCGGCCTGGTTCGGCCGGCTGGTGCCCGACCCCGACATCGAGGGGCGACGCCTGGAACGCCCCGGCGACGAGTGACGCCGGCTCACGGCAGCGCCAGGGCCCGGAACAGCCGGCGGCCCGCGCGGATCACCGGCTGCCGGTGGGTCGGCGTCGTGTTGGCCAGCACCGCGACCCCGGCGTCGGCGTCCGGGCTGAAGCCGGCGAACGCGGTGAAGCCGCCCGTCGCCCCGGTGTGCCAGAGCAGGGCGCGGCCCTCGACCACCCTGATGTCCCAGCCCAGGCCGACGACCCTCTGGCCCCGCTGCGTGGCCCGGCGTGGCCACTGCGAGTCGATGACCGCCGAGGCCAGCGAGGACGGGACGACGGTGGCGGGATTGAGCTGGGCGCGTAGGTAGCGCAGCATGTCGGCGGCCGTCGAGTAGAGCGCGCCGGAGGGGGCGAGCGCGTCGAAGTGCCAGTGCGGGAACGGGTGCCCACGGCGGTGGCCGTGCGCGGCTCGCTCGTCGAGCGTCGGCTCGTCGGGCACCTGCGTGTCCCGCATGCCGAGGGGACGCAGCACCCGTTCGGCCAGCAGCTCCGCGTAGTCGGTGCCGGCGGCGTTGGCCAGCAACTGGCCGAGCAGGCCGACGCCGAAGGTGGAGTAGCGGATGGTGGTGCGCCTCGGCTGGTGGGGCAGCCGGGCGGTGGCCCGGTAGAGGTCGATCGGGCGGTAGCCGGCGTAGGGGTCGGTCCGCCAGCGGCGCAGCCCGCGCGGGTAGAGGTTGCGGGGCAGCCGGGGGAGCCCGGCGGTGTGGGTGGCGAGATCCACCAGGGCGCGTGGAGCGCCGGGCCCGGGAAGGGGGGTGGCGCCGGGCGGCAGATAGCTGTCGATCGGGTCGTCGTAGGAGACCTCGCCGCGCACCGCGAGCTCGGCGAGCAGCAGGGTCGTGAAGGTCCTGGTGAGCGAGCCGAGGGCGAACAGCGTGTCAGGGCAGACGGGTTGCCGGCCGCGGTCCCGGTGGGCGCGACCCGGCCGCAGCCGGTCACCGGCGACCGCGACCGACTGGTCGGCGCCGCGGATCGCGGCGCCGACCGCGGCCGGGGCGTGCTGATCGGCGACCAGGTCGCCGATGTGCTTGTTCAGCAGCCCCGCGATGGTGGCCGTGGTGCTCATGCCCGGCTCCCGCCCGTGGTCGCGGTGGACAGGGCGCGGGAGACGGTGAGGGTGCCGGCGACCGCGGCCACGATGGTGGGGTGGTGGTTGGCCCAGGCGCGTTCCGGTTCCATCGGCGGCGTGGTCAGGCTGTTGGGCAGCATGCCGTCCGCGTGCTGGGCCTCCGTCACCTCCTTCCAGACGGTGGGGAAGAGCATCGGCTCGGGCAGACAGGCGCCCACCATCAGGAACTCGAGCAGCAGGTCCCAGAACCTGGTCTCGCGGAACACCTCGACCCAGACGGGCAACCAGCGCCTGACATACGCGTGCAGCGGCTCCGGAAGGCCGGCCGGGTCGTCGCCCCAGTCGGTGAGGTGGAACACGGTGTGCGTGACACCGTGGGCGTTGTCGGCGTCCATCATCCAGGGCTCCGGCGTGCCGCCCAGCCAGGTCCGGTCGATCAACTCGGACGCGGCGCTCGGCGGTTGGACGCCGATCCGGCGTGCGGCCGCCCAGACGGCGAGCCGTCGGCTTGGCACGTGCTCGACCACCCGGGCGGCGCGGGTTCCGAGTACCGTCCCGGCGAGCCGGTCGAGCCCCGGGTGCCGGTATCCGACGGGGACGAAGTGGGAGTAGAACTCCATGGCGTGGGTGGCGCCCGGGGTGTGGCTCTGGAGCCGCCAGAGCAGGGCGCCCTCGTCGAACTCCCGCCAGGCGAAGTCGAGCAGTGAGCGAGCGGTCCCGGCCGAACGCGGGCCCGCCACCGCCTCGCGGATCACCACGCTGGCGACGAGTGCCAGTTCGCCGAGCGCCTTGAGGCTCTCGCCGCTGATCTCGTGTTCCGGCACCTCGCGGTCGAGCGCGAACCGGCCGCGTAGCCGCCCCAGCCAGTCCACGGCCCGCTCGCTGACCTGCTGGGCCAGGCGCACCGCCATGGCGTCCATGCTGCTCCTCCTCGGATGGTCTCAGTGCGAGTCGTTCAGACGGCGGGCGATGGCGGTCTCGAACCGCACCCGGGGATCGTCGGCGCCGACGGTCTCCAGGAGGTCGAGGATCGGCGGCAGCGCCACCGCGCCCGCGCCCCGGGGGGAGAGCGCCAACAGCCAGCGGGAGAGCCGGGCGGCGCTCAGCAGGTCGTGGCGGAGTACCGCGCGCACCAGGCCGCGTTCGACGTCGAGGCGGCGATCGCCGAGTCGCCTGGTGAGGTCGGGCGCGAGCAGGGGGTGCGCCGCGGTGGAGAGGCGGACGAGATCGGCGGCCAGCGTCAGCCAGCCGGGGGCCAGACGGGTCGGCGCGCCGGTGGCGGCCAGGCCCTCCCAGCCGGCGGCGTCCACGCCGAGGCGGGCCAGCGCCGCGGCGAGGGCGGCGTCCCTGACGCCCCACAGGGCTTCCTCGGGGCCGTGGCCTCGCGGTGCGGGGTAGGCCCGCACCGCGGCCCGCACCAGCGACGCCTCATCCTGCCGCAGGGGCTGGCCCGTCAGCAGGAAGGGCACGAGCACGTCAGCGCCCAGCACGCGGACGGCGGCCAGGCCGCCGGGCCGTTGGTCCCACGAGTCGAGGCGGAAGCGAGCGGCGACGCCCTGGTCCCCGCGCCGCAGGGCCCCGGCCAGTGCGTCGGCCAGGGCCCCGGTCGCCTCCTCGACGGAGCCGGGCGCCGGCTGATGCGTGATCGACATCGAGCGGAGCCTCAGCGCGCCAGCGCGCGGGCGAGGTCCTGGATGACGCCGCCGAGGGAGTCCCCTTCGGCCCGCGGCGCGGATTCGTGAAGCTCGGACACGGGTTTCCCCTTTCGTTCCAGGAATTCCTGGCAGGGGTGCTTATCCCGGGTCCGGAGGTCGGGGAAACCGGTTCGCTGGGTATTCGCCGTGTAACGGAATGGATGGGGCGCAGGGCGAGAGTTGATCCGCTCACATTTGCTGGGCGGGAATCCGTGTTCCGACGGGACCACGGTAATACCGCAGGAAGTAATGCGATATTACCGTGGCATAACCGTGGCATAATCGTGGTATTAGTCGCTCAGCCGCCGGTGTTGAACGCCGCGTCGAAGGCCTGCGCCGGCGGCTCGATGGCCACCAGCTCCCGGACGCGCGCCAGCGCGTCCGGCGCGCCGATCAGCCGGTCCATGCCCGCGTCCTCCCACTCCACGGAGATGGGCCCGTCGTAGCCGATCGCGTTGAGCACCCGCACACAGCCCTCGAAGTCGACGTCCCCGTGGCCGAGCGAGACGAAGTCCCAGCCGCGCCGCGGGTCGGCCCACGGCAGGTGCGAACCGAGCCGCCCGTTGCGGCCGTTCAACCGCTTCTTGGTGTCCTTGAAATCGACGTGGTAGATCCGGTCGGCGAAGTCCGAGATGAAGGCCAGATAGTCCAGGTCCTGCCACACCATGTGCGACGGGTCGTAGTTCAGGCCGAAAGCCGGCCGGTTGTCGACGGCCGCCAGGGCGCGCTGCGTCGTCCAGTAGTCGTAGGCGATCTCGCTCGGGTGCACCTCGTGCGCGAAACGCACGCCCTCGGCGTCGAAGACGTCGAGGATGGGGTTCCAGCGGTCCGCGAAGTCCTGGTAGCCGGCCTCCACCATCGCGGCCGGCACCGGCGGGAACATGGCGACGGTGTGCCAGATCGACGAGCCGGTGAACCCGACCACGGTGTTCACGCCGAGCGCGGCCGCCACCCGGGCGGTGTTCCTCATCTCCTCGGCGGCGCGCCGGCGGACGCCCTCGGGCTCGCCGTCGCCCCAGATCCTGCCGGGCAGGATGCCGCGGTGCCGCTCGTCTATCGGGTGGTCGCACACGGCCTGCCCGACGAGGTGGTGCGAGATGGCGAACACCTTCAGACCGTGACTCTCGAGCAGCGCCTTCTTGGCGGGCAGGTAGTCCGGCTCGGCGACCGCCCGGTCGATCTCCAGGTGGTCGCCGGAGCAGGCGATCTCCAGGCCGTCGTAGCCCCAGCCGGCCGCCAGCCGGCACACCTCCTCGAAGGGCAGGTCGGCCCACTGACCGGTGAACAGAGTGACGGGACGCGACATCGCGGCTCAGCTCCTTACGGGTTGTGAGGACGGACTGTCAGGTTCGATCCTGGTGTAGCGGCTCTCGTTCGCGGCGCTCGCCTCGACGGCGGCCAGCACCCGCTGCACGTGCAGGCCCGCCTCGAAGCCAGGCTCCGGGTCGGCGCCCGCCGCGATCGCATCGAGGAAGTCGCGGGCCTGATGGGTGAAGGCGTGCTCGTAGCCGAGGCCGTGGCCCGGCGGCCACCAGGCCGCCACGTAGGGGTGGTCGGGCTCGGTGACCACGATGCGGCGGAAGCCGGCGCTCGCGGCCGGCTCGGTCGCGTCGTGGAACCACAGCTCGTTCATCGACTCGAAGTCGAAGGCCAGGCTGCCGGCCGTGCCGTTGAGCTCGATGCGCAGCGCGTTCTTCCGCCCGGCGGCGAACCTGGTCGCCTCGAAGACGCCGAGCGCCCCGCCGGCGAACCGGCCGGTGAACACGGCGGCGTCGTCCACGGTGACCTCGCCCCTGGCGCCCTCGGCACCGCCGGGCAGCGGTCGGCTGTCGACGAAGGTCGCGGTCTGGCCCGACACGCCGTCGAGCCGGTCGCCGATCAGGTACTCGGCCAGGTCGGTGATGTGCGAGCCGATGTCGCCGAGCGCCCCCGAGCCCGCGCGGGCCCGGTCGAGACGCCAGGTGAACGGCGCCTCGGGATCGTGCAGCCAGTCCTGCAGGTACGAGGCACGCACCTGACGCACCCGGCCGATCCGGCCTTCGGCCACCATCTCCCTGGCCAGGCTGAGCGCCGGGGTGCGGCGGTAGGTGAAGCCGACCATCGACCGCACCCCGCGCTCCCTGGCCCGCCGGGCGGCCGCGACCATCGCCTCGGCCTCGGCGACCGTGTTGGCCAGCGGCTTCTCGCACAGCACGTGCTTGCCGGCCTCGAGCGCGGCGATCGCGATCTCCGCGTGGCTGTCCCCCGGCGAGCAGATGTCGACGACCTGGACGTCGTCCCGGTGCACGGCCTGCTGCCAGTTGTCCGTGGCGTGTTGCCACCCGAGCCGGGCGGCGGCCGCCTCGGTTCTGGCCCGGTCGGTCCCCGCCACGATGGTCATCCTCGGCTCGAGCGATGGGCCGAAGAAGGCGCCCACCGAGCGCCAGGCGTGGGAGTGCACACGGCCCATGAAGGCGTGGCCGATGAGTGCGACACCGAGAGCTTGCATCGTGAGGTTCCGATCGATCGTCAGAGGCGGTCAGGGAGTGGCGGGATCCGGGCGTCGATAGGCGAAGACGCGGTCGCTGATGAGGCCGGCGGCACCCACCACCCCGGCCGTGCCGCCGAGTTCGGAGAGCACCACCGGCAGGTCGCTGGTGGCCAACGGGGTGGAGCGGCGGTAGAGCTCGCTGCGCACCTCGGCGAGCAGGGTGTGGCCGAGCCCGGCGACGCCGCCGCCGACCACGATCATCGACGGGTTGAAGAAGTTGACCAGGCCCGACAGCACCCGGCCGAGCCGCTGTCCGCCGCGCCTGACCAGTTCCAGGGCGGCGGGGTCGCCGGACGCCAGCGCCCAGGAGACGTCGGGCGCCGAGAGTTCGCCCCGCTGGGCCAGCCGCTCGGCCAGCAGCCGCGAGCCGCCGTCCGCGGCCAGCGCGTGCGCGTCCCTGGCCAGCGCCGCGCCGCCGAACCACGCCTCCAGGCAGCCGGTCCTGCCGCAGGCGCAGACCGGGCCCGCGTCCTCCAGCGCGATGTGGCCGATGTCGCCGGCGCTGCCGGTGCCGCCACGGTGCACCTGGCGGCCGGCGACCACGCCGCAGCCGATGCCGGTGCCGAGCTTGACGAAGAGAAAGTCGGGCACCGCGCGCGCGAGGCCCACCTGGCTCTCGGCCAGCGCCATGGTGTTGGCGTCGTTGTCCACCAGCACCGGGCAGCCGAGCCGCTCGGCGAGCGCGTCCCGAACCGGGTAGCGGTCCCAGCCCGGCATGATCGGCGGGGTGACGGGGCAGCCGTGCAGGAAGCTGACCGGGGCCGGGATGCCGACGCCCGCGCCGTGCAGCTCGGACACCGCGCCCGAGGCGCGCAGCCGGTCCACGAGCTCGACCACCCGGTCGAGCACCGCCTCCGGGCCGGCGCGCACGTCGCAGGGTTCGGCCAGATGCTCGAGGACCGTGAGCCGGCCGTCGGTCACGGCCACGTCGAGCGAGGTCGCGCCGAGGTCCACGCCCACGAACCGCAGCCGCGAGGAGAGCCGGACCAGGCCCGAGGGGCGGCCACCGCTCGACGCGGCGTGCCCGGCCTTCTCGATGAAGCCCAACTCCTCGAGCCGCCCCAGCTCCTGACCGATCTTGGACCGGGAGAGACCCACCCGCGCGCCGAGGCCGGCCGGCGGCAGCGGGCCCTCGGTGCGCAGCAGGGCCAGGATGCGTGGCTGGTGGCTGTTCTCCACTCGCATGCGCGCCCCCGGTGTGCTGCTGGTCTCGGCCTTCTTAGTTCTTGCACTCTATGTAAGAAGTTCGCCCAGCATTTAAGCCCGGCGGTCGTGGTGCTGGCAATAGTGCGGGCGAGAGTGGCGGCGCGGGTCCCATGCCCCGGGTGGACCGGCCGGCGGGCGATTGTCAGTGCCGGGTGTAACGCTGGCTTGCGGGGAACCCAGCCGCGGGCGGCGGAAGGAAGGCCCATGATCACGACCGACTATGTCACCGGTTCACCCTGTTGGCTCGATCTCGGCGCGTCGGACGTGGCGGCGGCCGCCGCCTTCTACGGCGCCGTCTTCGACTGGGAGTTCAAGCCCTTCGGTCTCGACGCCGGCGGCTACGGCGTCTTCCGGCACGAGGGCCGTTCGGTCGCGGCCGCCGGCCCGCTCACCGAGGAGGGCGCCCGCTCGGCCTGGATGATCTACTTCCGCGTCCACGACGCGGACACCGCCGTCTCCGCCGTCCAGGGCGCCGGCGGCGCCGTGCGCACGCCGCCGACCGCGGCCGGCGAGAGCGGCCGGATGGCCCAGCTCACCGATCCGCAGGGCGCGCAGTTCGCCGTGCTCGAACCGGGCACCGACCCCGGCCTGCAGAAGGTGGACGGCCCGGGCAGCCTGTCGTGGACCGAGCTTTACACGACGGACGCGGCCGCCGCCAAGGAGTTCTACGGTCGCCTCTTCGGCTGGGAGACGCAGGACATGCAGCTGCCGGGCGGCGGCGGCACCTACGCCCTGATCAGCCCGGCGGGCGGCGGGCAGGAGCGGATGCAGGGCGGCATCATGCAGGTCACCACGGACCTGCTCGCCCTCACCGGCGGCAAGCCGTACTGGCACCCGGTGTTCCACGTGACCGACTGCGACGCCACGGTCGGTCGGATCACCGGGCGCGGCGGCAGGGTGCAGATGGGCCCCGAGGACGCCGAGGGCGTCGGCCGCCTGGCCGTCTGCGTCGACCCGGCCGGCGCCGACTTCGTGGTCCTCACCCCGACCGGCTGACGCCGGGTCGGCCACGCCCCGGGCCCTTCGACACCGAGACAGCCAGACCGAGACAAGGGAGACAGGGAGCAGCATGAGCACGCACCCCGACGACCGACCAGCAGGCGCCTCCGGCACGCTGACCATCGGCGGCGACCTCGTCGTCAACCGGCTCGGCTTCGGCGCCATGCAGCTGACCGGGCCCGGCGTCTGGGGCCAGCCCCGGGACCCGGACGAGGCGATCCGGGTGCTGCGCCGGGTGGTCGAGCTCGGCGTCACCTTCATCGACACCGCCGACTCCTACGGCCCCTTCGTCAGCGAGCAGCTCATCCACAAGGCGCTCGCCCCCTACCCCGAGGACCTGGTCATCGCCACCAAGGCCGGCCTCACCCGCGCCGGCCCCGACGACTGGCGGCCGGTGGGCAGGCCCGAGTACCTGCGCCAGCAGGCCGAGTTGAGCCTGCGCCACCTCGGCGTTGAGCGGATCGACCTCTTCCAGCTGCACCGCGTCGACCCGAAGGTGCCGTTCGAGGACCAGCTCGGCGAGCTGGTGCTGCTGCAGCGGGAGGGCAAGATCCGGCACATCGGGCTCTCCGAGGTGAGCGTCGAGGAGATCGAGCGGGCCCGCAGGATCGCCCGCGTCGTCTCGGTGCAGAACCTGTACAACCTCGCCACCCGGCAGGCCGAGGACGTGCTGGAGTACGCCGAGCGCGAGCAGTTGGCGTTCATCCCCTGGTTCCCGATGGCCACCGGCGAACTGGCCAGGCCGGGCGGCCCGTTGGACGGGATCTCCAGGCGGCACGGCGCGAGCCCCTCCCAGCTCGCGCTCGCCTGGCTGCTGCGCCGCTCCCCGGTGATGGTGCCGATCCCCGGCACCTCTCGGGTCGGTCACGCCGAGGAGAACCTGGGCGCGGCCGGAATCACCCTCAGCGACGCGGAGTTCGCCGAGCTGGCCGACGCGGTCTGAGCGGGCGGGCGTGTGGTCGCCGGCCGCGGCCGGCGACCACACGCATGGAAGGACCCAGGGGCGGGCAGATGCGAGATGGCATGCTCAAATGTCATGCCCATGACTCTCTCGCTTCGTCCCCCCGGAGGCTGATCGTGACATTGGCCAAGGCTGCCAGGGTGCTGCTGACCACGCTGCTCGCGGCCCTGCTGTGGACCGGCGGCCAGGCGGTGGCCGCCCCCCAGGAGGCGGCCGGGCGGCCGCTCGTCGCCACGGTGCTGACCTACGACGCCAGCGGCAGCGCCGAGTTCGCCAGCGCGGTGGCCAGCGGCGCCGCCATCTGGAACGAGAGCGTCACCAGCGTCGACCTGGTGCCAGTCCAGCCGGGCCAGCGCGCCAACATCCGCATCGTCGCCGACAACGGCTGGCCGCGCGCCCAGACCACCAGCCTGGGCAACGGCACCGTCTGGATGGGGCGCCAGGCGGTCGACCAGGGCTACAACACGGTCCGGATCGCCGCCCACGAGCTCGGCCACATCCTCGGCCTCCCGGACATCAAGCCCGGACCCTGCAGCAGCCTGATGTCCGGCTCGACGGCCGGCGTCTCCTGCACCAACGCCTCCCCCAACAGCAGCGAGCGTTCCCGCGTCGAGAGCGCCTTCGGCGGCTCCCTCGCCGTCGCCGCGCCCGCGACCTACCTGGACTGAGCCGATCCGGCGGCCCGCCCCGGCGGGCCGCCGACGGGCCGGTCGGCCCACCTCACAGCACGACCACCGAGCGCAGCACCTCGCCGGTGCCCATCCGGCCGAAGGCCGGCTCCACCTCGTCGAGCGCGATCGTCTCGCTGACGAACGCGTCAAGATCCAGTCGGCCCTGCAGATGCAGGTCCACCAGCATCGGGAAGTCCCTGGAGGGCAGGCAGTCGCCGTACCACGACGACTTCAGGGCCCCGCCCCGGCCGAACACGTCGAGCAGCGGCAGCTCGATCGTCATCTCCGGCGTCGGTACGCCCACCAGCACCACCGTGCCGGCCAGGTCGCGGGCGTAGAACGCCTGCCGATAGGTCTCCGGGCGGCCCACGGCCTCGATCACCACGTCGGCCCCGAGCCCGCCCGTCAGCTCCCTGACGGCCTCGACCGGGTCCGTCTCGCGGGAGTTCACGATGTGGGTGGCGCCGAGACGGCTCGCCGCCGCCAGCTTCCGGTCGTCGATGTCCACCGCGATGATCCGCGCCGCGCCCGCCAGCCGGGAGCCGAGCACCGCCGCGTTTCCCACCCCGCCGCAGCCGATGACCGCGACGCTGTCCCCGCGGCCCACGCCGCCGGTGTTGATGGCGGCGCCGATCCCGGCCATCACGCCGCACCCCAGCAGCCCTGCCACCGCGGGCGACACCGCGCCGTCCACCTTGGTGCACTGGCCCGCCGCCACCAGCGTCTTCTCGGCGAACGCGCCGATGCCGAGCGCCGGCGTCAGCTCGGCGCCGTCCTCGGCCAGCGTCATCCGCTGCCGTGCGTTGTGCGTGTCGAAGCAGTACCAGGGCCTGCCGCGCCGGCAGGCCCGGCAGCGGCCGCACACCGCACGCCAGTTGAGGATGACGAAGTCGCCGGGCGCCACCTCGGTGACGCCGGGTCCCACCGCGTCCACCGTGCCGGCCGCCTCGTGCCCGAGCAGGAAGGGGAAGTCGTCAGTGATGCCACCTTCCCGGTAGTGCAGGTCGGTGTGGCAGACCCCGCAGGCCAGCACCCGCACCACCGCCTCGCCCGGACCCGGGTCGGGCACCAACACCCTCGCCACCCGCACCGGCTCGTTCCTGCCGGGTGCGATGACACCCCGCACCTCCTGTGTCATGGCCAGACCGCCCTTCCTCGGCCGGTGCGTCGCGGAGCCGCGGCCGCGACACCGCGTCGATCCCGCATACTTCTCGCTCCCTGGGAAGGTATCCGGACCACGGGCGGAACCCCCGTCGCGAACCGGCCAGGCTGGAGGCCGTAACCCGCCGTGAAACAAGGGAGGTTACGGTTATCCGAAGCCGCGTGGTCTCGGTCGGGGAACCACTCGTCCGGGTTACTCTGGCCCCGGCACGAACTCACGGGTAACAGCGGCAACTTGAGGGACGGAGCTTCGGTGGTGGAGCAGGATGGCGGCTCGGCGGACGTCCAGTCGGCGGACATCGACCTGAGCAGGCCGAGTATCGCCCGCGTCTACGACGCGGTGCTCGGCGGCAAGGACAACTACGAGGTCGACCGGGTGGTCGCCGACCAGGTGCGCCTCGACATGCCGCACATCAGCGACGTGGGCTGGTTCAACCGGGCGGTGCTCGGCCGGGGCGTGCGCTTCCTGGCGGAGCAGGCGGGCATCGACCAGTTCATCGACCTCGGCGCCGGCCTGCCCACGTTGGAGAACACCCACCAGGTCGCGCAGCGGTACAACCCCGACGCGCGCGTGGTCTACGTCGACATCGACCCGATCGTGCTGGCCCACGGCCGGGCGCTGCTCGAGGAGAACGAGAACACCGCGGTGGTCACCGCCGACCTGCGCGAGCCGGAGAAGGTGCTCGACCACCCCAGCGTGCGCCGGCTGATCGACTTCTCCAGGCCGGTGGGCGTGCTGCTGGTCGGGATCCTGCACCACCTGCACGACGACGAGGGGCCGAAGGGCATCGTCGAGGCGTACATGGACGCGGTGCCGGCCGGCAGCCACCTGATGATCACCGCCTTCTGCGACACCGGCCCCGAGGCCCGTGCCGTCGAGGAGACGATGCTGGAGTTCCTCGGCACCGGCCGGTTCCGCACCTTGGAGGAGATAACGGCCTACTTCGACGGGTACGAGCTCCTGGAGCCCGGTGTGGTGGCGCTGCCGATGTGGCGCCCCGACGGACCCGTCGGCACCCCGCTGTCCATAGCCCAGCGCCTCATGGTCGGCGGCGTCGCCCGCAAGAACTGAGCGGGCCGAGGCCGTGCGATGCTACGGCCGTGAGTTCCGCTGGTGATCTGACCGTCGACCTCGGGGGCGGTGTCCTGCTCCGCCCCACCGAGGAGGGCGACCATGTCGCCCTGGCCGCCGCCCATCGGCGTAACCGGGCGTACCTGGCGCCCTGGGTTCCCCGACGGCCCGAGGCCTTCTACACGGCGGAGGGGCAGGCCGCCCTGCTCCGCACGGGGGCCGAGGAGGCGCGGCGGGGCGGCTCGTGCCCTGGCTGCTGGTGGACGGCGCCCGGGCGGTGGGCGCCGTCACGCTCTCCAACGTGGTGCGCGGCCCCTTCCAGAGCGCGGACCTCGGGTACTGGGTGGACGCCGACTACACGGGCCGCGGTCTCGCCGGCGCGGCGGTCGCGCACGTCTGCGCCGACGCGCGGGACCGGCTCGGCCTGCACCGGGTGGCGGCGGCCACGCTGCTCCACAACGCCGCGTCGCAGCGGGTGTTGGCCAGGAACGGCTTCGAACCGGTCGGCCTGGCCCCGAACTACCTGCACATCGACGGGGACTGGCGCGACCACCGGCTCTTCCAGCGGATCCTGCACGACGACCCGCCGGCACGCTAGGGTGCCGCGGTCCCGCCGCCGTGTCGGGCGAGCAGGGCACGGGCCGTGGCCGACATCGCCTCGTCCACCATCTCGCCCTCGAAGGCGACAGCGCCGGCGCCGGCCGCCTGGCCGGCCGCCACGGCCGCCACCAGCCGGGCGCAGCGCGCCAGTTCCTCCGCGCTCGGCGAGAACACCTCGTTGAGCACCGGCACATGGGACGGGTGGATCGCCATCATGCCGGCGTAGCCGAGTGCCCTGTTCTGCTCGGCGAAGGCCCGAAGCCCCACCAGGTCGGCGATCCGCGTCCACAACCCGCCCACCGGGTGGGCCACCCCGGCCGCCCGCACGTCGAGCAGCACCCGGGAGCGCAGCTCGCGGGTCTCGGTGCCCGCCGGGCTCCAGCGGTAGCCGACGGCCCGCTCCACGTCGCCGCCCGGCGCGGTGAGCGCGCCCGCGTAGGCCACGCGTGGGGCGGCCTCGGCGATCCGGAAGGCGGACCGCAGCCCCCGCGCGGTCTCCAGCAGCGGCACGAGCGCGAAGGCGCCCTCGGCCAGGCCGTGTTCGCGTTCGCACCAGCCGAGCAGCCGGTCCGCGAGCCGCACCTGCTCGGCGTCGCTCACCTTGGGCAGCACCACGCCGGCGAGGCCGGGCCGCGCCACCGCCCGCAGTTGGGCGGCCGCCGGCCAGTCGTCCAGCGGGTTGACCCGGACGAACAGCGCCAGCGGCAGCTCGGCCGCCACTCCGTCCGGTTGCCGGGCACGAACAGCATCGAGCGCAGCGGCGGCCGCGCGAGCTCAGATGACACCGTTCTCCTCCAGGCCCGTCAGCTCCTCGTCGGCGAGCCCCAACCACTCCCGGTAGACGAGCTCGTTGTCCTGGCCGAGCGCGGGACCCGCGCGCCACACCTCGCCGGGGCGCCGCCTGAAATGCGGGATCACCGCCTGCATCCGCACTGGACCGAGGTCCGGGTCGGGCACGGTGACGATGTCCTCCCGTTCCGCGTAGACCGGATCGGCCGCGATGTCGGCCGCGCTGAACACCCGGGAGGCGACCACCTCGGCCTCGGCGAACGCCGCCAGGCACTCGTCCGTGCCGCGCTTGGCCACCCACTCCCGCAGCCCCGCGTCGAGCCGCTCCCGGCCGGCGTGTTGCCGCTCCACCGTGGCGAACTCCGCGTCGGGCAGTCCCAGCAGCCGCGCCACGTTGCGCACCGAACGGACCGTGGCCGAGGTGACCGTGATCCACTCGCCGTCCCTCGACCGGTAGGTGTTGATCACCGCGGCCGGGGCAACCGCCAGCTGGTTGCCGGAGCGTTCCGGCACCTTGCCCAGCTGGTCGTGCACGATCACCTGCCACTCGACCAGCCGGAACAGCGGCTCGAACAAGGCCAGATCGATCCACTCGCCGTCGAACTCCGGTTCCGTGGCCCGGCGGTGCAGCGCGGCGAGCACCGCGTACGCGCCCATCAGGCCGGTCACGGCGTCGCCGTGCGAGAAACCGGTGTGCACGGGTGGCCCGTCCGCGAAGCCGGTCAGGTGCACGACGCCGCTGCGCGCCTCGCCCATCTTGCCGAAGCCGGGGGCGTCCGCCCGCGAGGACGTCGCGCCGTAGCCGGATATCTGGAGCAGCACCGCCCGGGGGTTGAGGCGGTGCACCGAATCCCAGTCGAGTCCCCAACTCCGCAGCCGGCCGGCCCGCATGGTGACGATGACGACGTCGGCCCAGGCGACGAGCCGGCGCGCCACCGCGCGGCCGGCCTCGTGGTGCAGGTCGAGCGTGACCGACCGCTTGTTGCGCCCGGCGACCTTGAACCACAGCGGCACACCGTCCCGGCGCGGCCCCATCGAGCGCGCCGGGTCGCCCGCGCCCGGCGGTTCGACGTGCACCACGTCCGCGCCCTGGTCCGCGAGCATCGACCCGGCCAGCGGCCCGGCCACCACATGGGCGAACTCCACTACCTTCAGCCCACGCAACTGCCCACGCCGCGGCCCGTCGAGCACTTCCCGCTGTTCGTCCGGCACGCTCACACTCCTCACCACCACCGGCATCACCACCGCCATCGTCGAAGCTTCAGCGTGCCCAGCGCGACCGATGCTCGTCCAGCAAAAGAAGGTCCTTAATCCATGCGCCTTTCGCATGAATGGGGGCGCGGGAGATAGCACGGCGCGCCGTCAGGACGCCCAGGAGACGCCGGTCGGCAACTCCAGGGCCGAGTCCCGGAGCTCGGTGAGCGCGGCGAGGAACCGCTCGGCCGCCTGCGGCAGCGAGCGCCGGGTGCGCAGCACCAGGTCGAGCCGCCGGTCGACCACAGGCTCCACCAGCGGCCGGCAGACGACGGGTCCGGTGCCGAGCAGCGGCAGCACGAGCGCCGGCAGGGCCGTGACGCCGAGGCCGGCCGCCACCAGCCCGCCGACCGTGGCGACGCTGCCGGCCTCCGCGGCCGGCGCCGCCGTCGCGTCGATCTGCGCGAAGGCCGCGTCCGTCAGCCGGCGCACGCTTGAGTCGCGCCCGACGGCCAGGAACGGCCGGGCGGCCAGGTCGCCCCAGCACACCTCGGCCCGCTCGGCCAGCGGGTCGTCGGCCGGCAGCACGGCCACGAACCGGTCCCTGATCAGCGGTTGTCCCGACACCTGGTCGGACGGCCGGCCCACCGTGGAGATCGCGAAGTCCGCGTTGCCGGCCGACACCCGCCCGAGCACGGCGCGCTCGAGACCGTCGAGCAGCCGCACCGAGACCCGCGGGTGCGCCGCGCGGAAGCCGGAGATCACCCGGGGCAGCAGCACGGCGGCGACCGAGGGCAGCGTGGCGACGGTGACGGTGCCCGACTCGCCCTGGAGGAAGCGCCGCAGCTCGGTCATGCCGGCCCGGTGCGCGGTGATGATCTGCTCCGCTATGCGCAGCGCCTCCACGCCGGCCGGGGTCAACCGGACGTTGCGCGTGTTGCGTTCCAGCAGCTGGGTGCCGAGCAGTCGCTCGAGGTCGGCGACCACCCGGCTGAGCGAGGACTGCGAGACGTGCAACTCGGCGGCGGCCGCGGTGAAGCTCGCGGCGCGGGCGACGGCGACGTAGGCCGTGAGCTGGCGCAGGGTGGCATCCATGGCCAGCGAGCATAGGCGCGCGCCGCGGGAATGATGCGCAGATCGCATAAAAGAATCTCGGTTTGATGCTGGACGCCGATCTGTCGTGGCTCGGAAACTCTCCTGCAACGCGCCGGGGCCAGCCCGCCCCGGGTCAGCCTCCCCGCGTGCCGCCGCCGGGGGCCGTACCCCGAGAAAGCGAGCCACCCATGCTGGCAACCCTGGGCTTCGCCACGATCGCCGTCTTCCTGCTGCTGACCATGACCAAGCGCGTCTCCGTGCTGGTCGCCCTGGTCCTGGTGCCGGTGGCGGCCGCGCTCGTCGGCGGGCACGCGGGCGAGCTCGGCGACCTGATCCTGGCGGGGCTGACCACGGTGGCCCCCACCGGCATCATGATCGCCTTCGCCGTCCTCTACTTCAGCCTCAT
Source organism: Streptomyces sp. 8K308 (assembly GCF_004348315.1). Classification (GTDB taxonomy): domain Bacteria; phylum Actinomycetota; class Actinomycetes; order Streptomycetales; family Streptomycetaceae; genus Streptomyces. The sequence continues at coordinate 15,815 of NZ_SMKC01000015.1, read as the reverse complement.
GGTGGACGCCGGCCTCTTCGACCCGCTGATCCGCGGCATCCTGCGGTTCGCGCAGGGCGACCCGCTGCGGATCACCGTCGGCACGGCCGTGCTCACCATGTGCGTGGCCCTGGACGGCGACGGCGCGTCCACCTTCGTGATCACCATCTCCGCGCTGCTCCCCGTCTACAAGCGCCTCGGGATGAGCCCGCTCGTGCTCTCCGGGGTGGTCTGCCTGGGCGCCGGGGTGATGAACATCGTGCCCTGGGGCGGGCCCACGGTGCGGGCCATGGCCGCGCTCGACCTGGAGAGCTCCGAGCTGTTCACGCCGGTGCTGCCCGCGATGGTCCTTGGTGTCTGCTGGGTGCTGGTGGCGTCCTGGCTGATCGGCCGCCGCGAGCGACGCCGGATCGCCGCGCTCGACCCCGGTGAACGCCCCGCCGCGGCCGGGGAGTCGGCCGGCGAGCCGGCGGCGGCGGGGGACGGTCCAGGCACCCTGCGCCTGCCGGAGCCCACCACGCCGCGCTGGCTCACCGCCGCCAACCTGGCCCTCACCCTCACCCTGCTGGTGGCGCTGATCGCCGAGGTCATGCCGCTCCCGGTGCTCTTCGTCCTCGGCTTCACGGTGGCGCTGGTCCTCAACCACCCCACCTGGGAGCGGCAGCAGGAGCTGCTCGAGAGGCACGGCAGGAACGTCGTGCTGGTCACCACGATGATCTTCGCGGCCGGGGTACTGACCGGCATCCTCACCGGCACCGGGATGATCGACGAGATGGCCGGGGCGTTGGTCGACGCGATACCCGGCGCGCTGGCCGACCGGCTGCCGGTGCTGGTCGCCGTCACCGGCATGCCGCTCAGCCTCGTCTTCACCCCGGACGCCTACTACTTCGGCGTGCTCCCGGTGCTTGCGGAGACCGCCGCCGGCTCCGGCGGCGACCCGGCCGAGGTCGGCCGGGCCGCCCTCCTCGGCCAGATGACCACCGGCTTCCCGCTCAGCCCGCTCACCGCCTCCACGTTCATCCTGGTCGGCATGAGCGGCGTGTCCCTCGGCGAGCACCAGCGCTTCATCTTCCGCTGGGCCTTCGCCACCACCCTGGTGATGACCGCGGGCGCCCTGCTGACCGGCGCCTTCGCGCTCTGACGAGGGCTCCCGCAGTGGACCGGCCCGCCTCGCACCTCCCTCCCGGCTCATCGCCTTCCTCGCCCCCGCACCCGCGAGCGGCACCAGCCGCGCGGGTGACCGTCACCGGCGCTCTCGCGCCGTGAAGTGGAGCCCAGCCATGTCGAACGCACCCGCCCGCCACCGCCGTTACGGCGCACTCGCCGCCCTGGCCCTCTGCGTCGCGGCCCTGGTGCCGGCTGCGCCGGCTTCTGGCGCCGCCCCGCCGACAACGGCCCGGCTCCCGGGCTACGTCGCCTCGCTGACCGCACGTCACCTCGACGGCCAGGACGACGACCTGTTGACCGCCGGCCTCGGCCTCGCCGGGCTGCGGGAACCGGACCCGCCCGGCTTCGCGGACCCCGAGCACCCCACCCCCGCCGAGCTGCGTCGGCTGGCGATCTGGGGCGCGGCCGGCCTGTACGGCGACGACTCCGGCGGCCTCGGCCGGCTCTACGGGCCCGACATCGGACCCGAGGGACGGCCGGTGCCGGGCGACGGCCGGATCCCCGGCACGGAGTACACCGCGACCGCCGGCACCGGAGCCGACCCGGTCACCTTCGTCGTGCAGGTGCCGGACGACCTCGACCGGTCCCGCCCCTGCGTGGTCGCCGCCCCGGCCGCCGGGCTGCTCGGCGTCTACCAGGCGATCGGCGGCGCCGGCGCCTGGGCGCTGCACCGCGGTTGCGCCGTCGCCTACACGGACAAGGGCATGGGCCCCGGCTTCCACGACCTCGCCTCCGACACCGTGATGGCCGCCGACGGCACCACCGGGCCGCGCGCCGAGCTCGGCGACCTGGCCGTGTTCGACGCCGGCCTGAGCGACGCGGCCCGCGAGCGGTACAACGCCCGCAGCCCCTACCGGATCGCCTTCAAGCAGGCGCATTCCGGGCGCAACCCGCAGGCCACCTGGGGGCGCGACACGGTGCGCGCCGTCGAGCTCGCGCTCGCACTGCTCAACCGCGAGCACCGCGCCGGCGGCCCGAGCGACGGCTACACCCCGGAGAACACGACCGTGATCGCGGCCGGCGTCTCCAACGGCGGAGGCGCCGTGCTGGCCGCTGGCGAACAGGACCGGCGCGGCCTGATCGACGCCGTGGTCGCCGCCGCCCCGCAGCTCAACCTCGCGCCGCTGCGCGGCGTCGCCGTCCGGCAGGGCGGCGTCCGGGTGCCGGCGGCCGGCATGCCGCTGGTGCGCTACGGCGCGCTGGCCGCGCTGCTCCAGCCCTGCGCGGTCCTCGCCGACCCCCAGGCGCCGGGCCACGACTCCTTCGACCGGTCGGCGGCGGCCCGCCGCTGCGCCGCGCTGGTCGGCGACGATCCGCGGCTGGTCTCCCGTGCCGACGCGGCGGCCGCCGGCCCGGCCGGTCTGCCGGAGCTGGCCCAACGGGCCCTGGTCAGGGCCGGGTTCCAGCCGACGTCGGGCTACCTCCAGGCCAGCCACTACGATCCGCAGACGCCCGTCTCCTACGCCATGAGCTTCGCCCGCGCCTCGGCCGCCGACGCGCTGTGCGGCTACAGTTGGGCCGCCACCGACGCGGACGGCCGCCCGGCCCCCTACACGGCGGCCCAGTTGGCCGCCGCCTTCGCCACCAGCGGGGGCCGGGCCCCGGCGCCCGGCACGCTGATCAACGACCGTTCGCACGGCGGCCCGGTCGCTGACCGTCGCTCCCTCGGCCCCGACGGACGGCCCGACTACAACCTGGCCGGCGAACGCTGTGTCTACCGGCTGGCGTTCGGCGACCCGGCGACCGCCGCCGAGCGCGCCTGGGCGGACCGGGTGGCGCAAGGGCTCGACGAGACCCGGCGGGACGGCGACCTGGGCGGCAGGCCCGCGCTGGTCGTCCAGGGCAGGGACGACGCCCGGGTGCCCGTCAACCACAGCGCCCGCCCCTATCTGGGGCTCAACGCCCGGGCGGAGGGCGAGGCCAGCCGGCTGTCCTACGTGGAGGTCACCAACGCCCACCACAGCGACAGCACCGCCGCCGGGTTCGACAACCGCTACGTCCCGCTCGGCTACTACTACCAGCAGGCGCTCGACCTGATGTGGGACCACCTGACCACCGGGCGCGCGCTGCCGCCAAGCCAGGTCGTCCGCACCGTGCCGCGCGGCGGCGAGCCGGGCCGGGCGCCCGAGCTCACCCCGGCCAACGTGCCCCCGATCGCCGCGGATCCGGCGCCGGGCGACCGCGTCCGGCTGCGGGGGACCGCGGTGGACGTGCCCGACTGATCCGGCCGCGCCCAGAGTGAACACGTCGAGGAGCGAAAACCCCTCGCCCGCCCCTGGACACATCGCGGCGGATGCCGCGATCATATGGGCTACTGCATACGATATGCAATCTCGGATCGTGTTCAGTTCGTGTTCAGCGCTCCCAGGGCAGGCCGGACCAACGAGGGGACGTCACATGACCGAGGCGGCCGGCGCCGACGCGCCCAAGGCCCTGGCGGGCGTGCGGGTGCTCGACCTGACGCACGTCCAGTCGGGTCCCTCCGCCACCCAACTGCTCGCCTGGCTGGGCGCGGACGTGATCAAGCTGGAGACGCCGGGCAGGGGCGACGTCGCGCGCGGCCAACTGCGCGACCGGCCGGGCGTCGACAGCCTCTACTTCGCCATGCTCAACTGCAACAAGCGCAGCATCACCCTCAACCTCAAGGCCCGGCAGGGCAAACGGATGTTCCGCCGCCTCGTCGCCACCGCCGACGTGCTGGTCGAGAACCGCCATCCCGGCGTGCTCGACCGGCTCGGCTTCCCCTGGCCGGTGCTGCGCCGGCTCAACCCCCGTCTGGTGTACGCCAGCATCAGGGGCTTCGGTCCCGGGCGCCACGCCGAGCTCAAGGGGTACGAGATGTTCGCCCAGGCGATGGGCGGCGCGATGGCCACCACCGGCTTCCCCGGCGGACCGCCCACCGCGAGCGGCGCCCAGATCGGCGACGCGGGGGCCGGCGTCCACCTGGTCGCGGCCGTGCTGGCCGCGCTCTACCAGCGCACCGTCACCCGGCGCGGCCAACAAGTGCAGGTCACCATGCAGGAGGCGGTGCTCAACCTCTGCCGGGTCAAGCTCCGCGACCAACAACGCCTGGCCCACGGCCCGTTGACCGAATACCCGGGCCAGCCCCGGGAGGCCGAGGTGCCGCGCGCCGGCAACGCCTCGGGCGGTGGGCAGCCTGGCTGGGCGCTGCGCTGCGCGCCCGGCGGGCCCAACGACTACGTGTACGTGATCGTGCAGCCGCAGGGCTGGAGGGCGCTGGCCCGGCTGACCGGCCGTCCCGAGCTCGCCGACGACGCCGGCTGGGCCACCCAGGAGGCCAGGCGGGGCAAGCTGGACAAGATGTTCGCGATGGTCGAGGAGTGGACCGAACGGCGCGCGAAGTGGCGGGTGCTGGACATCCTCACCGAGCACGGCATCCCCTGCGCCCCGGTGATGTCCACCAGGGAGCTGCTCGACGACCCGACGCTCGCCGCGCTCGGCACGATCGTCGAGGTCGACCACCCGGAACGCGGCGGCTTCCGCACGGTTGGCTCCCCGCTCCGGCTCTCCGACTCCCCGGTCGAGGTCGGCAGGCCGCCGCTGCTCGGCGAGCACAACGCCGAGGTCTACGCGGAACTCGGCTACGGCGAACGCCAGTTGGCTGACCTACGGGCCATCGGCGTGATCTAGGCCCTGTCCTGAACTGCGCGGTCCGTCGTGTCACGCCCCTGTCCCGGCGGCGCGATCACTGGAATACTGTATGCAATCCCTGTCCTCAGGGGCCCCACCCGACCGAGATCGGGGGCCGCGAATGAGAGTGGCCGCGCACGCCGCCGCCGACCTCCTCGCCCGCGCCAGCACCCGCACCGCCGTACCGGACCCGCGTTCCCCAGCACGGAAGGTCGAGCCAGCATGACCGCCAACGACCCAGGCCAGCGCACCCGCCAGGACCGGAAGCGCCGCCGCGAGCACTACACCCGCCTCACCCAGCCGCTGGTGCGCGACTCCGGCGTGCTGCGCCCCGCCTCCTGGGAGGAGGCGATGAGCCGGGCCGCCGAGGGATTCTGGCGCAACACCGAGCAGCACGGCCCCGACGCCTTCGGCATGTTCTCCTGCGCCCGCTCCACCAACGAGATGAACTACCTGGCGCAGAAGTTCACCCGAGTTGTCATCGGCACCAACAACGTCGACTCCTGCAACCGCACCTGCCACGCGCCCAGCGTCGCCGGCCTCGCCCACGTCTTCGGCAGCGGCGGCGGCACCTCCTCCTACCAGGAGATCGAGGACACCGACGTCATCGTGCTCTGGGGCTCCAACGCCCGCGAGGCGCACCCCATCTTCTTCCAGCACGTGCTGCGCGGCATGCGCAACGGCGCCCGGCTCTTCGTCGTCGACCCGCGCCGCACCTCGACCGCCCAGTTCGCCGAGCGACACCTGCCGCTGAACGTCGGCACCGACATCCCACTCGCCTACGGCATCGCCCGCGAGATCATGCACGCCGGCCTCGCCAACCGCACCTTCATCGAGCGCGGCACCGAGAACCACGCCGCCTACGCGGCCGCCGCCGAGCCGTGGACGCTGGCCCGCACCGAGGAGGTCACCGGCGTCCCCGCCCACCTGATCCGCGAGCTCGCCCACACCTACGCCCGCGCGGACCGCGCCCAACTGTGCTGGACCCTCGGCATCACCGAGCACCACAACGGCACCGACAATGTCCTCGCCCTCATCAACCTGGGTTTGCTCACCGGCCACGTCGGCCGGCACGGCGCCGGACTCAACCCGCTGCGCGGCCAGAACAACGTCCAGGGCGGCGGCGACATGGGCGCCATCCCCAACCGGCTCCCCGGCTTCCAGGACATCCTCGACCCCGCCGTGCGCGAGAAGTTCGGTCTCGCCTGGGGCCGCGCCATCCAGCCGCGCTACGGCTGGAACCTCACCCAGATGCTCGACCACATCGAGCGCGGCAACCTCACCACCTGCTACATCATCGGCGAGAACCCCGTCCAGTCGGAGGCCGACGCCCAGCACACCGTCAAGCGGCTCTCCAACCTCGACCACCTCGTCGTCCAGGACATCTTCCTCACCAAGACCGCCCAGCTCGCCGATGTCGTGCTGCCCGCCACCGCCGCCTGGTGCGAGACCGACGGCACCTTCACCAACAGCGAGCGGCGGGTACAGCGGGTCCGCAAGGCCCTCAGGCCCCCGGCCGGCGCCCGCGACGACATCGCGATCCTCTGCGACATGGCGCGCCGGCTCGGCCACGACTGGCGTTACACCCCCGAGCAGGCCTGGGACGAGATGCGCTCCCTCGCCCCCAACCACGCCGGCATCTCCTGGGCCCGGCTTGAGGCGGGCGGCATCCAGTGGCCCTGCTACAGCGAGGACACCCTCGAACCCTCCTACCTGCACGCCAGGTTGTGGGAGGAGGACCCGGAACGACGCGGCCGCCCCGCGCCGTTCACGGTGCTCGAACACCGCCCACCGGTGGACGAACTGACCGAGGAGTTCCCGCTCCGGCTCACCACGGGGCGCCGCCTCGACTCCTACAACACCGGCGTCCAGTCCGGCGGCTTCGACTCCCCGCGGCGCCGCGGCGAGACGCTGGACCTGCACCCGGTCGACGCCGAGGCCCTGGGCGTCGCCGACGGCGAGGAGGTGCGGATCAGCTCCCGCCGCGGCTCCATCGTCGCCCCGGTCAGGCTCGACGCCGGGCTCAGCCCGGGGCTCGCCTTCATGACCTTCCACTTCCCGGACGAGGTCGACGTCAACACCATCACCATCGAGGCCACCTGCCCGGTCGCCGGCACCGCCGAGTACAAGGCCGCCGCCATCCGCGTCGAGCGCCTCGACCCCACACCGGCCCGCTAGGCCCTGTCCGGGCGATCTTCTTCGGGCCCGCGACGCCAGCTACGGCACCTCGCTGCGTTACCGAATCGCGCGAATACGGCCAAGTGAGCTGCGATCCGGCGCCTTGCGATGCACCGCATCTGACGCCGCGGGCTGGTCCTCGAAGATCGCCCGGACAGGACCTAGCCGCCCCGCCACGCCAAGGAGCGCACCCATGGAACTGCACTTCTCCGGCGCGACGGCGACCGAGCAGGAACGGGACGCCGTCGACGCCGCACTCGCCACCCGGGACGACGACCCGGAGGCCCCCGCGCACCGCCGCGATCTGCTGCTGCCGGCCCTGCACGCGGTGCACGAGCGGATCGGCTGGATCAGCCCGGGCGCGCTGGAACACCTCTGCCGCCGCCTGGAGATCCCGCCCGCCAGCGCCTACGGCGTCGCCAGCTTCTACTCGCTGTTCTCCCTCACCCCCCGCCCCCGCCGGGTGCTCCACGTCTGCACCGACCTGGCGTGCAAGACCGCCGGCGGCGACGCGCTCGCCGCGGCGGCCGAGCGCGAACTCGGCCCGCCGGGGCAGCCCGACGGCGCTCTCCAGTGGCTGCGCAGCCCCTGCCTCGGCGTGTGCGAACGCGCCCCGGCCGCCCTGGTCTTCGAGGCCGGCGAGGTCGCGGCCGAGCAGGTACTCGCCCCCACCGGCGTCCCCGAGCTGCTGGCCGCGGCCCGCACCGGACCGGCCACCAGCACCCACTCCACCGATCTCGAACCGCCCGTCGTCGAGTCCGTGCCCCAGGCCGGGCAGCCCGGCCTGCGCCTGCTCCGCCGCGTCGGCACCGTCGACCCGACGAGCCTCGACGCCTACCGCGCGAGCGGCGGCTACACGGCGCTGCGCCGCGCCATCTCGCTCGGCCCCGGCGGCGTCATCCGGGAGGTCACCGACTCCGGCCTCACCGGCCGCGGCGGCGCCGCCTTCCCCACCGGGCGCAAGTGGGACGCCACCGCACGCCAGCCCGAGACCCCGCACTACCTCGTCTGCAACGCCGACGAGAGCGAGCCTGGCACCTTCAAGGACCGGGTGCTGCTCGAGGGCGACCCGTTCGCCATCGTCGAAGCCATGACCATCGCCGGGCTCGCCGTCGGCGCCCGCCGCGGCTACCTCTACCTGCGCGGCGAGTACCCGCGCGCCCTGAACCGGATCCGGCACGCCATCGTCGAGGCCAGGCACCGCGGCTACCTCGGCCGCGACGTCATGGGCCAGCCCGGCTTCCACTTCGACATCGAGATCAGACGCGGCGCCGGCGCCTACATCTGCGGCGAGGAGACCGCCATCTTCAACTCTATCGAGGGCTACCGCGGCGAGCCGCGCAGCAAGCCGCCGTTCCCCGTGGAGAAGGGCCTGTTCGGCAAGCCCACCGCCGTCAACAACATCGAGACCCTGGCCAACGTCCCGATCATCCTCCAGGAGGGCGGCGCGGCCTACGCCCGCACCGGCACGGAACGCTCCACCGGCAGCAAGCTGTTCTGCCTCTCCGGCGGCGTCCGCCGACCCGGCGTCTACGAGGTGCCGTTCGGCACCACCCTCGGCGAACTCCTCGACCTCGCCGGGGGAGTGGCCGAGGGCCGCACGCTGCGCGCCGTGCTGCTCGGCGGCGCCGCCGGCGGCTTCGTCCGCGCCGACGAACTCGACCTGCCCCTCACCCTTGAGGACGCCCGCGCCGCCGGCACCACCCTCGGCTCCGGCGTCGTGCTCGCCCTCGACGACCAGGTCGACCTGTCCGGCATCCTGCTGCGCGTCGCCGCGTTCTTCCGCGACGAGTCCTGCGGCCAGTGCGTCCCCTGCCGGATCGGTACCGTCCGCCAGGAGGAGGCCCTCCAGCGCCTGGTGCGCCGCGGCGACCCCGCCGACACCGCGCTGCTGCGCGAGGTCGGCCAGGTGATGCGCGACTCCTCCATCTGCGGCCTCGGTCAGACCGCCTGGAACGCCATCGAGTCCGCCCTCGACCGCCTCGGCCTGCTCACCAGCACGGAGGGAGCCGCATGACCGCCATCGACCTCGGACTGCCACGCCGCATGGTGGAGTTCACCCTGGACGGAACCACCGTGCGCGTCCCCGAGGGCGCCACCATCCTGGACGCCGTCCGCGCCACCGGCGGCGACCTGCCCACCCTCTGCCACGGCGACACGCTCACCCCGGCGAACGTCTGCCGGCTCTGCATGGTCGAGGTCGAGGGCTCCCGCACCCTGGTGCCCTCCTGCTCGCGCCGGGCCGAGCCCGGCATGGTGGTGCGCACCGCCACCGAGCGCGCCCGGCACAGCCGCAAGCTGGTCCTCGAACTCCTCGGCTCCGCCACCGACCTGTCCACCACCCCCCGGGCGGCGGAGTGGATGGCCGAGTACGGCGCGGAGCCCGAGCGCTTCGGCCCGGCGGCGCCGCCCAGGACCGGCCCCGCGCGGCCCGGCGAGCACGAGGAGACCGACGGCTCGGTCGCGGCCACCGTCGCCCAGCCCGCCAAGGTCGACAACGACCTCTACGTGCGCGACTACGCCAAGTGCGTGCTGTGCTACAAGTGCGTGGACGCCTGCGGCGAGCAGTGGCAGAACACCTTCGCGCTGACCGTCGCAGGACGCGGCTTCGACGCCGGCATCTCCACCGAGTACGTGGCCCCGCTGCCCGACTCCGCCTGCGTCTACTGCGGCAACTGCATCGAGGTCTGCCCCACGGGCGCGCTCAGCTTCAAGGCTGAGCACGACCACCGCGAGGCCGGCACCTGGAACGAGTCGGCGCAGACCGAGACCACCACGCTGTGCACCTTCTGCGGCACCGGCTGCTCGCTCACCCTGCACGTCCAGCGACTCCCGGACGGCGCCGAGCAGATCGTCAAGGTCACCTCCCCACATGACAGTTCCGTCACCCACGGCAACCTCTGCATCAAGGGCCGCTTCGGCTGGCAGCACGTGCAGCGCACCGGACCGCCCATTCCGGACGTCGAGGAGGTCGAGCTGTGACACTGGCCCTCACCCCAGCGCCCGGTCCAGGTTGAACGCCGCGCTGATCAGGGCGAAGTGGGTGAACGCCTGTGGGAAGTTGCCGCGCTGCTCGCCGGTGTGTCCGATCTCCTCCGCGTACAGGCCCAGGTGGTTGGCGTAGGTCAGCATCTTCTCGAACGCCAGCCTGGCCTCCTCAGGGCGGCCGGCCCGCACCAGCGCCTCCACGTACCAGAACGAGCAGATGGAGAACGTGCCCTCCTCGCCCCGCAGCCCGTCCGGGCTGACCCGCGGGTCGTAGCGGTACACCAGCGAGTCGGACACCAGCTCGTCGGCCAACGCGTCGAGCGTGGAGAGCCACTTGGGGTCGGTCGGGGAGATGAACTTGGCCAGCGGCATCATCAGCACCGAGGCGTCGAGCACGTCGCCCTCCTCCTGCTGGACGAAGGCCCGACGCCGCCGCGACCAGCAACGGCTCATGATCCGCCGGTAGATGGTGTCCCGCGTCTCGCGCCAGCGCGGGATGTCGGCCGGCAGCCCCCGGCGGATCGCCATCCGCATCGCCCGCTCGATGGCCACCCAGCACATCAGCCGTGAGTACAGGAACCGCTTGGGGCCGCCCCTCGTCTCCCAGACGCCGTCGTCCGGCTGCTCCCAGTGGCCGCACACCCAGTCCACCAGGGCGCAGACCTCGTCCCAGCGCTCGCTCGAGATGGGCTGGCCCCACTTGTCGTAGAGGTAGATCGAGTCGATCAGCGCGCCGTAGATGTCCAACTGCAGCTGCTCGGCCGCCGCGTTGCCGACCCGCACCGGGGCCGAGCCCAGATAGCCCTCCAAATGCGGGATTTCACGCTCCGGCAACTCGGCCGTCCCGTCGATGCCGTACATGATCTGCAGCGGCCCCCTCGCCCCCGGCCGGTCGGCCGCCCGCTGCCCCATCTGCCTTGAGAGGAAGGCCATGAACCCGTCGGCCTCCTCCGTGAAGCCGAGCCGCAGCAGCGCGTACACCGCGAACGCGGCGTCCCTGATCCACACGTAGCGGTAGTCCCAGTTGCGCTCGCCCTCCACCTGCTCCGGCAGGCTGGTGGTCGGCGCCGCCACGATCGCCCCGGTCGGCGCGTAGGTCAGCAGCTTCAACGTCAGCGCCGAGCGGTGCACCATCTCCCGCCACCGGCCCCGGTAGCGGGACGCCGAGAGCCAGCGCCGCCAGAACGTCACCGTCGCCGCGAACTCCTCCTCCGCCTCGGTGCGCGGGCAGGCGCGCGGCGCTTGGCCGTCCTCGATCCGATCGAGCGCGAACACCTCGGACTGGCCCTCGAGCAGCGTGAACCGGGACCAGACGTCGCGGTCGTCGCCCTCGATCGGGGCCGTGGAGGTCAGCGCCAGCGTCAGGTCGGCGGAGGCGAAGACCGCCTGCCCGTCCTCAAGCCGCACGGTGTGCGGCTGCGTGCCGTAGCCGAACCTGGGCGCCACCCGCGCCCGGAACGGCACCGCGCCGCGCACGCACACCACCCGCCTGAGCAGCCGGTGCCGGTCTTCGTGCCCGTCCGAGCTGCCGGTGACCGGCATGAAGTCCTGCACCTCGCCCACCCCGTCGCTGGTGAAGAACCGGGTGATCAGCACGTTGGTGTCGGGGAAGTAGAACTGCTTGGTGCGCGCCGGGACGTCGGCCGCCAGCTCGAAGCGGCCGCCGCGGTCGGCGTCCAGGATCGACGCGAAGACGCTGGCCGAGTCGAAGCGGGGGCAGCAGTACCAGTCGATGGTGCCGTCGATGCCGACCAGCGCGATGCTGCGCAGGTCGCCGATCAGCCCGTGGTCGGCGATGGGCAGGTAGCGCGACTCGGGTCGCTCGACCATGGCGGACCCCTTCCGGCGGTTCCTCTCCCACCTCTCGCCTTCGAGCGTAGAGCGGGAAGCCGGCGGCGGCCTCTCCTAGATCCCGTCCTGGCTCGTCACGCTCGGTCGATCGACGCGGTACACGTAGTGCAGCGGGTCGTCGACGGGGTTGTCCGGCGTGAGCTCGCCGGCGCCGACCCTGCGCAGCCCGGCCCGCTCCAGCGCCCGCCAGGACGCCCGGTTGGCCGCCACCACCGGCACCAGCACGCACCGCGCGTCCGGCAGCTCGGCCCAGGCCAGCTCCAGGGCGGCGCCGATCATCGCGGTCCCGAGGCCGCGCCCCAGCAGCTCGGGATCGCCGAGCAGGTAGTCGACGGTCACCGCGCCTGCGGGCACCGGCACCACGGCGGCCAGCTCCGCCCGGTACTCCGGGTAGTCGGCGAACGCGCACCGCTGCACCAGGCCCACCGCGCGCCCGTCGAGCAGCGCCAGCAGGTCGTCGGACGGCTCGTCGGCCCTGGCGGCCGGCCCGAAGTCGCGCGCCACCGCCTCAGCCGAGGTCTCGTGGTGCCACCAGCGCGCCACGTGCGGCCGGGCCAGCCAGCCGGCGAGCAGCGGGAAGTCCGGCTCGGCCAGCCGGCGAAAGGTGAACGTCATGGTGCCCCCCAGAGCGTCTCGCGTCGTCACCCACTCCTACCACCTGCGGCGTCCCGCCGGGCGGGGCTCAGCCGTCGAGCAGCGCGAGCACCGGGCCGCCGGCCAGGCCGAGGGCCAGCGAGCCGAGCGCCGTCGCGTAGGCCGTCAGCACCGCCGGCCGTACCGGGCCCGGGCCCAGACCCAGGCCCGGGCCCGCTCCGGCCCGGCCGCGGCCGAGGAGGGCGGGCGCCAGCCAGCGCAGGTAGTAGAAGAGCGAGGCGACGGTGTTGGCCACGGCCAGCGCGGCCAGCCAGGCGTAGCCACCGTCGACGGCCGCGCCGAACGCCTCCAGCTTGCCGAGGAAGACCGCCGTCGGCGGGGTGCCCACCAGACCGAGCAGGCAGACGAGCAGCGCGCCCACCAGCGCCGGCCGGTGCCCGGCCAGGCCCCGGTAGTCGCGGATCCGCCGGGCGTCCGGCAGCGCGCAGACCACGGCGAACGCCCCCAGGTTGGTGATGGCGTAGCCCGCCACGTAGTAGAGCAGCGCCCGCTGGGACAGCTCGGAGCTGCCCGCCATGGCGACCGGGATCAGCAGGTAGCCCGCCTGGCTGATCGTGGAGTAGGCGAGCAGCCGGCGGACGTCGTCCTGGAAGAACGCCGCCAGGTTGCCCAGCGTCATGGTCGCGGCGGCCAGCACCGCGAGCAGCCCCGGCCAGGGCACCGAGGCGGTCGGCAGGCCGGCGAGCGGCCCGGCGGCCAGCCGGAACAGCGCCGCCAACGCGCCGGCCTTGGGCAGCGTGGTCAGCAGCGCCGCGACTGGCGGCGGGGCGCCCTGCACGGCGTCCGGCACCCAGAAGTGACCGGGCACCGCGCCGGACTTGAACAGCAGCCCGGCGAGCAGCGCGACGAGACCCACCGTCACCAGCGCCCCCGGCGCGTCGGGCAGCGCCTCGCGCAGCGCCGGATAGCCGGTGGCCCGGCCGGCGGCCAGCAGCAGCGTGACGCCGGTGAGCAGCACCACCCCGAGGAACGCGCCGACCACGAAGTACTTGAGCGCCGCCTCGGTGCCCCCGACGTCCCGCGCGAAGCCGGCCAGGGCGTAGCCGGGGACGCTGGCCAGCAGGTAGGCGGCGGCCAGCGTCAGCAGGTCGGCGGCACCGGCGAGCATCAGCGCGCCGCAGGCGGCGAGCTGGACCAGCACGTAGTACTCCGTCTCGCGCCGGTGGCCCCGGCTCGCCCCGACGACCAGCGCCAGCAACGCCAGGGAGGCGCCGAGGACCACGATCCTGGCGGTCGTCGTCACCGCGTCGACCGCGAACGCGCCGTCGAAGGCGGTGGTCGGGGCGGCGAGCCCAGCCTGGACGGCCGCCGCGACCACGCCGGCCAGGCAGGCGCCGGCGGCCAGCAGGCCGACCGGCCACTGCCGGTCGCGCGGCAGCCAGGCGCCGAGCAGCAGCCCGATGACCGCCGAGCCGGCGAGCAGCACCTCGGGCAGCAGCGCCAGCGGATTCTCGTCGCCCCCGGTCATCGGGCCACCAGGCCGACGAGCTCGCGCGCCGCCGGCTCGACCACGTCGAGGAGGAAGCGGGGCGCCACCCCGAGCAGCACCGCGAGCGCGAGCAGCGGCACGATCGCCGCCGCCTCGTGGGCCCGCAGGTCGGGGAAGGCGCGCACCCCGGCCGGCAGCCGCGGCGGACCGAGCAGGATCCGGTGCAGGGCGCGCAGGAAGAGGCCGGCGGTGAGCAGCACCCCGAGCAGCGCGAGACCGGTGGCGAACGGGCGCGCCGACAGGCTGCCGGCGAAGACCTGGAACTCGGCGACGAAGCCGGAGAACCCGGGCAGGCCGAGCGAGGCGAACGCGGCGACCCCGGTCAGCGCCGCGAAGACCGGCGCGGGACCGGCGAGACCCGACCAGTCGGCCATCGCGTGGCTGCGCCCCCGGTCGTACAGCACGCCCGCGAGCAGGAACAGCGCGCCGGTGATCAGTGCGTGGCTCACCATCTGGGTGACCGCGCCGTCAACCGCGAGCCGGCCCGCCCGCTCGCCCGCCGTGGCCGCCGCGCCGACGGCGAGCAGGACGTAGCCCATGTGGTTGACCGAGGTGTAGGCGATCATCCGCTTGACGTCGCGCTGGGCGAGCGCCACCAGCGCGCCGTACAGCACCGACACCACACCGAGGACCACGAACACCAGCGCGAAGCGGCGCCAGGCCTCCGGCAGCATCGGCATGGCGATCCGCAGGAAGCCGTAGGTGCCCATCTTCAGCAGGATCCCGGCCAAGATCGCCGAGCCCGCGGCCGGCGCCTCCGTGTGGGCCGGCGGCAGCCAGGTGTGGAACGGCACGGTTGGCGTCTTGATCGCCAGCCCGAGGCCGATCGCCAGCAGCACGAGCGCCGCGTGCCAGGACCGGCCCTGGAGGGGCGGCCGGTCGGTCAGCTCGGTCATGTCGAAGGTGTGCGGCTCGGCGGCCACGTAGAGGCCGATGAAGCCGAGCAGCAGCGCCAACGAGCCGAGGAAGGTGTAGAGGAAGAACGCCAGCGCGGCGCGCGCCGCCGCCGGCCGGCGCCCCCAGCCAGCCACCACCACGTACATGCCGACGATCGACAGGTCGAAGAAGACGAAGAACAGGATCAGGTCCAGCGCCGCGAACACGCCGAGGCAGGCGGTCTGGAGGAAGAGGAACAGCGCGGCGTACTCCCTGATCCGCCGCGTCTCGCGCCGCGAGTAGGCGGCACAGGCCAGAAAGAGCACGCAGGTGACGGCGAGCAGCGGCAGCGAGAGCCCGTCGACGCCGACGTGGTAGCCGACCCCGGCGCTCGGGATCCAGCGCGTCCGCGCCTCGTACTGCACGCCACCGCCCGGTTCGTGGCCCGCCCACACCACGACCACCAGTGCCGTCTCGGCCGTGGCCGCCGCCGTCCACGCCCACCACGCCGCCCGCCGCGCGACGGCGGCCGGCAGCGCGAGCAGCGCGACCGCCACCGCCAGCGGCAGGAAGAGCAGCACGGTGAGCAGCACGGGTCACCTCACCAGCAGCAGCACGACCGCGGCGGCGGCCAGGGCCGCGACCGCCTGCGCGAGGTAGTGGTGCAGCAGCCCGGTCTGCGGGCGCCTGGCCAGCCGGCCGAGCCCGGCGCAGCCGGCGGCCACCCCCCGCACCGCCGTGTCGAACACCCGCCGCTCCCCGCCGCGTTCGGCGACCAGCGCCAGCCGCCGGGTCGCGCGCGCCGCGCCCGTCACCGTGCGGTGCAGCACCAGGTCGTCGAAGCGTGCCAGCGCGTCGGCCAGCCGCAGCACCGGCGCGACCAGCAGAGCGCGCGCCGCCCGTTCGAGCCCGAGCCAGTCGCCCGCCAAGCGCCGCGCCCCGGCGGGGACCGGCGGCGCCCGGTCCCCCCACGCCCAAGCGG
>NZ_SMKC01000159.1 GCF_004348315.1 Streptomyces sp. 8K308 | reverse complement strand
GTCATGGGGTCATGATCGGGGGGACCGGGCTATTTCAGGGGGAGCGCCTCGGCCAGGGCGCGGTAGGCGTCCAGCGGGAACTTCTCGTGGCCGTCGCCCGCCACCACCTGGAGCGCGACGTGGTCGGCGCCCGCGGCGAGGAACTCCTCCGTCCTGGCCCGCACCGTCGCCGGCTCGCCGAGCGCGAAGAGGGCGTGGACGAGGCGATCGCTGCCGCCGCCGGCGAGGTCCTCCTCGGCGAAGCCGAGCCGCAGCAGGTTGTTGGTGTAGTTGGGGAGCGCGAGGTAGCGCGCCAAGAAGGCGCGCGCCGTGGCGAGCGCCCGGGTCGGGTCGGGGTCGAGGACGGCCTTGAGCTCGGGGGCGAGCAGCGCCTCCTCGCCCAGCGTGGCGCGGGCGTGGGCGGTGTGCTCGGCCGTCACCAGGTAGGGGTGGGCGCCGGCCGCGCGGTCGCGGGAGAGTTCGAGCATCTTCGGCCCGAGCGCGGCCAGCACCCGGCGCTCGGCGGGGACGGGGCGCGGCGCGTCGTCGAGCGCCGTCAGGTAGTCCCGCATGGCCGAGTACGGCTTGCGGTAGCGGTCGGTCAGCGCGCCGTGGCTGACGCCGAGGCCCAGCAGGAAGCGGCCACCTGAGCTCTCGTCGGCGTCGGCGTAGCGGGCCGCCACGTCCTCGGCCGAGTGCAGCCAGATGCTGAGGATGCCGGTGGCCACGGTGATCCGGCGGGTGGCGTCGAGCAGCGGCACGGCCTGCTCGACGCCGGGGCTGCCGCCGAGCCAGATGGCGCCGTAGCCGAGCTCGTCGAGCTCGGCCGCCGCGTCGGCGATCTCCGCGCGGCGGCCGGGCTCGTCGGCCTTGAGGACGGCGCTCCAGACGCCGAAGGCGCCGAGCGTGGCCTTGAGGGTGGGGGTGTCTGCGCTCATGCCGGGGCAAACCCGGCGTGATGCGCCGGCTATTCCGTGACGATCTGGTCGCCCTCGATCCTCACCCCGATGGCGGGCAGCGGCTCGGGGGCCGGGCCGCCGAGCACCTCGCCGGTGGCGGCGTCGAAGACCGACTGGTGGCAGGGGCAGCGCAGCTCCACGCCCTCCGGCTGCACGGAGCAGCCGGCGTGGGTGCAGATGGCGCTGAAGCAGGCGACGGTCGTATCGTCGGCGCGGAAGAGCATGGCCTCCTGGCCGTCGGCCGTGACGGCCACGGCCTCGCCCACCGGCACGTCGGCGACGTCGGCGATCGCGGTGCCACCGGCGGAGCCCGAGCCGGCCGAGGCGTCGTCCCCGCCGGCGTCCGAGCCGGCGCCGCCGTCGGTGGACTGGCTGGGGGATGAGGAGCCGGACGAACTGTCGTCGTCGCTGCCGCACGCGGCCAGGGCCAGCGCTCCGGCCGAGGCGGCGGTCGCGGCGAGCACGGTGCGGCGGCTGTGTGAGGTCGCTGTCATACCCCAGCAAACGAGAGCGCCCGGGGTTCGGTTCAACGCCGTGCGGGAAACGCGGGAAAACGCCGGAGAACAAGGCGGCGCGCGATTGAACCCGGGGGGCGCGCGTCTCGTGTCAGGGGCGAACGGATGCGCGGACGGAAGCGCGGATGGCAGCGTGGGTGCGTCGTGGGAGCGCGGCGGGAAGGTAGCGAGGGATGGTCATCGGCTGGCTGTCGCGACTGCTGGTCGCGGCGGGACTTATCGGCTCGGCGTGGGTGCACTGGGTGGTCTGGGACGACTGGGCCCGTTTCATGGACGTCGTCGGGCCGCTGTTCATGGTCAACGTGATCGCCGGCCCGGTGATCGCGCTCGCCGTGCTGCTCTGGCGCGGCCACTGGCTGCCCGAGCTGGCCGCGGTCGGCTTCGGCCTCGCCACCCTCGGGGCCTATGTGATGTCCCTGACGGTCGGCTTCTTCGACGTCCAGGAGCAGTTCAGGACGGACGAGGAGCTGTGGGGCGTGATCACGGAGGCGGCCTGCGTGGTCTTCGGCCTGGTCCTGCTGGCGCGGCGGTACGTCGCCGGGGCGCGGTCGGGGGACCGTGCGTCGGCCGCGGCCCGGCGGGGCCGGCACCGCGGCGGCCTCCAGGGCGAGGGTCACGGGCAAGGCCAGGGCGGGCAGGCATGAGCGATGCCGCGGAGGACGAGTTGATGCGTGCCCTGCACGAGCAACACGCCGCCGCGCTCTGGTCGTTCGCCCTGCACCTCACCGGCGGCGACCGGGCGAGGGCCGAGGACGTGACCCAGGAGACGCTGCTGCGCGCCTGGCGTCACCCCGGCGTGCTCGACCAGACCGCGCGCTCGGCGCGCGCCTGGCTGTTCACCGTCGCCCGGCGCATCGTCATCGACGGGTGGCGCTCGGCGGCGGCGCGCTCCGAGATAACCACTGACGAGCCCCCCGAGCTCGCCGTGCCCGACGACACGGAGCGCGCGGTGCAGGGCTGGCTGGTCGCCGACGCCCTCGCGGAGCTCTCCGCGCGCCACCGCGAGGTGCTGACCCTCTGCTACTTCCAGGGGTACTCGGTGGCCGAGGCCGCCGCCCGCCTCGGCGTCGCGGAAGGAACGATCAAATCCCGGACGCACTACGCCCTCCGTGCGCTGCGCCTGGTGCTCGAGGAGAAGGGCGTGACCCGATGAACGGGGTGGGGGCAGCGGGCGTCGACCCGTTCGAGACCTGGGACGGCGCGTATGTGCTCGGCGCGCTCTCCCCGCAGGACAGGTCGGACTTCGAGGAGCACCTGCGGACCTGTGACCGCTGCGCCGAGTCGGTGCGCCAACTGGCCGGCATGCCAGGGCTGCTCAGCCAGGCCGACCCGGACGGTCTCGTCGCGGCCGGCGTCGAGCCGGCGCCGCCCGACCTGCTGCCCGGGCTGCTGACCCGGGTGGCGAGGGAGCGCCGTCGCCGGTTCACGGCCACGGTCTCCGCGGCCGTGCTGGCGCTCGCGGCCTGTCTCGCGCTGGTGTTCTCGGCGGTGTTCGCCGGCGGTGCGGACGGCTCGGGCGACGAGGGCGGCGTGCCGGACGGCGGGCCGCCGGTGGTGGCCGGCGGCCCGATGACGCCGTTGGGCGACTGGCCGGTGCGGGCGGACGTGTCGCTCGTGGAGGCCGACTGGGGCACCAGGGTGGAGATGGAGTGCCAGTACGGCGACGGCGAGGGCGGCGCCTACGTGCTGGTCGCCGTCGGCAGGGACGGGGAGACCGAGGAGCTGGCCAGTTGGCGCGCGCTGCCGGAGAACAGCGCCTCGATGACGGTCGGCACCCCGATGTCGCGGGCCGCCATCGAGTGGCTCGAGGTCCGCACGCTCACCGGGGTGCCGGTGCTCAGGCTGGCGGTGACGCCGTAGCGACCCGGCCGGGCGTCAGGGCGCCGTCCACTTCTGGTTGGCGGTGCCCGCGCAGGTCCACAGCTGGACCCGAATGCCGTCGCCGGTGCCGCCGTCCACCACGTCGAGGCACTTGCCCAGCGCGCGGCGTGCCGTCGGCGCCCACCGTCCAGGACTGCGCGGCGGTGCCGTTGCAGTCGTACAGCTGGACGGGGTGCCGTTCGCGGTGTTGGCACCCGCGACGTCCACGCACTGCCCGCCGAGCCCGGCGATCGGCCCGGTGCGCGCGCCGGCGTCCGAGGTGCTGACCCGGACGTGGTCGACGACCAGCCGCTGCGGGAAGACGGTGGTGGAGTCCGGGTTGCCCGGCCAGTAGCCGCCGACCGCGAGGTTGGACATCAGGAAGAACGGCTTGTCGGAGACCCAGGGGTCGCCGCCCAGGTCTGCCGGGGTGCGGGTCTGGTGCACCTGCCCGTCCACGGACCAGCTGATCCGGCCGGGCGACCAGTCGACGGCGAAGGTGCGGAAGCCGACGTTCTCCAACACGTCGATCTCGCCGCTGGCCGGCCAGCCGATCTGGCCGATGTCGTTGCCCAGCATCCGGAACGCGGGCCACATGCCCTGGCCGCGGGGTGTCCGCATCCGGGCCTCGACGTGGCCGTACCGCGCCGTGAACCGGCCCGCGGTGTTGAGGCGGGCCGAGGTGTACGCGCACCGGCCGCCGGGGACTGGAGGAGCGCGCCGGCCAGGGCGAGCAGCAGGGCGCCGGTGAGCAGCCGGCGGAGATGTGGGGGGTGAGCAAGGTCTCACGTACACGACATGGGCATTGGCTCAGCTCAATTCGGGCCTCAGGACCGAACCAGTCGCTCGTCACGAGGCGGACCGGGCTGTTCCGCTCCGGCTGGGGTTCGCTAGGGTCGGCAGGCATGGCTCACAACCCCCAAGCGCCGCAGGGCTCGAACCAACCGGACCCGGCCGGCAGCACGCAGATGTTCCAGGCGTTCGTCGACCAGGGAGGGACCCCGGGCGGCACTGCGGGTCGGCAGCCGACGCCCGCGGCGCCACAGTCCTCTGGGCCCAGGATCGGCGTCATCCTGGGCATCGCGGGCGCGATCACCGTGCTGGCCGTGGTGGCCTGGCTGGCATTCAGCTGAGGCGCCGCACCACGTGTGTGTGGGGGCGCCTCGCGCCCTCGTCCCGGACCGGCGGCCGACCGCCGGTCCGGGCCTCCTCACTCCTCGGCCGTCAGGCCCTCGCGCAGCTGCGCGAGCGTGCGGGTCAGCAGCCGGGAGACGTGCATCTGCGAGATGCCGACCTCCTCGCCGATCTGGGACTGCGTCATGTTCCCGAAGAAGCGCAGCATGATGATGCGCCGCTCCCTGGCCGGCAGCCGGGCCAGCAGCGGCTTCAGGGACTCCCGGTACTCCACGCCCTCCAGGGCCGTGTCCTCGTAGCCCAGGCGGTCGGCGAGGGAGCCCTCACCGCCGTCCTCCTCGGGCGATGGGGAGTCGAGCGAGCTCGCCGTGTACGCGTTGCCCACGGCGAGGCCGTCGACGACCTCGTCCTCCGAGACGCCGAGGCAGGCCGCGAGCTCGGGCACGGTCGGCGACCTGTCGAGGCGCTGGGACAGTTCGTCGCTCGCCTTGGTGAGGGCGAGCCGCAGCTCCTGGAGCCGGCGCGGCACCCGCACCGACCAGGACGTGTCACGGAAGAACCGCTTGATCTCCCCGACCACGGTGGGCATCGCGAACGTCGGGAACTCCACGCCCCGCTCGCAGTCGAAGCGGTCGATCGCCTTGATCAGGCCGATGGTGCCGACCTGGACGATGTCCTCCATCGGCTCGTTCCTGCTGCGGAACCGGGCGGCCGCGTACCGCACGAGCGGCAGGTTCAGCTCGATCAGGGTGTCGCGGACGTAGGCGCGCTCCGGGCTGTCCGCCTCGAGCGTGGCGAGCCGCTGGAAGAGTGAACGGGAGAGGGTGCGGGTATCGAGGTTGTCGGTCTCCGCGGGAGCTTCGTGCGGCAACGAGGGTACGTGCGGCGCGGGAACATGCGGCGTGCCGGTCGTGGTGAGCACCTTGGAGCTGCCCAGTTCTACGGACATGCCACCCCCTTAGGTCGTGGACGGGTCGCGGCGGCGCGCTGACGGTGACACTCGACGAGACAACGCGCCCTCGTGGAGATACCGGCTCTGCCGCCACGGCAAACACGGTTCCAACAGAATGTCACGTGTCATCAACGCGATGTAGCTTCATGTCGATAAAACGGCACAGCTGATGTGTGAGTTCCCGGAGTTGGGTCCTTCTTCCGACCTAGTTCTCGATCGGATTTGCGGAGCGCAGCCGGGTGAAGCTTCGCGACAGCAGCCGGGACACGTGCATCTGCGACATCCCCAACTCGGCGCTGATCTGCGACTGGGTGAGGTTTCGGTAGTAGCGCATCAGCAGGATCCGCCGTTCCCGCTCGGGGAGTTGGACCAGCAGGTGCCGCACCAGCGCCCGGTGCTCGACGTCGGCGAGCCCCGGGTCCTCGTAGCCGAGCCGGTCGATCGGGCCCTGCCCGCCGTCCTCCCGCTCCTTGGCCGCCTCGAGCGACGAGACCCGGTAGGCGCGGCCCGCGTCCATGCTCGCGAGCACCTCGTCCTCCGGGATCCGCAGCCGCTCGGCGATCTCGGCCGGAGTCGGGTGCCGCTCGAGCGTCACCGTCAGGTCCTCGGCGGCCGTCCGCACCTGAGCCCACAGCTCGTGCAGCCGGCGCGGCACGTGCACGGTGCGCACGCTGTCCCGGAAGTAGCGCCGGATCTCGCCGACGATCGTCGGCATGGCGAAGGTGGCGAACTGCACACCGCGCTCCAGGTCGAAGCGGTCGATGGCGTGGATCAGGCCGATGGTGCCGACCTGGACGATGTCCTCGAGCGGCTCGTTGCGGCTGCGGAAGCGCAGCGCCACGAAGCGGACCAGCGGCAGGTTCGCCTCGATCAGCGCCCCCCGCACCCTGGCGTGCTCGGCGGTCCCGGGCTCCAGGGCGGTCAGCCGCTCGAAGAGCGCCTGCGTCAACGCGCGCGCCTTCGCACCCCGGGTCCCCGTCGCCGCCACCTGCCGACCACCCCTAACGGTGCACTAGCCGCAATAGCCACACAAAGGCAGTCATAGCATCACAAGACATATCCGTTGTGTGCAAGCACCGGCAAACCCCGTGTTAGTCGGCTGAACCGGTCACAAGATCGCCGATCCCGGCCGCCGCGTCCGCCACCGCCGTGAACGCCAGCTCGGCGAAGTCGGCCGAGCGGCTGGGGTAGCTCACGATCGAGTAGAACACCAGCACGCTCAACAGGAACAACGCGGCCCTGCGCGCCCGCGCCAACGTCATACCCCACCTGCCCTTCCGCCCTCGGTGCCGTTCGCCTCCGGGACGGAAGATAGCCGTTGGACACGCGCTACTGCCAGGTCGCGGTGTCCGGGTCGATGCCGTGGGCGCGGGCGCTGGCGTCGATGATCTGGCGGAACCACGTGGTGAGGCCGGCGCGGACGCCGTCGTAGTGGGCGGCGAATCCCGGATCGGCCTCGTACATGCGGCCGAGACAGACCTGCATCTCCCTGGTGAGGGGGAAGAACGAGGCGAAGACGGAGCGGTGCCGCTCGACGAGCTGGTTCGCCTCCGGGCTGCCGGGGGTGACGCCGGCGTCCATCGCGTCCGCGAGGTCGCGGTCGAGGCCGGCGACGGCGTCGGCGACGGCCTGCCATTCCTCAGGGCCGCGAGCGGCCGAGCGTTCGGCGTACTGCCGCCACTGCGTCGTGTCTCCGTAGTGCTGACGTGCCTTGGCGGGCCAGTCCGGGTTCCACTGCGGGCCGAAGATCGCGGCCTGCTGCTCGACGGTCAGCAGCAGGCCGCGCTCGTGGGCGTCGATCATCCGGTCAAGGCCGGCGCCGAGCTGCTTGAGGCGGGCGATCCGTTCGTCGACCTGGGCGCGTTGCGCGCGCAGCGCACTGAGCACGTCCACGGTCGAGTCGTCGAGGACGGCCTGAATCCTGTCCAGGCCGAGACCGATCTCACGGTAGACGGCGATGCGGTGCAGGCGTTCCAGATCATCGGCGGTGTAGAGCCGGTATCCGGCAGCCGTGCGCAGCGACGGTCGCGCGAGACCGATCTCGTCCCAGTGGTGCAGCGCGCGGACCGTCACCCCAAGGCGCGCCGAGACCTGACCTACGGTCAGGCCGTCGGCGTCGGTGGCATCAGGCATGCTCCGCATTGTCGCCGCGGCCGACGCCCGGTGGGGTGATCCCGACGGCCGCGAGGTTCCGCGCCTCCTCACTCGCCGGATCGATGGGCCTGGCCGCGGTGAAGACGATCCGCGCGTTCTCTGGGGTGATCACCGTCACGTCGCGGGTGCTCCAGGGAGTGTCCCGTGGGCCGTCGACCGAGTCCGGGCGCACCGCTCGACAGGCCTCGACAAGGGAGTCGACCTGGCTTAGCACGCAGGCGAAACTGAGGCTCATCGCCGGTGCCTGCTCCGGAACGTCCCCCGCCGGGACGAGGAGTACGTCCTGGAACGCCCACCGGCGCAGATGCACGATCCCGCCGGGGATGCTGAACAGTTCGATGAACCCGAGTCCACGAACCCAGAAGTCCACCGACGCCGCCAGGTCGTTCGTGGGGATCGTCGCGAACGCCGGCATTCCGTAGATGCCACGGAACGGCTCCGGCGGAACCGCGTCCGGGCCGGGGGCGGGCACGGGGCTCATCTCGAACGCGTTGTAGTAGTCGCTCATGCACCCCACCCTTCAGCCTCACGCAACGTGAGGGTCAAGTCGGGCGCCGAGCGGCCGGTACCCCGCACGAGACGGCCCCCGAGACGGACGGAAACTGAGACGGACGCGCCGAGGGGCGGCCCCAACAGGGGCCGCCCCTCGGCGTCTGTGCTGCTCACAGCGGTAGCGGAGGGATTTGAACCCTCGGTGGAGTCACCCCCACACTCGCTTTCGAGGCGAGCTCCTTCGGCCGCTCGGACACGCTACCGAGGGGAAGCCTATCCCACTCGGGGCGCTGCGCCGAACCGGATTGGGGTCAGCGGACAGTCAGCGGGTGCGGAAGAAGTCGGTGAGGAGCCGGCCGCAGTCTTCGGCGAGGACGGAGCCGATCACCTCGGGACGGTGGTTGAGACGGCGGTCGCGGAGCACGTCCCAGAGCGAGCCGGCCGCGCCGGCCTTGGCGTCGACGGCGCCGTAGACCACGCGGTCGACGCGGGCCAGGACGCTGGCGCCGGCGCACATGGTGCACGGCTCAAGCGTGACGACCAGCGTGCAGCCGGACAGCCGCCAGTCCCCCGTGGCGGCGGCCGCCGCGCGCAGCGCGAGCACCTCGGCGTGCGCGGTGGGGTCGCCGGTGGCCTCACGCGCGTTGCGGCCGAGGCCGAGCGGTTCGCCCTCGGGGCCGCCGGGCCCGAGCAGGACGGCGCCGACCGGCACGTCGCCCGTCTCCCGTGCCGCGGCGGCCTCGGCGAGCGCCTGGCGCATCGCCGGCCGCCACGGGTCGCGCAGCGGATCGGTCACGTTCCGGTCGTCACCCGTGTCACCTGATGGCCTCCAGGAGGTCGGCGCAGCCGAGCGCGTCGGCGATGTCACCCAGGGCGTCGTCCGGGGTGAGCTTCAACACGGTGTCGGCCTCGATGCCGAAGTCGGCCAGCAGGCCGGCGTCGCCGACCGGGCCGCTCGGCACGGCGTCGGAGCTCACCGGGTCGTCGTCGTCCTCGGTGGGGCCGTCCTCCGTGCCGTCGAGGTCCAGCTGATCGAGCGCGTCTCCGGCCTCCGGCTCGCGGCCGAGGAGCTCGTCGGTCAGCAGCAGCTCGCCGTAGGCGCTCCGCTTGGCACGGGTGCCGTCGGAGACGAAGACGCGCGGGTCGTCCTCGCCGTCCACGCGGACGAGGCCGAACCAGGCGCCCTCCTGCCCGACGTAGACGAGCACCGTGTCGTCGTCACTGGCGGCGGATTCGCGGGCCAACTCGGCCAACTCGTCCAGGGTCTCGACGTCGTCGAGCTCTGTATCACTCGCTTCCCAACCATCATCGGTCCGCGCGAGCAGTGCGGCGAAATACACCGTGACTCTCCCCACTCGGTTTGGCAGTGCCACCTGCATCGTGGCAGAAAAGGGGTGCGCTGTCGGGTAACTCGGCAGTTCACCAACGGAATGTTCGCTTGCGCTTGGTCCAGCGCAGACGGATACGGCAGACGGACACGGACGCGGCGCGGCTGGCTCAGGGGCATATGCCCTCGCCTTCCTCCATGCACCACTCTCCACGCCGTCGCCGTCCTTTGTCCACCGGGGGGTCACAACGGGAAACCCGCCGGTCAGTCCTGGGGTGTCAGAGGTGTTCGGTACTGTCGACGGCATGCGGACCCATGTCGTCGACCACCCGCTGGTGGCGCACAAGCTGACCACGCTGCGCGATGCGCGTACCGACTCCCCTACGTTCCGGCGGCTGGCCGACGAGCTCGTCACCTTGCTGGCATACGAAGCGACCCGTGACGTCCGCACCGAGCTGGTGGATATCACCACGCCGGTGGCGGAGACCACGGGTGTGCGACTCTCCCATCCCCGTCCGCTGGTCGTGCCGATCATACGGGCCGGTCTCGGCATGCTCGACGGCATGGTCCGGTTGCTGCCGACGGCTGAGGTGGGCTTCCTCGGCATGATCAGGGACGAGGAGACGCTGCAGGCCTCGACCTACGCGA
Organism: Streptomyces sp. 8K308; assembly: GCF_004348315.1. GTDB lineage: Bacteria > Actinomycetota > Actinomycetes > Streptomycetales > Streptomycetaceae > Streptomyces. Next base: position 5,389 of record NZ_SMKC01000159.1, on the reverse strand, counting down.
ACCGCATGCCGGAGGACCTGTCGGGGCGCCAGGTGTACGTGCTCGACCCGATGCTGGCCACCGGCGGCACGCTGGTCGCGGCCGTCCGCGAGCTGATAGGGCGCGGTGCGGACGATGTGACGGTGCTGTGTCTGCTGGCGGCGCCTGAGGGCGTGGAGCGTCTTGAGACCGAGCTGTCGGGCGCGCCGGTGACGGTGGTCACGGGCGCCCTCGACGAGCGGTTGAACGAGCAGGGCTTCATCGTCCCCGGCCTCGGCGACGCCGGCGACCGCATGTACGGCACGGTGTCCTGACCGGGCGCGCCTAGGGCCTGTCGCGAAAGCCCCGCCGGGCCCGCGCCGCCAGCTACGGCACCTCGCCGTTACCCCGCGCCGCGGCGTGGGGCATGTCGGGCGCTGCGCGCGTACGGTCACGTATGAGCTGCGCTGCCGCCGATGTGCGGCTCCGCCGGGTGGGGCGTCTTGAGCGAGGCGAATGGGGGCGCTCCCCCGAGCACTCCGTGCAGGGGGCACCCCCACCCGGACGAAGCCCGGGGGAGCACCGCGTCTGACGACGCGGGCTGATCCGACGCGGCTTTCGCAACAGGCCCTAGCAGACGGGTGTCTCGGCCTCGCCCGCTTCGTCGGTGGGGGTGGGCGAGGGCTCGGTCAGTTCGGCGAGGCGGCGGTCGGCCTCCTCCTCCGCAGTCAGCTCCTGGAAGTTCTCGCCGATCACCAGGTCGACGGACTCGGCGGTGTTCGCCCGCTGGCCCGGGCGGTTCTGGTCGGTCTCGGCGCCCTCGAGCTGGGTGGCGAGCACGGTCAGCGCGCCCGCCTCCTCGGCCGCCGTGGTGCCGAGCAGCAGCCCCGTCCCCTCGACCTTGCCGTCCAGTTCCTCGGGCGCGTTGGCGACCTCGCCGATGGTGAAGCCGCGTTCGGCGAGCGCGTCCGCCGTGGCCTGGGCCAGGCCGGTCCGCTGGGTGGCGTTGAACACGTTGACGGTGATCGCGGACGGCTCCGGCGGCTCGACGCGCCGCTCCTCGGGCTGCTCGGGCGCGCAGTTGGTGCCGGACTGAGGGCGGCCGGAGGTGGCGGGGGCGGTGCGCTCGGTGTCCTCGTCGCCGGAGAAGACGTCGACGAGCTGCAGCGTCCCGTAGCCGAGCAGGCCGAGCACGCTGGTGATGGAGAGGGCGGCGAGAACTTTCCGGCGGCGGCGCGGGCGACGCATCCTCGGGTAATGGTTACCCGTGACGCGGAACTTCTTGCCGCCCATGCCAGGGGGCGTCAGCATGCTCATGGCCGCAGCGTAGCCACGCCCGCGACCCGAGCCCAATAAATGATCTGCTGAAAGGATCGCCACACCCCGAACGGCTCAGTCGAGCTCCAGCACGCGGGCGTGCAGCACCTGGCGCTGCTGGAGGGCCGCCCGCACGGCCCGGTGCAGCCCGTCCTCCAGGTAGAGGTCGCCCTGCCACTTCACGACGTGGGCGAAGAGGTCCCCATAGAAGGTGGAGTCCTCGGCGAGCAGGGTCTCGAGGTCGAGCTGCTGTTTGGTGGTGACGAGCTGGTCAAGACGCACGGGGCGCGGCGCGACGTCTGCCCACTGCCGGGTGTTGTCCCGGCCGTGGTCAGGGTACGGTCGTCCGTTTCCGATGCGCTTGAAGATCACACGGAGAGCCTACCGGGCTGGGCCCTTCCACCGCAGCCTCGTGTCAGGGTGACGTATCGGGCAATCGCGTCGCGTAGCTGCCGACGGCGTGGGCGATCGCCTTCACGTTCGCGTCCAGCGCGGGTTGGCTGATGTTGTCGAGATCGTCACAGGCGGCGTGGTAGCAGGGGTCGTAGGGGGCGTCCGCGGCGCCGCCCCAGAGCTCGGCCTCGGCGGCCGACTTCAGACCCTCGGCGCCGGTGAAGGTGCCGCCGGCCGGGATGCCGGCGTCGAGGAAGGGGCCGTAGTCGCTGCGGCCGTCGAACGGGGTGGGGCGGGCCGGCAGCCCGCGCTCGCCGAGGAAGTCGGTGAGGTCGTCGGCGATGGCGGCGGAGACGGGGTCGTCGCGCTCGGCGTCCGCGTCGTAGACGAACAGTCCGTGGTTGGGTGACGCGATCATGTCGAAGTTGAGGTAGAGCGCGATCCGCTCCCGCTCCGCCTCGGGGAGTTCGGTGACGTAGTGCCGCGAGCCGAGCAGCCCGAGCTCCTCGGCCGACCAGAACGCGAACCGCACCCGGTGCGCGGTGAGTTCGCCGGCCGGGTCCACCTCGGCGAGCCGGAGCGCGGTCTCCAGGAGCCCGGCCGAGCCGGAGCCGTTGTCGTTGAGGCCGGGCCCCGCGAGCACCGAGTCCAGGTGGGCGCCGGCCATCACCACCCGCGCCGGGTCGCCCTGCGGCGACTCGGCGAGCACGTTGACGGTCTCGCGCTCCTCGGAAAGCTCCTCGATCTCCAGGCGCAGCGTGACCTCGCGCCCGGCGGCCAGTTCGTCGGCGAGGGCGAGGCCGTCCTCCCGGGAGACGGTGCCGGCCGGGAGCAGGCCGGCGGCCGGCTCGCCCAGGGTGCCGGAGAGCGCGCCGGGCGCGTTGTTGTAGACGACGGCGCCCAGCGCGCCGGCGCCCGCCGCGTTGGCGACCTTCCGCGCGAAGGTGCAGCCGCCGCGCTCGATCAGGGCGATGCGCGCGCCGGCCGCGAGGTCGGGGCCGAAGTCCTCGGGCTCGCAGCCGTCGCCCGCGGCGGCCAGCGGGGCCTGAACGCCGCCGGCCGGGGTGTTGGCGGTGTACGACAGCAGCCGCACCGGGATCTCACGCTCCACCGGGGTGAGTTGGGTGAGCCGCTCGGCGACCGGCTCGCGGTAGGGGAAGGTGAAGCGCTGGTACTCGACGTCGTAGCCGGCGTCGGCGAGCAGCGTGCCGACGTGTTGGGCCGAGCGTTCGTGGCCGGCGGTGCCGGCGGCGCGGTTGCCGTCGGCCTGGTCGGCGATGCGCTGGAACGCCGCCAGGTGGCGCGTGGCGCCCTCGGCCGTGGTGCCGGCCACCAGGAGTTCCGGCAGCGTGGGTTCGGCGGCGGCGGGCGCGGTGGGCGAGGCGGGATGGAGGGGGAGGACGAGGGCGGCGGCCGCGGCCAGCGCGGCGGCGGTGAGTGCTGTCATGAAATGTGACGTTAGCGCAGCCTTTGCCCCGATCTCGGGATCCGAGATCATATTGACCGATCGAAAGATTCGTCCGAGGGTTCGATATATGGGCGGGGTGATCACGGGGTTCGCGATCATCGCGAGCGTCATCGGCACGGGCTACCTCCTCGGCCGGCGCGGCTCACTCGGCGAGAACGGCCGCGAGGTGCTCACGAGGCTCGCCTTCCACGTCGCCACCCCCGCGCTCCTCTTCGTCACCCTGGCGCAGGCCGACCTGACGCTGGTCTTCTCGCCGTCCCTGCTGGTGACCGCGTTGAGCACGCTCGCCGTCGCCGGGATCTTCGTCGCCCTCGGCGTCGTCCGGCGCTGGGGCGTGGGCCGCACCACCATCGGCGCCCTGTGCTCCAGCTATGTGAACGCCGGCAACCTCGGCATCCCGATCGCCGTCTACGTGCTCGGCGACGCCTCGCTCGTCGCGCCCGTGCTGCTGCTCCAGCAGCTGACGATCACGCCCGTGGCCCTGACCGTGCTCGACCTGGTCGCGCCCGCCGCCGAGCGCCGCACCGTCTGGCAGCGGGTCGCCACCCCGTTCCGCAACCCGGTGGTCGCCGGCTCGCTCAGCGGCGTCGCGGTGGCCGCGAGCGGCTGGTCGGTGCCCACCACCCTGCTCGAACCGGCCACCCTGATCGGCAACATGGCGGTGCCGGCCGTGCTGCTCGCGTTCGGCATCTCGCTGCGCGGCTCCGCGCTGCCAGGGCGCGGGCCCGAGCGGTGGCCGGTGCTGGCCTCGGTCGCGCTGAAGTCCGTGATCCACCCGCTGATCGCCTGGGCCATCGCCGCCGGCGTCTTCCGGCTCGACGCCACCGAGCAGCTCAACGTCGTCGTCACGGCGGCGCTGCCAGCCGCGCAGAACCTGTTCACCTACGCCTCCCGCTACGCCACCGGCGTCCGGCTCGCCCGGGAGTCCATCCTGCTCTCCACGGTCCTGGCGGTGCCGACGCTCACGGTGATCGCCGCGCTGCTCGGGTAGGGCAAGGACCGCTCAGGCGGTGATGGTCAGCGAACGGTAGAGGGTGTAGACGACCGCGGGCAGGGTCCCGATCAGCACCCCGGAGGCCACGATCACGCGCGGCAGCCGATGGTGCGAACCCTGTAGGACGCGGGCGACGTAGGCGATGAGGGCGATGAAGGCCAAGCCGAGGATGACACCGGCCAGCACCATTTCCGAAGCGTCGGCTCGCATACGCGAAGCCTAGGGCCTTGCGGGGCCTGGCGAGGGCCAGGGTGGTGCGGCGGCGGCCGAACGCCGCCTGCCGAACCGCCCGTACGGGGCAGAATCCCCTGCATGGCCCTCGTACCCCGGAACCCTCGGCTCCCCCGGAACTTCGAAGAGCTGCTCGCCCTGCTTCAGGAGCGCCGCGCCACGCTCACCCGCTCGCAACGGCTGCTGGCCGAGCGCGTGATGGCGGACCCCGAGGGCGTCGCGTTCATGACGGTCTCCGAACTCGCCTCCGCGGTCGGCGTCAACGAGGCCACCGTGGTGCGGTTCGCCACCAGCCTCGGGCTCGAGGGCTACCCGGGGCTCACCCGGCTCTGCCGCGAGCGGCTGCGCGAGCAGGCGCAGCTGCTGCGGCGCTACAGCACGCTCGAGCAGCTCGGCGGCGGCGAGGGCGACCTGCTCGACCAGGCCGTGGTCCTCGACCGGGCCAACATCACCCGCAGCTTCGCGCAGATAGACCGGGCCACCTGGGAGGAGGCCGTCAAGGCGCTGGCCGAGGCGCCGCGCGTGCACGTGATGGGCCTGCGGAAGTGCCACGCACCGGCCTACCTGCTCGGCTACCTGCTGCGGATGCTGCGCGAGGAGGTGGCCACCGTCACGCCGGGCGCCGGCGCCCTGACGGACGAGCTGAGACGGGTGCGGGCCGGCGACTGCTTCGTCTCCATCGCCATCCACCGCTACTCGGCCGACACCGTGCGCGCCGCCTCCTGGGCGCGGGCGCGGGGCGCGCTCTGCGTGGCGCTCACGGACAACCCGGCGTCGCCGCTCGCCGCCTCGGCCGAGCACGTCTTCTACGTCGACGCGTCCGGGCCCTCGGTACTGCGGTCGCTGACCGCCTTCACCGCGCTCGTCCAGGCCCTGGCGACCGACGTCGCCCGCCACCGCGGCCAAGACGCCCGCACGGCGCTGCTGCGGGAGGAGGAGCTGCTCGAGGAGTTCAGCGTCTACGAGCCGGAGCACCGACGCTAGGGCCGGCCTGCCGCGGGCCGGGCGGGGCTGACGGCGGGTGGCCG
>NZ_SMKC01000158.1 GCF_004348315.1 Streptomyces sp. 8K308 | reverse complement strand
GGGTAGGCGGCCAGGTCTCGCTGTTCGCCGGGGGGTTCACCGGGGGCAGTATCACGCCCTCACGGGCCTCGTCGTCCCGTCCGCTGTGGGTGGTCACCCAGGGCTCCTCGTTCGTTCCAGGCCGATTCGCCGGGCCACGCTACCGGCTCCCGAGGAGAGTCGTCGCGCCGTGGCCCGGACGTCAAGTCGCTCGAGGCTCAAGGCGACTGCCAGCGCGCCGCGAACTCCCGCACCCGTGGCTCGGCCCGGTGCGGCTCGAGGCGGGCCCTGAAGTCAGCGAAGTACGTCGAGCCACGCCCCGATCGCAGCCCGCGCAACAGAGTGCCGGCCTCGTTCGCGGTCTGGCAGGCGTGTTCGAGATCACCCTCCTGCAACTGGCCGGTGGCGAGCAGCAGCAGCCCGACCGCGCGGCGCCGCGCCCGGCCCGGCGGGTGGCCGGCCAGCGCCTCGGTGGCGCGCTGCTGGGCGGCCCTGCCCTGGCCCAGGTCCCGGTGGCAGTGCGCGAGTTCGTCGGCGAGGTAGGCGCCGTCGAAGTGGGCGATCCAGGCCGGGTCGTCGCCCGACTCGCCGCTCGCCCGCTCGAACGCGGCCAGCGCGGCCGCGGCCACCCGACGACAACTCTCGCGGTCGCCGAGCTGTGCGTGCCCGCGGGCCTCGGCGGCCAGGAACAGCGCCTCGGCCCTCGGCGTGATCTGGCCGCGGGTGCCCTCCTGGGCGGCCCTGGCGAGCTGGATCACCTCGCGCGGGTTGCCGAGTTCGGCGGCGAGATGGCTCATTCCGGCCGCCAGCACATAGCCGCCGAAGCCCCGGTCGCCGGCCGCCTGGGCGAGCCGCAGCGCCTGGATGTAGTAGCGCTGGGCGAGCCCGGGGAGGCCGGTGTCGATGGCCATGTAGCCGGCCAGCTCGGTAAGCCTGGCGGCGGCGCCGAACAGCTCGCGGCCCACCGTCTCCCGGTAGGAGCCGCCCAGCAGCCCGGCGACCACGCTGTTGAGGTAGTGCACGACGACCGGCCTGACGTGTCCCGCGCCCCAGCGGCGGTCCAGGTCGATCAGGGCGGCCGTGGTCGCCAGCACGGCCTCCACGTCGGCGCTGCCGACGCGCGGTCCCGAGGCGCTGGCCACCTCGGTGTCGGCGGGGGTGATGAGCCAGTCGCGGCTCGGCTCGACCAGCGCGGAGGGCGCGACCTGGGCGCCCCCGGCCGCGCAGGGCCCGGTCGCGTCGGCCGCCTCCCGGCGGACGACGTCGGAGCGCCACAGCTCGGCCGCCTGGTCGACGCTCTCGGCGAGGTCGGCGGCGAAGTGCAGGCCGACGGCCGAGGTGGGCTGGCGTGCGGCGCCCATGCCGATCTCGTCGACGGTGACCGTGCGGCCGAGCTTGCGGCCGATCGCGTCGGCGATGATCTCGGGGGCGCGGCCGCGCGGCTGTTGGCCGCGGATCCAGCGCGCCACGGACGTCTTGTCGTAGCGGAAGTCGAGTCCACGCTCGGCGGCGCACATGTTGACGCGGCGGGCGAGCCCCGCGTTCGAGCAGCCGGCCTCGCGGATGAGGGCCAGCAGTCTCTCGTTCGGCTGGCGGGCGGGTGGCACACCCTGGTGGCGCCTTCCGGCCGTGGCCGGGGGGAGAAAACTCGCGGACGGTCTGGCAGTCATCACCGGCTCCCTTGCTGACGGGCTGCCCGGGGAGATCCCGGCACATCACTGCCCGTACAGCCCCGACTCCATCCCGTATGCCCCTGTGGATGCACCGATGCGCCCCGCGTGCGTGACCGACCGGAACACGCCAGTCGCGCGCCGGGCCGTAACCCATCCGGAGCAATGAGCGTTGGGGCGGGTGTGGATAAGCCCATCGGAGTCTCCCCGCGAGCCACCAGACCGACTGTGTCCCCCATGTCCTCGATGTCCCCGACCCTGACCGTCCCACGTGCCGAATCGCTGCGCGAGCACGCCGTCCGCTACACCGACGAGCGCCGCTGGGACGTCCTGCCCGGCGCCTGGCTCGAGACCAGCCACGGCAGGGTCGCCTGTTCGTGCGCCGTCCCCGGGTGCCGCGCGCCCGGCGCACACCCCACGCGCCCCGATTGGACCGCGCAGGCGACGGGAAGCGTGGCCGCGGCCCGCCGGCTGTGGACGGAGGAGCCGCGTGCCGCGATCCTGCTGCCGACCGGCCGCTCCTTCGACGTGCTGGAGGTGTCGGAGACGGCGGGCTGCCTGGCGCTGGCCAGGATGGAGCGGTTGGGCGGGACGCTCGGTCCTGTGACGCAGACGCCGTTCGGCCGGATGCAGTTCTTCGTGGCGCCGGGCAGCGCGCCCAAGGTCCCGGCGCTGCTGCGGAAGTTGGGCTGGGCGGCGATGGCTACCGAGCTGACGGTGCGGGGCGAGGGCGACTTCGTGGCCGCGCCGCCGACCCGCGTCGGGGCGCGCGGCTCGGTCCAGTGGGTGCGCCCGCCGAGCTCGGCCAACCGGTGGCTGCCTGACGTGGAGGACCTGCTCGCGCCGCTGGCCTACGCGTGCGGCCAGGAACCGCGCTGACCTGACGCTCCGTTGTCCGGCCCGCTCCTCGCCGTCAGTGGCTCCCTCTAGGGTGAGGAGCATGCGGGACAACGGGGAGTTCGCGGATGAATCGGCCACGGCCCCGGCCGGCGCCTCGGCCACGGCCCCGGCCGGCGCCTCGGCCGAGGCGCCGGTGGCCGTGCGGGTGCGGAGGCTGTGGAAGAGCTTCGGCGAGCAGGTCGCGGTCTCCGGGATGGACGCCGTCACAGCCCGCCGCACAACGGCGAAGGGCCGGCCGCGGCCGCCGATGGCGCGGGCCGCGCAGCGGCCGAGCAAGCCGGGCCAAGCCCGCCGGCCGGCGCAACGCCATAAGCCGCACAGCGGCCGGCCGCAGGCCAGGCGAAGCCCGCCAGGGGGCCGCAGGCCGGGGGTGGCTGGGCTCGCCGCTCAGGCCGAGCGCAGGGGGGCCGTCTCGGTGAGGAAGGGTTCGACGATGGCGCGCCATTCGTGGGGGCGTTCGAGGTGGGCGAGGTGGCCGGCGTCGGGGATGTCGGCGTAGCGGCCGGCGGGGAGGACGCGGACCATCTCCTGGGCCTCGGCGCGCCCGAGTACGCCGTCGACGCCGCGGATCACGAGCGTCGGGCAGCTGACGCCGGCCAGTTCGTCCCAGTGGGCGTCGTGGGCGAAGCCCTCCCTGGCGATCAGCACCTGGCGGCGGGAGAAGCCCGGCCGCCAGCCGTCGGCGCGCTTGGCCATGACCGCCGCGAAGAACTCGCCGCGGGCCGGGTTCGGGCGTTCGAGGGAGGGGTCCTCCTCGCCGAACCAGCGCCTCGCGGCGGCCCGGCTCGCGAAGGGCAGTGGCCAGGAGGAGAGCCAGCCGCGCAGCTCCCGCTGGGAGACCGCGCCGAGCGCGGCGGCCCGCATGTCGCAGATGACGAGCGCCCGCACCAGGTCGGGGCGGCGCGCCGCAAGCCGCCAGGCGATCAGCGCCCCCATGGCGTGCCCGATCACCGCCACCCGGCCGAGGCCGAGGCGCTCGATCACGGCCTCGGCGTCCGCCACGAAGACGTCCCGGTCGAGCGGCCAGCTGCCCGGCTTCTCGCTACGGCCGTGGCCACGCTGGTCGAGCGCCACCGCCCGGTAGCGGCGGGAGAGCCAGCCCGCGGCCGAGGCCCAGTGCTGGGCCCGGCCCATCAGGCCGTGCAGCAGCAGCACGCCAGGCCGTTCCCCGGCGGTCGCGCCGGCCGCGCCGGCCTCGGTGAACTCCCATGCCGCGAGCCGCACGCCGCCGTGCCCCGCCACGTCCACGCACCGCGCCATGACCTCCGTCCCTTCCTCCAGCCTCGGTTGACCGAATGACCGAAGACCACGATATCGAATACACGTTCGAAGGCCGTGTGAGATCGACGACCCATACGAAGGGCCCGCCCCGGAGAGCTCTCACTCCTCCGGGACGGGCCCGCGCCGCCTGGGCGTCACCCCTTGGCGACGAACACGTGCATCGCGACGTGGTGCGCCAGCTCGGCGGCCTCGCCCCCGCTGCCGACCTGGACGGACCCGCCGGAGCCCGCCGTGACGCTGACCGAGGCGCCCGGCTGGACGCCGGCCCGCCGCAGCGTGTGCATGACCTGCGCGTCCGTCTGGATCGGCTCCCCGATCCGCCGGACCACCACCGTCTTGCCGCCGTCCGCGTCCAGCTCGGAGAGCGCGACCATCCCCTCGGAGAGGAACGGGTCGGCCTCGCCCACCTCGCCAAGCTCGGCGAGCGCCGGGATCGGGTTGCCGTACGGCGACTCGGTCGGGTGGTTCAACAGCTTGAGGACCCGCCGCTCGACGGCCTCGCTCATCACGTGCTCCCAGCGACAGGCCTCGGCGTGCACGTGCTCCCACTCAAGGCCGATCACGTCGACCAGCAGGCACTCGGCCAGCCGGTGCTTGCGCATCACCCGCTGGGCGAGGCGCCGCCCCTCGTCCGTCAGCTCCAGGTGCCGGTCGCCGGCGATGACCAGCAGGCCGTCCCGCTCCATCCTGGCGACGGTCTGGCTGACCGTCGGGCCGCTCTGCTCGAGACGCTCGGCGATGCGGGCACGCATCGGTACCACACCCTCCTCCTCCAGCTCCAGGATGGTGCGGAGGTACATCTCGGTGGTGTCGATGAGTCCGGACATAAAGTGCCCCTCGATATCTCGTGCGGTGGCCCTGCTCCAATTCTGACGCACGTCACCGACAACCGTTCCCGTTCCACGGTTCCGGTGCGGGCATCTTGACACCACTCTGGTCCAGACCATTACCGTGTGCGACGTGACGGAGAACGCACGCGCTGACTGCTCCCCCACCAGTCTCGGCAGTCGCTTCCTCGACGCCGCCATCGAGCTGCTGCGCGAGGTTCGCGACCGCGAGGGCGCCGCCGTCGCCAAGGCCGCCACGCTGCTCGCCGACACCGTCACCGCCGGCGGCCGTCTCTTCGCCTACGGCGCCGGGCACTCCGCGCTTCCCGCCCACGACCTGGTCTACCGCGCCGGCGGCCTCGCCCTGGTCAACCTGCTCACCGTGCCGGGCACCAGCGGCGTCGACGTCTCGCCCGCCACCCTCGGCAGCGCGCTCGAACACGTCGGCGGCCTGGCCACCGCCGCGCTCGACAGCGTCCCGGCCGAGGCCGGCGACCTGCTGATCGTCGTCTCCCTCTCCGGCCGGAACACGCTCCCCGTCGAGATGGCGAGCCACGCCCGGGACCGCGGCCTCACCGTGATCGGCGCGACCTCCGCCCGCTACGCCGAGCTCACCAGCTCCCGCCATCCCTCCGGCACCTTCCTCAAGGACCACTGCGACGTCGTCCTCGACAGCCGTGTCCCCTACGGCGACACCACCCTGACCAGCGACGGCATCGACGCCCCGTTCGCGCCCGCCTCGACCGTCGTCACCTGCGCCCTGCTCCAGGCCGTGGTCGCCGAGGCGGCCGGGCTGCTCGCCGCCCGCGGCATCCAGCCGCCGCTGCTGCGCTCGGCCAACGTGGACGGCGGCCCCGAGTGGAACGAGCGGGTGTTCGCCGAGCACGCCGACCGCATCCTCTGGCGCCGCTAGGCCCTCGTCGCTAGGCCCCGGCCCCGAGAACACCGTGCAGGTCGATCGCCGCCGCCACCCGCAGCGCCACGTCCTCGCCGTAGGCCGCGTCCGCCCGGTCGAACGGCCGTCGGCTCGCGCCCCGCAGGAACGTCAGCACCCCCAGGCTCCGGCCCCGGCTGCGCAGCACCACGCACAGCGCGTGCTCCGCGTCCCTGGGCCAGCGGTGCTCCACCGCCCAGCTGGACCGGGAGACGCCACCGGTCGCCCGCACCGCCATCCCGCGCTCCAGCGCCTGGAGCGCGGGATGCCCCTGCCGGTAGCGGACGGCCACGCCACGCGCCGCCGAGGCCGTACCGAAGGCGGCCGGGCTCTCGGCGGTGCGCACCAGGTTGGCCGCCCTGGGCGAGACGGTGTCGAGCAACGCGTGGTCGGCGAAGCCGGCGAGCGCGTAGTGGAGATGGAGCACCGCCGCCTCCAGCGGGTCCTCGCACTCGGCCGCCGCCCGGCCGGCGCGCGCGAGCTGTTCGTCCCTGAACCGCCGCCTGGCCGCGCCACGCGCCTGCCGCCTCGCCCGGGTGACGTCCTGGAAGACCCAGGCGACGCCGAGCGGCGCGGGATCCGGCGCGGCCGGCGCGCCGAGCCGCAGGAAGCCGCTGACCAGGCAGCGGCGGGCGTCCCCCGACGGGCCGGACCGTAGCTCGCCGAACGCGTCCTCGCGGGAGCCGTCGTCGAGCAGCGTCAGCCACAGCTCGACCGGGGCGGTCGGCGGCTGGCCGGCGAGCGCCTGTTCGAGGCCGCTCTCCAGCTCGTCGAGCCCGGCGCCGAAGAACTCGCCGAGCGGCTCGCCCAGCATGTCCACCGGCGTCACGCCGAGCGCCTCGGCCGCCGCGTCGTTGACGGCCACGGTGCGCAGGTCGGCGTCGAGCAGCACGGCGCCCCAGGAGTCGCACTCGCCGAGCAGGGCCTCGCTCAGCGCCAAGTTCCGCTCGAGGTCGAGCTGGGCCTGCGCCTCGCCGAAGGCGCAGTAGACGCCGGTCGGCCGGCCGTCAGGTCCCCGCACGGCCGTGGTCTTGGCCCGCACGAGCAGCCGGCCGCCGTCCTTCCTGACCAGCGGGAACTCCTGGAACGGCCGCCCACCGCCGTCGTCCGGCGACCGCAGCGCGGCCATCAGCCGGTCCATCACGTCGGCGGCGTCGGCCTCCCGCACCGCCCAGCCGCCGAGCCCGACCCGGCCCACGGCCTGCTCGCGCGGCCAGCCGAGCATCCGCTCCGCCTTGCGGTTCCAGTGGGTGATCCGGCCAGTGGCGTCGACCGCGAACAGGGCCGCCTCCATGCCGTCGAGCAGTGCGGCCAGCAGCCGGTCGTCGGTGGTCGTGGCCCTGCCGGGGGCCGAAACCGGGCCGGAAACCTCGGAGTGAGTGGTCACCTGGTACCCCCAGCACAGGAGAGTGAGCGCCGGTCGCGTGCGCCGGACCATTCAACTGCACGGTGACGCCCGTCACATAGGGTTCGGCCGAATCTGGTGCGCGTGGGATCGCTTCGAAATTCGCTTGTGATCCCCCGGGGGTGGCGCCTAGCGTGTGGGCCACACGAGAAGGGAGGTGGTTCGGCAGATGTATGACAACCGGACGCGTGAGGTGGCTGCGGCCTAGCGGTCGCCGTCCCACGACGTGTGGTGCCGGCACCGCCCGGCAATACCAAGCAGTCACCCGATCCGCGGGCCGCCGGTAAGTCCGGCCGGCTCCCCGGCCGAGAGGCCGGGGACCAGGCCCGCGGATCGTTCTTTTTCCCGCGCCCCCCGGCTTTCCGCCCCCCGCTTCCGCGACGGTCCCACGGCTTCCGCTACGGGCAGAGGCGCTCCACGGCCCACGCGCCGCCCGCCCGTACGTACCGCAGCCGGTCGTGCAGCCGGTTCTCCCGGCCCTGCCAGAACTCGACGGACTCCGGAACCACCCGGTACCCACCCCACTGCGAGGGCGCCGGCACGTCCACACCCTCCGGATAGCGGTCGGCGAGCTCCGCGTACAGCTGGTCGAGCTGGGCGCGCGAGGCCACCCGCGACGACTGCTCGCTGGCCCACGCGCCCAGCTGGGAGCCGTGCGGCCGGGTCCTGAAGTAGGCGGCCGTCTCGTCCCGCCCGGTGCGCTCCGCGGTGCCGGAGACGATCACCTGACGGGCGATGCCGTGCCAGGGGAAGAGGAGCGAGACGCTGGGGTTCGCCTCGATGTCCCGGCCCTTGCGGGAGCCGTAGTTGGTGAAGAAGACGAAGCCTCGCCGGTCGTACCGCTTGAGCAGCACCGTCCTGCTGCTCGGGCGGCCGGCGGCGTCCGCGGTGGCGAGGACCATCGCGTTGGGCTCGTGCAGCCCGCTGTCCACGGCCTGGGCGAACCAGTGCTCGAACTGGTCGAAGGGGTCGGCGGCGAGATCGCTCTCGTCGAGGCCCGCGTCACGGTACTTGGCCCGCATCGCGGCCGGATCGAGCTGCGGGCTGGGGGCTTGGGCGGCGTTGTCGGCGTGGGACACGCCGATATCTTGCAACATGCCGCCGACACTCTCGGCAGGCTCGGAGTTTTGTCCCATGCTCTGTGGCCGGGTGACACCGGGAGTTAAGGTGACCGCCAGACTTATCGTGCGAATTCATCGCGTGCCGCCCGCATCACGCGGCGCGCGCTGCCCGCGCCACCCGCGCTACCGAGGAGCCGCCTGATGTCCCAGTTCGTGCCCGGGCTCGAAGGAGTCGTCGCGTTCGAGACGGAGATCGCCGAGCCGGACCGGGAGGGCGGCGCCCTGCGCTACCGGGGCGTGGACATCGAGGAGCTGGTGGGCCAGGTCACCTTCGGCGAGGTGTGGGGCCTGCTGGTGGACGGTTCGTTCACGCCTGGCCTTCCGCCGGCCGAGCCGTTCCCGATCCCGGTGCACTCGGGTGACGTGCGGGTGGACGTGCAGGCGGCGCTCGCGATGCTGTCGCCGGTGTGGGGGCTGCGCCCGCTGCTTGACATCGACGCCGCCCAGGCGCGCGAGGACCTGGCGCGGGCCGCGGTGATGGCGTTGAGCTTCGTCGCCCAGTCAGCGCGCGGCGCCGGCCTGCCGATGGTGCCGCAGCGCGAGATCGACAAGGCGGACAGCATCACCGAGCGCTTCCTGCGCCGCTGGCGCGGGGAGCCGGACCCGCGGCACGTGGCCGCGCTCGACGCGTACTGGATCTCGGCCGCCGAGCACGGCATGAACTCGTCCACCTTCACCGCCCGCGTCATCGCCTCGACGGGCGCCGACGTGGCGGCCGCGCTGTCGGGCGCGGTCGGCGCGATGTCGGGCCCGTTGCACGGCGGGGCGCCGGCCCGGGTGCTCGGCATGATCGAGGAGATCGAGCGGAGCGGCGACGCCGAGGGCTATGTGCGGCGGAAGCTGGACGCCGGCGAGCGGCTGATGGGCTTCGGCCACCGCGTCTACCGGGCCGAGGACCCGCGCGCCCGGGTGCTGCGTGAGACGGCGCGAGCGCTTGACGCCCCGCGCTACGAGGTGGCGGCGGCGCTCGAGCGGGCCGCGCTCGCCGAGCTGTCGGCGCGCCGCCCCGACCGGGTGCTGGCCACCAACGTGGAGTTCTGGGCGGCGATCATGCTGGACTTCGCCGAGGTGCCGGCGCACATGTTCACGGCGATGTTCACCTGCGCGCGGACGGCCGGCTGGTCGGCGCACATCCTGGAGCAGAAGCGCACGGGCCGCCTGATCCGGCCCTCGGCCCGCTACGTCGGCCCGGCCCCGCGCGACCGCGGCGAGGTGGCCGGCTGATGGCGTCCCACGAGTTCGTCATCGCCGACGTCTTCACCAAACGGGCCCTGAGCGGCAACCAGTTGGCGGTCTTCCCGGACGCGCGCGGCCTTTCGGACGCCGACATGCTGGCGCTGACCCGGGAGTTCGACTTCTCCGAGACCACCTTCGTGCTGCCGCCCGACGACCCCGCGCACACCTGCCGGGTGCGGATCTTCAACCCGGCCGAGGAGATGGTGTTCGCCGGCCACCCCACGGTCGGGACGGCCGCGGTGCTGGCCGCGTCCGGCCGCGCCTCGAGCGGCCGGCTGGTCTTCGAGGAGGGCATCGGGCCGGTACCGGTGGAGGTCTCGGGCTCGTTCGCCCGTTTCACGGTGACCGCGCCCTACGAGTCCCCCGAGGAGCGCCCGGACGTGCCGGCGGTGGCCGCCGCCCTGTCCCTGCGTCCCGAGGAGGTCGTGGACTGCTGGTTCGGCGGTTACGGCAACCGGTTCTGCTACGTCCGGCTGCCCGACCGGGCCACGGTGGACCGGGTCGTGGTCGACGCGGCGGCCCGGCACGCGGCGCTCGCGGGTGCCTGGTCCGACGACCTCTACGTCTTCACCGGCGAGGGCCGGCTGTACGCCCGCTGCTTCCTGACCACGCCGTCCATCCCCGAGGACCCGGCCACCGGCTCCGCCGTCACCGGCCTGGTCATGGCCCTGGCGAACGGCGGCGACCTGACGGTCACCGTCGAGCAGGGCGTGGCGATGGGCCGGCCGAGCCTGATCGAGGCCGCCGCGCACGCCGCCTCCGGCGGGGTGTCCATCGGCGGCCACACGGTGGTCGTCGGCCAGGGGACGATCACCCTGTGACGCCCGCTGGACCACCGCGGCATTGAGGCGCGCGAAGCCGCCTGCCAGCGGCGGCTGGGGACAAGGACCAGCCTCCGCCGCCAAGCCGGAGCGGGCTCGGTCGACCCGGCCCACCCGGCCAGGACCCCGCACCCAGCACTCCCCTAGACCACCGCGGGATTGAGGCGCGCGAAGCCCTCCTGGCGGCGGTAGGGGAAGTAGGGGTAGGCCGCCTCGGTCGCGCTCGCCGCGTCGAGGCGGGCGACCTGGTCCTCGGTGAGGGCCCAGCCCACGGCGCCGAGGTTGTCGCGCAGCTGCCGCTCGTTCCGCGCGCCGATGATGACGGAGGAGACGGTGGGGCGCCGCAGCAGCCAGTTGATCGCGACCTGCGGGACGGTCCTGCCGGTCTCGGCGGCGATCTCGTCGAGCGCGTCCACCACGCGGTACAGCAGCTCGTCGGCCACCGGCGGCCCGAAGGCGGCGGTGGCGTGCAGCCGGCTGCCCTCCGGCAGCGGCCGGCCGCGCCGCACCTTTCCGGTGAGCCGGCCCCAGCCCAGCGGGCTCCACACCAGCGCGCCCACGCCCTGGTCGAGGCCGAGCGGCATCAGCTCCCACTCGTAGTCGCGGCCGACGAGCGAGTAGTACACCTGGTGGGCGACGTAGCGGGGGCGGCCGTGCCGCTCGGCGGCGGAGAGTGACTTCATCAGCTGCCAGCCGGAGAAGTTGGAGACCCCGACGTAGCGCAGCTTCCCGGCGCGCACCAGGTCGTCGAGGGTGGCGAGCACCTCCTCGACGGGCGTGGCGGCGTCGAAGGCGTGGAGTTGGAAGAGGTCGATGCGGTCGGTGCCGAGGCGGCGCAGCGCCGCGTCGGTCGCGGCGATCAGCCGGGACCTGGAGGTGCCGGCCTCGCCCGGCCCCTCGCCGGTCGGCAGGGCCGCCTTGGTGGAGATCAGCAGCCGGTCCCTGCGGCCCCTGATCGCCTGGCCGAGCACCTCCTCCGAGGCGCCGGCCGAGTAGACGTCGGCGGTGTCGAAGAGCGTGACGCCGGCGTCCAGGCAGATGTCCACCAGCCGCCGCGCGTCCTCGGCGTCGCTCGACCCCCAGGCGCCGAACAGCGGCCCCTGTCCGCCGAAGGTCCCCGTGCCGAAGCTCAACGCGGGCACTTCGAGCCCCGAACTCCCGAGTCGTCGGTACTCCATGAGCACCCCACCTCCCTTAACGGGACTACAGTCCCTTTAGCGACGTGCGATAGCGTAACACCGGAGGGCGTTTAATGGAACAGGAATCCCGTTACGGCCAGCCGGGCCAGACCAGACCAGGTGGCCGGACCGCGCGCGTGCGCGCCGCGGTGCTGGACGCCGCCGGCGACGCGCTCGCGGAGCACGGCTTCGACCGCCTCGACCTCGCCGATGTCGCCCGCCGCGCGGGCGTCGGCCGCACCACCGTCTACCGCCGCTGGGCCACGCCCGCCGGCCTGGTCGCCGACCTGCTCGACGAGATGGCCACCGAGTCCCTGCCCCGCACCGAGACCGGCGCGCTCCTCGGCGACCTCAGGGCCAACGCGCGCCTGGTCTGCCGCACCCTCACCGACCCACGCCAGGGCCCGCTCTTCAAGGCCGTGATCGCCGCCGCCACCGCCGACCGCGACGCCGCCGCCGCGCTCCGCCGCTTCTACGCCACCCGCATCGCCGAATGGGCCCCCTGCGTCGAACAGGCCGTCGCCCGCGGCGAACTGCCGCCCGGCACCGACCCCCACGAGGTCGTCGCCGCCGTCTCGGCCCCGCTCTACTACCGCCTCCTGGCCAGCGGCGCCCCCCTCGACGAGGCCGCCGCCGACCGCGCCGCCGAGGCCGCGGCGGCCGCGGCCCGCGCCGGCGCGTTCGTCATCGCCTGACCGGCCGGGCACGATGGCCCGCATGACCGACGACCCCGACCACCACCCCACCCGGCTGCCCGGCTACCACGAGGGCCCGTTCGGCCGGCGCCCCGAACTGCTGGCCGACCGGCGGTTCTGGGCCATGCACCTCTACCCCTGCGCCCAGGCGCTCTACCGGGCGAGCCACGCGTGGGGCAGGCAGCGGGAGTTCAACCGCCGGGTGTGGGAGCGGGCCGACTGGCCCGCCTTCACCGTGGCGCTCGCCGGGGGGCACCGGCTGCACGTCGTCTACCGCACCATCGAGGGGGACGCGGGCGTCGACTACCTGCTGCACCACCCCGACTGGGCGCGGGCCGAGCTCCTCGCCTCGGTGGACGGCCACTTCATGGGCCCCGGCCTGTCCTGGCCCGAACTCGTCGCCGCGGCGGACAACGCCACGCCCGGCGGCAGCACGACGGACCCCCACGCCCGGTTGCTGCTCCTGCTGCCCGCCTTCGGCGACCGGGCCTGCCCCGCGGACGCCACCGACCGCCTGGCGGCGGCGCTGCGCGCCCGCGTCGGCGTCGAGGACCCGGAGCCGGTCGCCGCCGCCATCCTGGAGAAGCAGGGGCTGACCGGCCCGACCGGGTGGACCACGACCGCCGGCGGCGTCCGCGTCAACGACGGCGGCCACTCCTACCGGAACCCCGCCAACCACTTCGCCCTGCCGCCCGAGGCCCAGGCCCGGGTGACCGCCGCGCTCAGCCCCTGACTCCCCCGGACTTCGTCCGGGTGAAGTGCTTGGTGGGGGTGCCCCCCGTCGCCTCGCTCAAGCCGTCCACGCGGCGGAGCCGCGTATCGGCGGCAGCGCGGCGCGGGGCAACGCGGCGAGGCGCCGGGTATGGCGCGGCGCGGGGCCCGAAGGAGATCGCCCGGCCGGGGCCTACGCGGCCGGTGCCGCGAAGTAGTGGCCCTCGGTGAGGTCGTCGAGGAGGCCGGGGCCGGTCGGTTCCCAGCCGAGGAAGCCTGACGGCCGAGGCCGGCATCGCCGTCTTCAAGGTCGCCTTCACCGCTGGACCGCCGACGCCGAGCGGCGTGACCTGTCCGACCTCGTCCGCGAGGCCCTGGACGAGCTCAAGGCCGTGACCAACCGCGCCGGTTGACCTCGCCGCACGGGTCCCGCGTCAGCGCGCGGGGCCCGCGACGGGCTCGACGCGCGGCTCGGCGAGCGCCGCGTAGTCGGCGCCCGACATGACGAGCGAGCGGTCGAGCCGCGCCGCGTTGAAGTAGAGCTCCCGGCTCGCGACGACGGCCGGATCGGCGACGAGTTCCAACTCCTCGTCGAAGCTGAAGGGCAGGACGGAGCCGGGGACCGCCCGCGCCAGTCGCTCGGCCGTGGCGGCGTCGCTGAACCCCACGTAGCGTGCGCCGAACAGCGCCCGGACGGCGTCGAGGTCCACCCGCCGGTCCCCGGGGACGACCGCCAGCACGTGCCGGGTGGTGCGCCGGTCGACCCTGACCCGCAGGACCACGCACTTCGCCGCCTGCGCGACGGGATGCCCGCGCAGGGCGCTCACCGCCTCGGTGCCGCCCTCGGGCTCGTGGTCGATGAGCCGGTAGGGCGTCGCCGTCGCGTCGAGCAGCTCGATCAGGCGGCGGTAGGTGTCGTGCTCGGGCATCCGTCTTCCCTCACGTTCGGTGGTTCGGTGGTTCGGTGCGCGCGCTCGACGGCCTGCCCCCAGTACGTCCCCGCGACCAGCAGCGCGGCGCCGAGGCCGGCGAGCGCGGTGAACCGCTCGCCGCCCAGGCCGATCCCGACCGCGACGGCCCAGATCGGCTCGGTGCCGAGCAGCAGACTGGCCCGACTGGCCGAGGTGCGCCGCACCGCCCAGGTCTGCGCCAGAAAGGCGAACACGCTGCAGAACAGCGCCAGATACGCCAACCGCGCCCAGGTCACCGCGCCGCTGCCGGCCAGCGCGTCCGCCTCGGCCAGCGCCGGCGGCAGGAACAGCACCGTGCCGACGGCGGTCTGCACGGCCGTCAGCTGGAGTGGCCGCACCGGGTGGCGCGCGGTGAGGCGCCCGAGGAGCGCCACGTGCCCCGCCCGCACCACGGCGGCGGCAAGCATCAGCAGGTCCCCGGAGCGCGGTGCGCGCAGCCCGGTCCCCGACATCAGAAGTCCCACCGCCAGCACGCACACCCCGGCCGCCACGAAGAACGCCGGCGGCAGCGGGCCACGTCCGCCGGCGCGGTCGAGCATGGGCGTCAGCACGATCGTCAGGCTGATGATCAGGCCCGCGTTGGCGGCGCTGGTGTGCGCCACCCCGTACGTCTCGAGCACCAGGACCGCCGCCTGGGTCACGCCGAGCAGCGCCCCGATCCGTGCCTCCGCTCCGGTCGGCCGGCGGCCGGCGACGAGGAGCCCGCAGGCGAGCGCCGAGATCGCGTAGCGGGCGAAGAGCACCACCAGGACGGGCAGTGCGACGGTGGCGGTCTTGGCCGCGAGATAACTGGAACCCCAGACGATCGCCACCAGCAGGAGCACCATGTCGGTGCGGCGGGCATCGAGCACGACCCCACGCTGCCGCACCGGCGACGCTGAAGCCCAGTACCACCTTCTGAAAGAATCCTGTAGCAGCGCTACATTGTCCGGATGGACCCCCGGCAGCTCCGCATCCTCCGCGAGCTCGGCGAACTGGGCAGCGTCAGCGCCGTCGCCGAGGCGATGCTCGTGACGCCGTCCGCGATCTCCCAGCAACTGCGGCTGCTGCAACGCTCGATCCCCGTCCCGCTCACCGAACGTGCGGGTCGCCGGGTGGTGTTGACCGACGCCGGCCAGGCGCTCGCCGCCGCGGCCGTCGAGGTCGAGACGGCCCTGGCCCGCGCCCGGCAGTCCGTGGCCGACTTCGTCGAACGCCCCGACGGCACCGTCTCGTTGGCCGCCTTCCACAGCGCGGCAGCCGCCTTCTTCCCGCTCCTGCTGCGCGGCCTCGCCGGGCCCGACGCCCCCCGCCTGTCCCTGGCCGACGAGGACGTGGCCCAGGACCACTTCCCGCGCCTCACCCGTGACTACGACCTGGTGCTCGCCCACCGCCTCGACCACGCCCCGCCCTGGCCGCGCACGGTCACCGTCACCGCGCTGCTGCGCGAACCGTTGGACGTCGCGCTGCCGGTCGACCACCCGCTGGCCGCCCGCCCGCGCCTCTACCCACGGGACGTCGCCGACCAGCCGTGGATCACCGTGCACGACGGCTTCCCGCTGATGGCCACCATCGAGGCCATCGCCGCGGCCGCCGGCCGCCGGCTCGACCTCGTGCACCGCATCAACGAGTTCGCCGTCGTCGCCGAGGCCGTGGCCGCCGGCGGCGGCCTGGCCCTGATGCCCCGCTGGACCACCCGCCCGCAC
>NZ_SMKC01000157.1 GCF_004348315.1 Streptomyces sp. 8K308 | reverse complement strand
GCGGGGGTCGGCGGCGGGCCCGCTGGCGCGCAGCCCGACTACCAGGCGCCCAACGGCAGCGTCATCGGCTCGGGTGAGTACCCGGGCGCCCACGTGCAGGGGCCAGAACAGGGCGACTTCGCGGGCTGGGTGCAGAGCCCCAACACCGGGTTCCTCGTCGATCCGGCGACCGGCAGGGAGTTCGACCCCGCCGTCGGTCGGTGGATCGACCCGGTCACGGGTCAGCCGTTCGGTGACGTCACCGAGTACGCCACCCGGCTGTCCGGCATCGGCGCCGGTCCCGGCGCGGTCGCCACGACCGGCGGTCTGGCCGGTCTCGCCGCCGGCGGCGGGGCGGCGAGCCTCGCGGGCCTCTACGGCGGCATCATGCCGCCCAGCGTCGGCCACTCGGGCCCCGCCCGTGGGCAGATGGTGCAGCAGGCCACCCGCAACCTGGCGCGCCGTGCCCAGGTGGCCTCCCGCTTCGCCCTGCACGAGGCGGGGCAGGGCGGACGGCCCTTCGTTCCGCCGCCGGGCGCGGCGGCGGGTCGGGGCGGTGCCACGGGGCAGCGCGTCGGTGTCGGTGGTCGGGGTTCGGCCCAGCGGTCGGGGGTCGCGTTCCCGGCCGGTCAGCGCCCGACCGGTGCCGCCGCCGCTCGCGCACTCGCTCCGGGGCCGACCGCCGCGGCGGCCGGTGGTCGCGGGCAGCACGCCGCGCGGGGCAACGCCTCCAGGACGGGCTCGCGGGCCCGCGCCGTGGGGGAGCCGGCCGCCACCTGGCGGTCGGGGGCCAGGGACGCGTCCGCCAGGCACGGTCTTACCGGGCGTCCGGGGAGCACACCCCCTCCTTCCCCGGGAGCCAAGCGGTCGGACCGTGACTCGGAGGAGCGCGCCACGAGGGGTAAGCCCACGGATCTGACCGAGGATCCGGCGGTATGGGCGTCGAATCGGAATGCCAGTAACGGAGTGCTCGGAGCGTAGCCGCTCCGCCTGCTCAGGCAGCGGGCGGCCGCGGCCGGGCCGATCCGCGGTGCGGTGCCGTGTTCCTGCCGGACGCGGCACCGCACCGCACTTCGAAGAGACGCAATGGTCCACTACTGGGCCGGTGAACGGGAAGGGAAGAAACCAGTGTCCGGTGACGGCCTTTACTACATTCCGGACGGCTTCCGGGAATCCGCGCGAGGCAGCTTCGAAACCGCCGACCTGGCGGAGAGCACCCGGCGGTATCTGGATCGGGCGGTCCCCAATCCCAACAGCTACGCCGACGGCGGGCACTTCGCCGGCAAGGTGGACGCCACCCGTCTCGAGCAGATGGGGGGCGTCGCCCGGGCGGCGGAGGGCCGGGAGAACATGGCCGGTCGCGACCACGTGGTCGCCGACACCGGCGACGAGATGGAGATCGGGGCCGAAGCGGCCATCAACACCGCCGCCTCCTCGGTTGAGTCACGCAACTCCCCCATTTTCCGGGGTATTTCGGACGCCGTCTAGCGTTAACGCTTCATTGTCGGGTAAGAAGTTGTTCACCCACGAAAGCAAGTGAGTTCAAGGATGATCTCCCTCTGTAACTAGTCCAAGGAGCCTGCCGTGCCGAAGCTTGATTTCACGAGAGATGAAGTCGAAGGAAAGGCCGGCGGGAAGAAGCCGTGGACCAGGCAGAGGGAGTTCTCCGAGGAGATCGACCCGGAGGACATGGCCGACACGGCCGCGATCTACGCGCGTGCGGCCGGCGAGGCCGCCAACACCGGTGAACTGGCCGAGGAGGCCACCCGGTTGGGCGAGGACTCCGGCGGCCTCGACGGCGCGTCCCTGGTGGACGGCGAGGGGCGGATCGAGGAGACGGCCCGCGGCCTGCAGGGCAACGGCGCGGACATGGACGAGGTCGTCACCCGTCTCGTCCAGGCGATGAACCGGGCCATCGACGCCGAGTCCGACGTCCACGACGAGATCTACGCGCCCGCCGGCCTGGAGAAGAAGTACACCGACCACCTCCAGGACGCCGTCGACGAGTGGAACGGCTGGCAGGGCGCCCTGGAGGGCGCCGTCGCCGAGGCCAACAACAGCGGAGCCGTCTCCGGCACCGTCGCGGTCAGCGTCACCCACAACGGCAGAACCATCAACGCGGACCAGGCCCAGTCCGGCGGCGGCTACGTCTACTCGCTGCCCGACAGCCTCGCCGCCGAGATCCGCGAGAAGCACCTGGACCGGGCCGCCGACAGCGCCGAGAGCGCCTACGACGAGATCACCGACCACATCGACGCCTACCGGCAGCGGCTCATGGAGTACGGCACCGAGCTCCAGTCGCTCGGCTACGACCTCGCGGGCCCGCTCGGCCTGTGGACGACGGAGGGCCAGGCCGAGTACGCCGCCGAGAAGCTGGAGGAGGAGCTCGCCAAGGAGAACCCCGACCAGCGGCTGATCGCCATGTACACCCAGGGGCTCTCCGGTATCGTCGACGCCATCTACGGCGACTCCGCCAACCCGGGCGACCCGCTGCGCGACCTCACCGAGGAGGAGCGGGCCTACCTGGACACCTTCTTCTCAGGCGTGAACGCCGAGACGCTGGCCTCCCTCGGCACCAAGATCGAGGGCTGGGACGAGACCAAGCGGAACATCGCCAACGGCATCACCATGCTGGCCGACCCAGAGCTCGGCGGCTACGACCCGTCGACCGAGGACGGCCGCGCCGCCATGCCCGAGATCGTCCGCCGCTTCGTCTACGACTACGAGAACGGCCGGATGTGGCCGGGTGAGGCGTCGGGCACCACCGACGCGGACGGCTTCCGCGAGGAGCTCCAGCTCTTCAACGGCTTCGGCGACATCATGTCGCACGGCACCCTTGAGCCGGCCGAGGCATTCGCCGGGGACATGGCCAACGCGGCCCTCGACATCCAGGCCCGCGCCGGCGTGCAGCAGGGGCTCGGCATCTACGCCGACGAGCAGGTGCCCAACACCGGCAGCAGCGGGTTGCTGACCGCCGTCTCCCGCAACACCGAGGCGTCCGCCGGGCTCCTCAACGACGCCGACTTCCGCGACGAGTTCCTCGGCCAGTGGTGGCAGGACAGCACCGGCGCCGCCCGCCTGATCAGCGCCGGCACCTCCATCCCCGAGGGCATGGACCACAACGACCCGGAGGCCAGACAGTACGTCGAGGCCGCCTTCAACGTGCTCGCCGACGCTCCCGACAACGGCCGGTTCATCCTGGGCGAGGGCGGCCCGCAGGACGGCCCGATGGCCCTCGACCACGCCAACCTGCAGCGCGCCATCAGCGACACCTCGCTGGAGTACATGGACATGCTGTCCAAGGGCTCGGAGCGGACCGAGTTCAACGCCTCCACCGACGGGCGGGAGTTCACCGACGAGAACCTGCACGGCAGGGACTACCTGTACTCCTTCGAGCTCAACGGCGACGACCGAAGAGCCCTGTTCTCCCTGATGAACGCGAGCGACGAGCAGGTGCGGCAGGACTTCTTCGAGGGCGTCGGCGCCTGGCAGGAGGCCACCGCCTACAACGCCTTCCTGCGCGACGAGGCCGGCGGCCGTCCCGAGCAGTCCTCCACCTTCCAGGACATCGGCCGGGTGGCGGGCACCGTGCAGTACGTGCAGCGGGTGGAGACCTCGGACGACTCCTCCAAGCTGCAGTTCACCTCGTACGGCGCGATCTCCACCGCGGCCTCCCTCGCCAACACCCTGATCGACTTCGGCAAGGGCAACGCCATCACCTCGCTCGGCGCCTACGGCATCACTGAGGGGCTGCGCTACACGCTGCCCGACGGCGCGGCCGCCCACAAGCAGGCCCAGTGGGACGCGGTCAACTTCGGCGACAACACGGTGCGGGCCATCGTCGCCGACGCCGCCATCAGAGCCGACTACGAGGGCGCCGGTGACTACGAGCTGCCGGACGTCTCCTCGCCCAACGTCGACCACGACGACCTGCGTCGGGCCACGCTCGACGTCGAGGGCGCCTCCTACGACCAGTACCGCGACGCCCTGGTCGAGGGCTACGACGACGCCGTCTACAACGACGCCACCGCCAACTGACGCACCACCACACAGGAACTGAGAAGGGCACCACCTTGCCGGACCTCGACCTCACCAGAGCCCAGGTCGAGGCGAAGGCCGGCCGCCGACCCCGGACCAGGCAGTGCCAGTTCGCCGCAGAGATCCGGCCGGACGACATGGTCGACACCGGCGACGAGTTGGAGATCGGGGCCGAAGCGGCCAGCAACACCGCCGCTCCTCGGTCAGGTCACGCAACTCCCTTATTTGTCGGGGCGTTCGGGCGTCGTCTAGCGTGAATCGTTCATCATCAGGTAAGAAGTTGTTGATCAACCAGGTGAAGTGAGTTCAAGGATGATCTCTCTCTGTTTCTGAGCCCAAGGAGCCTGCCGTGCCGAAGCTTGATTTCACGCGAGAAGAAGTGGAAGAGAGGGCCGGCAAGAAGCCATGGACCAGGCAGCGGGAGTTCTCCGAGGAGATCAAGCCGGAGGACATGGCCGACACGGCCATGCTCTACGCGCTTGCGGCGGAGGAGGGCGCCACGGCCGGGGAGCTGGCCGAGCGGGCCACCGAGGTGGGGGCGGAGGCCGGCGAGCTGGACGGCGAGTCCCTGGTGAACTCGATGGATCGGATCTCACACACCCGCATCGATCTCCAGGACAACGGCGGGAACATGGAAACCGTGGTCCGGGCGCTCGTCAGGTCCATGAACCACGCGCTGGAGACCGAGGAGGACGTTTCCCAGTTGATCGTGGGCGACGGCGGTCTCGAGGAGGCGTACTCGCGGCACCTCGCGGCAGCCGTCAACGAGTGGAACGGCTGGCAGTCGGCTCTGGAAGTCGAGGTGAACGCCCTTCCAGGCCGCGAGATCGCCGACCAGCTGAGCATCGACCGCCCCATCATGCCGGTGACGATCAGGTACCGCGATCAGGCAAGGCAGATCTATCCGGCGAGCGTCTCGGCCCTTCAGTCCGTGTACGCCCTGCCCGAGTCGCTGGCCACCGAGATCCGGGAGAGACACCTGCAGAACGCCGCGGACAGTGCGGCGGACACCTACACGGACATCGAGGAGACGATCAAGGCGTACCGCAGGAAACTCGCGGAGTACGGGGCCGAGTTGCAGGGGCTGCGCGTCGATCTGTCGGGCGGCCCGCTGGGCCTGTGGACGACGGAGGAGATGGCGGAGTTCTCGGCCGCCAGGTTCCTGGAGGAACTTGGCGAGGACGAGCCCGACCCGCGCGTCCTCGCCATGTACAGCGCAGGTCTCGAGGGCATCACCGACGCGATCTACGGTGACGCCAGTAACCCCGGTGCGCCGGCGCGCGATCTGACCGAGGACGAACTCGCCTATTTGGAAACGTTCTTCGCGGGGATCGACGACCCCGAGGTGTTGGCCTCGCTGGGCAACAAGATCGAGGGCTGGGACGAGGCGAAGCGCAACATCGCCAACGGCATCGCCATGCTGGCCAACCCGGAGATCGGCGGTCACGACCCGGCCACCGAGGAGGGGCGTGCCGCCCTGCCCGAGACGGTCCGCCGTTTCGTCTACGAGTACCAGGAGCACGGCATGTTCCCGCCGGGTCCCGGGATGCAGACGGACGGACAGCGGTTCATCAGGGAGCTGGAGCTGTTCAACGGCTTCGGCGACATCATGTCGCAGGGGACGCTGCCGGCGGGCGACCAGCTGTCCAAGGACATGGCACGGGTGGCCGTGGACGTGCAGCAGCAGGCCACCGTGCAAGCGGGGATGAACATCCACTACACGGACTATGTGAAGGACACAGGCAGCAGCGCCCTGTTGACGGCCGCCTCCCGTAACACCGAGGCGTCAGCCGCACTGCTGACAGATGACGACTTCCGCCACGACTTCCTGCGGACCATCTGGCACGACAGCTACGGAGCGGGCGATCTGGTCCGCGCCGGCACCACGCTTCCGGAAGGCGTCGACATCAACGCCCCCGAAGCCCACCAGTACGTCGAGTCCGCGTACCACCTGCTGCGTGACGCCGGCGACTACGAGAAGCAGATCAGCGCGGCCGGCTACGACGAGTACGAGGCTCTGGCCTACAACAACGTCGCCCTCCAGCAGTCCATCGCCGACACCACGATGGCGTACATGGACTTCATCTCCCACGGAATCGGGAACACGACCGCGTTCTACGCCAGCAGCGATCCCGACGGGGACGATCCGTGGACCGTCCAGAATTTGCACGGCGAAGACTACCTCTACTCCTTCGAGCTGAACGGGATCGAGCGGGAAGAACTGTTCCGGCTGATGAACAGGAGCGACGAGGGCGTCCGGCAGTCCTTCTTCGCAGCGGTTGGC
Source organism: Streptomyces sp. 8K308 (assembly GCF_004348315.1). GTDB lineage: Bacteria > Actinomycetota > Actinomycetes > Streptomycetales > Streptomycetaceae > Streptomyces. The sequence continues at coordinate 9,131 of NZ_SMKC01000157.1, read as the reverse complement.
AACTGGCAGGAGGAGACCGCGTATCAGGCCTTCATGCGGGACAACGGCAATGGAGAGCACGATGAGGCGCCGACCTTCCGCGACATCGCCCGGATCGCCGGCACCGTGGAGCGGATTCAGACAGACGACGACGTGTCGGACTCCTCGAAACAGCAGTACACGGCCTACGGCGCCATCTCGCTGGGGGCTTCCGTCGCCAACACGCTCATAGACTTCGGGAAGGGCAACGCGCTGACCACGGGAGCCGCCTACGCGGCCACCGAAATGCTTCGCTACACCCTGCCCGATGGAAACGCGGCGGTGCAGCAGGCGCAATGGGACGCGGAGAACTTCGGAGATAAGCCGCTGAAGGAAAGGGTCGCCCAGGCGGCGATCAGGGCTGACTACGCGGGGGCCGGCGAGGACCGGGGCGAGATCCCGGAGAAGGGCGACCAGGATTTCACCCCGACCAACGTGTTCAACGCCGCCGACAGGATCGGCGCGAACCGCTACGCGCACTACCTGACCTCGATGCTGGACGGCTACAACGACGCCATCAAGAGGGATTCGTCCGGCTCTGGCGACGGCTGGTCACGCCCGATGCAGCAGTGACCACCCACTGACGGGGCGACGGCGGCGAAGACCAACGGAAGGTCCCGCGCGCGGCGCCGGGCGACCCCGGCCCCGAGTCCCCGCGGCAGAGAACGGCGGGACGGGGACCGGGGCCGTCAGTCGCGGGTCGGCGGCCGGAACCCGGACCGTACGGTGGACCTCGTGTCCTGTCCGCGGCACCGCGTGCCGCGGCCGCGCCAAGCCGTAGCTCGGCCCCCCTGGTCCAGCCCCGGAACGTCGCGGCCCACGACAGCGTGCCGGCGGGCCCACCGGACCACCGTTCACTGACGGTTCGACCTCGTGTAACGCGTCCGAAACGACCCAGCCCAGGTCTCCACCGACCTTGGTCACGACCGTGATCAAAGCGCAGTGGGGGACGACCGAAGTGCCTGACTTCAGCTTCACTCCGGACGAGGTCGAGGAGAAGGCGGGCAGGAAGCCCTGGACCAGGCAGCGGCAGTTCAGCGAGGAGATCAGGCCCGACGACATGGCCGAGACGGCGGCCGTATACGCGCACGCCGCCGGCGAGGCGTCGGACGCCGGTGACCTAGCCGCCCAGGCCACCCACGCCAGCATCTACGCGGGTGGCCTCGACGGTGACTCGCTCGTGGACGGCGAGGGCCGGATCGACGCCACCGCCAGGGGCCTCCAGGGCAACGGCCGGGACATCGACCAGGTCGTCGGCTACCTGGTGCGCGCCATGAACCGGGCCATCGAGGCCGACGAGGAGGTCTTCGGCCTCGTCCTCGGCGACGGCGGCCTCGACGTGGGCCGCACCCGGCACATCAGCTCCGCCATCAGCGAGTGGAACGGCTGGCAGGGCGCCCTGGAGGCCGCCGTCGCCGCCATGCCCGCGCCCCAACTCCTGGTCACCCGGCCCATCATGCCGCTCGACGTCAGCTACGGCGGCCGCACCCTCAGCCTCCAGCCGGGCGGCAGCATGGCCCAGCCCGTCTACAGCCTCCCCGGCTCGCTGGCCGACGACATCCGCGACAAGCACCTGGGCAACGCCGCCGAGGACGCCGTCTCCACCGACGGCGAGATCACCGACGCGATCGAGGTCTACCGCACCAAGCTCGCCGAGTTCGGCCAGGAACTCGGCGACCTCGGCTACGACCTCTCCGGCGGCCCCTTCGACCTCTTCACCACCGAGGAGATGGCCACCTTTGCCGGCCAGCGGCTCGCCGAGGAACTGGCCAAGGACAACCCCGACCCGGACGTGCTGCTCCGCTACACCGAGGGCCTGAACGGCATCGCGCTCGGCGTCTTCGCCGACCCCGACAAGCCGGGCGGCGAGGCCCTGTCCTTCCTCAACCCCCAGGAGCGCGCCTACCTGCTGGAGTTCTACGAGCAGTTGGACGCCGACCAGCTCGCCGCCCTCGGCGCCCTGCGCGACCCGGACGGCGACAACACCGCGCTGCGCCGCGTCGCCAACGGCATCAACCTGCTCACCGCGGCCGAACTCGGCGGCATCGACATCACCATCCCGGAGAACAAGGAGTTGATCCCGGACGGCATCCGGGAGTACGTCTACGACTTCCGGGAGGGCACCGGCCTCTACCCGATAGGCAACTCCGAGTACCTGCCGGCCCTGAGGCGCTTCAACGACTTCGGCGCCCTGCTGTCGACCGCCACCGTGCCGCCGGGCGACGTCTTCGCCAGGGACCTCGCGCAGACCGCCGTCGAGGTCCAGTTCCGCACCTACAACGAGCACCTGGGCACCGACAACACCTTCAGCCGGGACCTGCTGCACACCGCGTCCCTCAACACCGGCGCCTCCGCCGAGCTGTTGAACGACGACACCTTCCGCGACAACCTGCTCTCCCTGCACTGGGAGGACAGCTCGGGCGCCGGCGACCTGATCAGGGCCGGCACCACCATCCCGGACGGCGTCGACCACAACAGCGACGATGCCAGGGCCTACGTCGAGGCCGCCTACAACGTCCTCACCGACGCCCCCGCCCACCAGGACGCGGTGCTCGCCAACGGCGTGCCCGGCTACTTCCCCGCCGACCACGGCGCGCTGCAGAACGCCATCGGCGACACCGCCGTCCAGTACATGGACATGCTCTCCAAGCCGTCCAGGGAGAGCGGCTTCGACGCGCCCTCCGACCCGAACGACCCGGACGCCCGTACCGACCGCGACCTGTACGGCAACGACTACCGCTACTCGTTCCAGCTCTCCCGGGACGACCGGCAGGGTCTGTTCGACATGCTGCTCCAGGGCGAGAAGAGCGCCAGCCAGGAGTTCCTCGACGGCGTCACCACCTGGCAGGAGGTCACCGCCTACAACGCCTTCGCCCGGGACCCGGAGGTCCAGCACGACCAGGGCTCCGCGTTCGAGGGCATCGGGCGCATCGCGGGCACGGTCGAGAACGCCCAGAACACGGTCGCGTCGGTCGGCAACGAGAACCGGCAGCAGGCGTCCGCCGTCACCGCCATCGGCCAGGCCGGCGCCATCGTCCGCGACATGGTCGCCCCGCTGCCCGCCAAGGTGGCCATCAGGGCCGGCGCCTACGGGCTCGGCGAGATGTACCGGTACTCGGCACCGGACCCGGCCATCGCGGCGGAGAACGCCCACCTCGACTCTTTGCAGTACGGCGACTGGGTCAGCGAGACCGTCGTCGCCAGGGCCGCGATCGCCGCCGACTACAACGGACTCGGCGGCACCACGCTGCGCGACCCCGCCACCGACCCCGACGTCGACGAGTCCGACCTGCACCGGGAGGTCGCGGACGTCTCGGGTCGATACGACTGGTACGCGGACCAGTTGGACCAGGGGTACAAGGAGACCGTCGGCTGAGCGAGGCCGGTGCCGATCCGTACGGAACTGATACGTGCCTGGTACACGCCACCACTAGCCTTCGTGACGATCACGGATGCAATCTGAGCCGGGCACGTGACGGGCGATGGGGGGTCGTTCGACCGTCACCGTGCCCGTGCCCGGAACTCGCCTACGATGAGGCGGGTTCCCGGCGCCCACGATGACCGGCCCGAGAGGCAATGACGACCGTGACCAGCCCGACCACCGTGTTCCGACGACCGGCGCGCGCACCACAGCCCGCGGTGCCGGAGAACGAGCTGGTGCTCAAGGCCCCGCCGCAACTGCCCAAGCCCGAGGACAGCAACCTCTGGATGACCGCCCTGCCCGCGCTGAGCGGGCTCGGCTCCGTCCTCTACATGCTCACCATGGGCCGCGGCGCCATCGGCTACATCGTCGGCACCATGTTCCTGGTTTCCTGCCTGGCCATGGTCGTCGGCTCGGTGGTGCGTCAGCGCGGCACGGCCAAGAGCCAGGCGCGCAACGATCGGCACGAGTACCTGCGGTACCTGGAGCGCACCAGGACCGAGGTGCGCCGCACCGCGCAGGCCCAGCGCGAGGCCCTGGAGTGGAACGCGCCGCCGCCCGGCGCCCTGTGGTCGGTGGCCGGCAGCCGCCGGCTGTGGGAACGCCGCAGCGCCGACGGCGACTTCGGCGTGGTCCGGGTCGGCCGCGGCCCCCGCTACCTCGCCACCCCGCTGGTGCCCGGGGAGTCGGCCCCGGTCGAGGACCTCGACCCGCTGTCGGCCGTGGCGCTCAAGCGGTTCATCGAGGCCCACTCCGTCGTCCCCGATCTGCCCGTGCAGGTCGCGCTCCGCCGCTTCGCCGCCCTCTCCGTCACCAGCGCCGGCGACCGCGACGAGGCCCGCGCGCTGTTCCGGGCCGTGATCGCGCACGCCGTCACCTTCCACTCGCCGAAGGACGTGCGGGTGCTGCTGTGCGCGCCGGACATCGAGGGGCCCCGCTGGAACTGGCTCAAGTGGCTGCCGCACACCCACCACCCGGACGAGATAGACCACGTCGGCCCGGTGCGGATGATGCACCCGAGCCTCGCCGTGCTCGAGGACTGGCTGGGCGCCGAGCTCACCCGCCGCACCCGTTTCAACCGGGACGCCGAACCCGACCCCGACCTGCCGCACCTGCTGGTCGTCCTGGACGGCGGCCTGGTCACCGGCGGCGAGGCGCTGCTCGACCCCAACGGCATGCAGGGCGTCACCGTGCTCGACGTCGACGGCCGCGCCGCCGCCCTCACCGAGGCGCACGGCGTCCGGCTCGACATCACCGAAGGACGACTCGCCGTCCTCGCCGGCGAGATGCGCGACGAACTCGGCACCGCCGACGGGCTCTCCGAAGCCGAGGCCGACGCGCTGGCCCGCGAGCTCGCCAGGTTCCGCGCCGACGCCGCCCCCGCCGCGGGCGACAGCGAGGACCTGACCACCACGGTCAACACGCTGCCCAGCCTGCTGCACATAGCCGACCCGGGCCGGCTCGACCTCGACACCCTGTGGCGGCCCCGCCCGATGCGCGACCGGCTCCGCGCGCCCATCGGCGTCTCCGCCGACGGCGGCGTACTCGACCTCGACATCAAGGAGTCCGCGCAGAACGGCATGGGCCCGCACGGCCTGCTGGTCGGCGCGACCGGCTCCGGCAAGTCCGAGCTGCTGCGCACCCTGGTGCTCGGCATGGCCACCACCCACGCCTCCGACCAGCTCAACCTCGTGCTGGTCGACTTCAAGGGCGGCGCCACCTTCGCCGGCATGTCCGAACTGCCGCACGTAGCCGCCGTCATCACCAACCTGGAGGACGACCTCACGCTGGTCGACCGCATGCGGGAGGCGCTGTCCGGCGAGATGAACCGCCGCCAGGAGGTGCTGCGCGACGCCGGCAACCTCGTCTCCATCCGCGACTACGACCGCGCCAGGCAGCGCGGCGCCAACCTCGCGCCGCTGCCCAGCCTCTTCATCGTCGTCGACGAGTTCTCCGAACTCCTCACCCAGAAGCCTGACTTCGCGGACCTCTTCGTGCAGATCGGCCGCCTCGGCCGCTCGCTGGGACTGCACCTGCTGCTGGCCTCGCAGCGCCTCGACGAGGGCCGGCTGCGCGGCCTGGAGGCCCACCTCTCGTACCGCGTCGGCCTACGCACCTTCTCGGAGTCCGAGAGCCGCACCGCCATCGGCGTGCCCGACGCCAACCACCTGCCGAGCGCCCCGGGACACGGCTACCTCAGGACCGACACCGCCACCCTCAAGCGGTTCCGCGCCGCCTACGTCTCCGGTCCCTACCGCACCGGCGACGACACCGCGGGCGCCGCGCTCGGCGGCGGCATCAACGTCCGCCCCTTCCCCGCCGCCTACGTCCCCGTGCCGGCCGAGGAGCAGGCGCCCGAGCCGGAACCCCAGCCGCGCGCCGACGAGTTCGACGAGAGCGAGGACCTCGGTCCCACCGTGCTCGGCGTGATGGTGGAGCAGATGACCGGCCACGGGCCGCAGGCCCACCAGGTCTGGCTGCCGCCGCTCGACGAGCCCGAGCCCCTCGACCGGCTCCACGGCGACCTCGCCGTGCGCGACGGCCGAGGCTTCGGCAGCTCCCCGGCCAGGCCGCCGCTCACCGCCACCATCGGCGTCGTGGACCGCCCCTACCACCAGCGCCGCGACCCGTTCGAGCTCGACCTCACCGGCGCCGGCGGCCATGTCGCCATCGTCGGCGGCCCGCACAGCGGCAAGTCCACCGGCGTCCGCGCCCTCATCGCCTCGCTCGTGCTGCGCCACACGCCGGCGGAAGTGCAGTTCTACTGCCTGGACTTCAGCGGCACGCTGTTCCCGTTCGCCGGCCTGCCGCACGTCGGCGGCGTCGCCGGGCGGCTCGACTCCGAGGTCGTCAACCGCACGGTCGCCGAGGTGCTCGAACTGCTGGAGAGCCGCGAGACCCGGTTCCGCGAGTCCGGCATCGAGTCCATGGCCGCCTACCGCGCCGCCCGCGCCGAGGGCCGCGTCGAGGACCCCTTCGGCGACGTCTTCCTCGTCATCGACGGCTGGGCCGTACTGCGGCAGAGCTACCCCGAGCTCGAGGCCACCCTGATGGCCACCGCCGGCCGCATGCTCACCTACGGCATCCACCTGGTCAGCACCGGGAACCGCTGGCTGGACATGCGCATGGGCATGCGCGACATGATCGGCACCAAGATCGAGCTCAAGCTCGGCGACGCGCTCGACTCCGAGATGGACCGCAAGGCCCAGCGCACCATCCCCGCCGGCCGCCCGGGCCGCGGCATCACCACCGACTCGATGCACTTCCTGCTCGCCGTGCCCCGCGTCGACGGCGTCCACTCCGACACCGGGCTCTCCGACGGCGTGCAGGACCTGGTGCGCCGCGTCGCCGACGCCTGGCAGGGGCCCGTCGCCCCCCGGGTGCGGCTGCTGCCCGTCAGTTACCCGATCGCCGAACTGCCGCCGGCCGCCGCCGAGACGAGGGGCGTCACCGTCGCCATCGAGGGCAACCGCCTGGAGCCCGTCGTCTTCACCCCGGGCGAGGAGGCCGGCCTCATCGTCATCGGCGACACCGAGTCCGGCAAGACCTCGCTGCTGCGGGCCGTCGCCCGGCAGGTCGTCGCCAGCTACGCCCCTGAGCAGGCGCGGCTGATCATCCTTGACCACCGGATGACGATGCTCCGCGAGTTCGACGGCCCCCACCTGCTCGGCTACTCCACCACCCACGAACGGTCCATGGAGGTCGTCGGCGGCCTCGCCGAGGGCCTCAAGAAGCGGATCCCCGGCACTGACGTCACCCCCGAGCAACTCCGCGACCGCTCCTGGTGGACGGGCCCCGAGATCTATCTCCTCGTCGACGACTACGACCTGGTGTCCACCAGCCGCGGCAACCCCCTCAAGTCGCTCCTCGACTTCCTGCCGCACGCCAGGGGTATCGGCCTCCACCTCTACGTCACCCGGCAGGCGGGCGGCGCCTCGCGCGCCGTCGTCGACCCCGTCCTCAGCCGCCTCAAGGAACTCAACGTGCCGGGCGCGCTGCTGAGCATCCCCAAGGACGAGATGCCGATCTGGGGCTTCAAACCGGCCCAGCGCAAGAAGGGCCGCGCCCTGCTCACCCACCGCAGGCTGGGCAACGTGCCCGTCCAGCTCATCCGCGCCGAATCCCCCCACGCCACCCCGTCCGCCACCGACCAAGCCCCGAGGACCACCCCATGAGCGGCAGCCTCACCCAGCCGACGGCATCGGCCTCGGCATCGGCTCCGGCACCTGCCACGACGCCCCAGGCCACGGCCGGCGCCGCCGAGTTCGTGCGCATCGGCGTCGCCGGGCCCGCGAGCCGGGCCGACCTCGCGGTCCCGGCCGGCGTCCCACTGGCCCGCCTGATGCCCACCCTGCTGCGGCACGCCGGCGAGGACCCCACCCAGGACGGCGGCGTCCGGCACGGCGGCTGGGTGCTGCGCCGCGCCGACGGCACCCGGCTCGACCCGGCCGCCTCGCTCGCCGCGCAGGGCGTCCACGAGGGCGCCCTGCTCTTCGTCGGCCACGGCACCGACGACACCACCCCGCCGCTCTACGACGACGTCACCGAGGTCATCGGCGCCGCCGCGGGACCCGTCGGCTGGCCCGCCGCCGCCACCCGCAGGGCCGCCGGGACGCTCGCCGCCGTCGGCGTCCTCGCGGCCTGCGCGGCGCTCGCCGCCGCGCCCGACCGGCTGCCCGGCTGGCTCGGCCTGGCCACCGCCGCGCTCACCCTGCTGGTCGGCGTCCTGATGTCGCGCGCCTTCGGCGACCGGGAGGCCGGCACCTTCGCGGCCGTGCTCGCCGCCCCGCCCGCCATGCTGGGCGCCGTCCGGCTGCTCGGCACCGAGGAGGGCACGGTCGCCGGCTTCACCGCGGGACACCTGCTGCTCGCCTGCGCCGTGCTCGCCGTGATCGGAGCGCTCGGCCCGGTGCTCGTCGGCGGCGGCGACGGCACCTTCACGGCCCTCGTGGTGGCCGGGCCGCTGGCCGCCATCGGCGCGCTGATCTGCGCCGTCTGGGACGTCCACCCGGCCCGCGCCGCCGCCGTCGCGGCCCCGCTCGCGCTGGCCCTCACCACGCTGTGGCCCACGATCGCGCTGCGGGTCGCCCGCATCCCCGCCCCGCAGGTCGCCACCTCGGCCGAGGACCTGGAGGCGCTGCCAAGCCAGCTGGAACACGACCGGCTGCGGGAGCGCGTCGCCAGGGCCCGCCGGCTGCTGGTCGGCATGCTGGTCGGCAGCCACCTCGTCACGGCCGGCGGCACGCTGGTGCTGTTCGGCTCGGGCGAGCTGTGGCCCAGCGTGCTCGGCGGCGCGCTGCTGGCCCTGACCCTGCTGCGGGCCCGGCTGTTCCGGGAGACGGCGCAGGCCGCGATCCCCCTCGCCACCGGCCTGCTGACGGTGGCCGGCGCGGCCGCCTTCCTCCTGACCGACCGCGTCGGCGAGCGGCTGTCGCTGCTCGGCGTCGCGCTCCCGGTGGCCCTGCTCGTGGCGCTGATCGCCGGCGGCGTCGCGGTCTCCGCCGGCCGTCTCCGCCCCAACCCACGGCTCTCCCGCGGTCTCGACATGCTGGAGTCCACCGTGCTGCTGTCCATCGTCCCGCTGTCCCTGGCCGTGTGGGAGGTCTACAGCGCCCTCCTCAACCTGCGGGTGTGAGGGGGCACTGCGTGGACACCGCGTTGGCTGACAGGGCTTTGGGAGACCGTCCCACCC
>NZ_SMKC01000156.1 GCF_004348315.1 Streptomyces sp. 8K308 | reverse complement strand
TCGTTGAAGGTCGCGCCCAGCCCCACCGCCTGAGGAAAGACGGTGGCCCGGCCCATCCAGGCCACGCCATGCAGCGCTTCCTGCCCAGTGTGGAACGCCGACAGCCCGAGCCTTGCCACGGCGGGCGCTTGCGAGGGCAGCATCGCGATGCGCTCATCCACGGTCAGCCGTGCCAGCAGGTCGGCGACCCGCTCCGGCGTCGACAGACGCGCATCGCGAAACGGCAGCGGTTCAGCGGTCACGAGAAATCCCCTTGGGGTCGCGGTCAAAGGCAGGGTGACGCACAGCCGGACGCATAACAGGACAGACGCAGAGACAGGCTGGCGAGAGCGGCGCCACTGTCGAAGCGCTTCGATGCTCAGTCAGAGTCCTGATCCTGTCAAGAGCCCGCGCGACAACAACGGAGATGCCGAGACTTCGCATGAGTAACGTTGCAGGTTCCCGGACGAACTTCTGCAGCAGGTCTTGTGCGACCTGCTGAGTGCTCCTAATCTCCCCGATTCGAAGCGCTTCGATCATTCGTCTTACGTATGAGTGGGCGTCAGTGTCACGAAGGGGTGCCGACGTCATGCCGAACGCTCCGGGGCCGAGTCGGAGAAGCTTCCTCACCTCCACCGCCATCGCCACCGCCGCGGTCGGCGAGACGCCGCTGCTCTCCGCCTGCGGGGGCGAGGGCAGCCAGGGCCAGGAGGGACGCGTCTCCGAGGACGAACCGCGGTCCCTGCTGCCGACGTACCGGCCGTCCGATGCCGCGACCGAGCCCGACATCGCCAGCGAGCACGGCTCCAGCCCCGGCTACACGGGCGCTGAACGGCGACGGCACCATCAGTCAGTCCAATCAGGACTGTGTCTCGACGTCTCCGGCTGGGGCACGGCCAACGGCACCCCGGTCAACCTGTGGACCTGCCACGGCGGCGCCAACCAGCAGAGGACACTCACCTAGCTCCGATCCCCGAGCACTCGACCCGAGGCGCCTGGACTCGCTTTCAGGCGCCTCGGACCTCGCCTGTCCCACGGTCCCCCTGACAAGGAAGGAGCCCATGTCCGCAGTCATCCGATTGCAGCACAGCGCGACAGCGGTCTTCGCGATCGCGCTCGTGCTGGCCTCCGCGCTGGTGGTCTTCGTGACCCCCCAGGCGGCGCACGCCGCCCAGCTCCGGCAGATCACGAACTTCGGGAACAATCCCGGCAACCTCGAGATGTACCTGTACGTGCCGGACAACGTCCCCGCGAACCCGGCGATCGTGGTGGGCAACCACTGGTGCACCGGTTCCGGGCCGGACTTCTACAACGGCACCCAGTTCGACGAACTGGCGAACGAGTACGGCTACATCGTCATCTACCCGTCGGTCACCCGCAGCAGCAAACGCTTCGACGTCGCCTCCCAGGCCTCGCTCTCGGGCACCGGCGGCGACTCCGTCAGCATCAAGTCGATGGTCGACTACACGCTCGCCAACTTCGGCGGCGACCCGAACCGGATCTACGCTACCGGCATCTCCTCGGGTGCGATGATGACCAACGTCCTGCTCGGGGTCTACCCCGAGACACCGCCTTTGACCTGCGACGACGTGGGGCGGCGGACGAGTCGGCCTGTACGCCGGGTTCTGTCTCCCGGTGGCCTCGCGGCCAGCGGGGAGGCGGTCATCCATCTGGGGCCGATGTCGCCATCGGCCTCAAGCGGTCTACCCGCGGACTCGGGCGGGCAGCCCTCGGTCGTCCGCGCAGGGCCGCCGGTTGGTGGCCCCTCTTGACCTTGCTCCGGGTGGGGTTTACCGAGCCGCCCAGGTCGCCCTGGGCGCTGGTGGTCTCTTACACCACCGTTTCACCCTTACCGGGTGCCGCTCGCGCGGCCCCGGCGGTTTGCTTTCTGTGGCACTTTCCCGTGGGTCGCCCCAGGTAGGCGTTACCTACCACCCTGCCCTGCGGAGCCCGGACGTTCCTCGGCGAGATCTGGGATCGCGCCGCGACCGCCCGGCCGGCTCGTCCGCCGTGCCACCCATTCTACCTGCGCCGACGGGTACCCTGGGGCGATGCTCGTGCTGCTGCCGCCGTCTGAGGGGAAGGCCGGGGCCGTCAAGGGGGCCCCGACCGATCTGGATGCCTTGTCGTCGCCGGAGCTCGGTCCGGCGCGGGAGGCCGTCCTCGACGAGTTGGTGGAGCTGTGCTCCGGCGACGAGGTGAAGGCGCGCGAGGTCCTGGGCCTGAGCGAGCGTCAGGGTGCTGAGGTGGCGCGCAACGCGGCGCTGCGAAGCGCGCCGGCGCGGCCGGCCGGGGAGCTCTACACGGGGGTGCTGTACGACGCGCTCGACCTCGGCTCGCTCGACACGGCGGCCAGGCGGCGGGCGCGTGCCTCGTTGCTGGTGTTCTCCGGGCTGTGGGGCGTGGTGCGGATCACCGACCGGATCCCGGCCTACCGCTGCTCGGGCGGGGTGCGGCTGCCGGGTCTCGGCGCGCTGTCCGCGCACTGGCGCGGGCCGCTGGCGGCGGCGCTGCCCGCCCTGGTGGGCGAGGGGCCCGTGCTCGACCTGCGGTCGTCAGCGTACTCGGCGATGTGGCGGCCGACGGGCGAGCTGGCGGAGCGCACGGTGACGGTGCGGGTGTTGCAGTCCCGGGTCGTGGACGGGGTGGAACGACGGTCCGTGGTCAGCCACTCCAACAAGGCCACCAAGGGCCGCCTGCTGCGCGACCTGCTCACGGCCGGCCCGCTGCCGCGCTCGCCGCGCCGGCTGGCGGAGGCCCTGCGCGAGCTCGGCCATCTGGTGGAGACTCCCGCCCCGGGGCGCCTCGACGTGGTGGTCACCGAGCTGTGACCGCCGCCAGGTGCCCGGTGTCGTTGAAGCGGCGGACGGACGCGTTGCCGTCCGGGTAGTAGGCGACCTCGGAGAGCGCGGCGGCCGACAGCTCCATCCGGAACATGGCGACCGGCGGGGCGTCGAGGGCCAGCCGGAGCAGCGTCTTGATCGGCGTGACGTGGCTGACCACCAGCACGGTGCGGCCGGCGTACCGCGCGGTGATCCGGTCCCTTGCGACGGCGACCCGCCGGGCCACGGCGGTGAAGCTCTCCCCGCCGCCGGTGGGTTGGGCGTCCGGATCACGCAACCAGACGGCCAGGTCGACCGGGTGGCGCTCCTCGACCTCGGCGAAGGTGAGGCCCTCCCAGGCGCCGAAGTCCGTCTCCCGCAGCGCGTCGTCCGTCCGCACGGGGAGGTCGAGCCGCCGCGCCACGAGCTCGGCGGTCTCGCGACAGCGGGCCAGCGGCGAGCTGACGACGGCCGTCACCCCGGCCTCGGCGAGCGCCCGCCCGGCGGCCTGCGCCTGCCGGCGGCCGGTCTCCGACAGCTCCGGGTCCCCACCGCCACTCCCCGAGAACCGCTTCTGCGGGGTGAGCGCGGTCTCCCCGTGCCGGAGGAGCAGGAAGGACGTGGCCGCGCCGGTGGCCCTCCCCCAACCGGTGGCCGCCGAGGGCCGGCCCTCCGGCCCGGCACCGACCGCGGCACGACGCGCGGCCTCGTCCCCGACCCGCGGGCCGCGGCCCGAAGGGGCCGAGTCCGCCCGGCCCGCCGGCCCGGTGCCAACGTCAGCCCGAGACCGCCCGCCGGCCGCGCCACGCCCCGCCTGGTCCGCGGGGCCGGCGGCGGCCCAGGCGCCGCCGCGCGGCCCGCCGGCTCCGGGCTCCGCCCGGCCGGCATCGCCGCTCGCGGCCCGGCCCGCCGGGGCGGGCTCCGGGGCGCGGGGCGGAGCCCCGCCCTCCGCCGCCGCCTCGGGCCGGCCGTGGCCGACGTCCCTTCGAGCCGCGAAGCCGGCAGGCGTGGCCGCTCCCCGGTCCATCGCCTCGTTGGCGAGCCGGTCGGCGTGCTTGTTGCGCTCGCGGGGGACCCACTCGTAGCTGACCGCGCCCGGCCGGAAGACCGTGCGGGCCTCGGCGGCCAGCGGCCGCATGTCGGGGTGCTTGATCTGCCAGCGGCCCGACATCTGTTCCACGACGAGCTTGGAGTCCATCCGCACCCGCACCCGTGCCTCGGGGTCGATCGCGTGCGCGGCCCGCAGGCCGGCGATCAGGCCCCGGTACTCGGCGACGTTGTTGGTCGCCCGGCCGATGAACTCGGCCGTCTCGGCGAGCACTTCGCCGGTCGCGGCGTCGGCGACCACGGCGCCGTAGCCGGCCGGCCCCGGGTTGCCCCGGGAGCCGCCGTCGGCGTGCACCACGAGCTCCACCAGGCTCACAGCCCGGATTCTGGCGTCCGGACCAGGATGCGGCGGCAGTTCTCGCACCGCACCACGGCGTCCGGCGCGGCGGCCCGCACCTCGTTCAGCTCGGTGATGTTGAGTTCGAGCCGGCAGCCCTCGCAGCGCCGCTGGTAGAGACGGGCCGCGCCGACGCCGCCCTGCTGCTCGCGCAGCTTGTCGTAGAGCTTGAGCAACTCGGCCGGGACCTGGGCCGCCACCTCGGAGCGCTCCTTGCGGACGGCCGCCGCCTCGGCGTCGATGTCCTGGGTCGCGGCGTCCCTGCGCTGGGTCGCCTCGGCCGCCGTGGCCTGCAACTCGTCGAGCCGCGCGGCCAGTTCCTTGGCGCGGGTCTGGGCGGCCTCGTGCCGCTCCATGATCTCGAGGACGATGGTCTCCAGGTCATCCTGGCGTCTGGCCAGCGAGGCCAACTCGCTCTGCAGGCCGGACAGATCCTTGGGGTTTGTCACCAACCCGGAGTCGAGACGCTGCTGGTCGCGTGCGGCACGCTGCCGCACCTGGTCGACGTCCTGCTCCGCCTTGGTCTGGTCGCGGGCGGTGTCGCTCTCCTCGGTCTGCGCGGCCACCAACAGGTCGCGCTGCTGGGTGAGATCGGCCTCAAGGGCGCGGATCTCGGCGTGCTCCGGCAGGTTTTCGCGCCGGTGCGCGAGCTGGGTCAGCCGGACGTCCAGGGCCTGGACGTCAAGCAGCCGGATCTGGTCGGCGGGCGCGGCGTTCAGTTGGGGGCTCCTTCACTGCTGCTGAGGGCTGAGGGAGGGCTGGTGGGTGACCCACGGGTCGGTGACCCGGTGGGACACATGGGTGCGCAGGCCCCACCCGTGACGTTCCGAGACGGTGTCGAGCTGGGCGGCGGCCAGCTCGCACCACGGCCATTCGGTGGCCCAGTGGGCGGCGTCGACCAGCGCGAGGTCGTGGGCGTGCTCGCGGGCCTCGGACGCGGGGTGGTGGCGCAGGTCCGCGGTGACGTAGGCGTCGACGCCCGCCGCCCTGACGTGGTCGAAGAGGCTGTCGCCCGAGCCGCCGCAGACGGCGACGGTGCGGATCGGCCGGTCAGCGGGGCCCGCCGAGCGGACGCCCTGCGCGGTGGCGGGCAGCCGGGCGGCGGCCAGCGCCGTGAACTCGCCGAGCGACAGCGGGTGGTCGAGCTCGCAGAGCCGGCCGAGGCCGCGCCGCCCGGCCGGGTCGGTGGGGTCGGGGACCAGCGGCCCCGTGACGCGCAGGTCGAGCGCGCCGGCGAGAGCGTCGGAGACCCCGGGATCGGCGCGGTCCGCGTTGGTGTGCGCGACGTGGAGGGCGACGCCGTGCCGGATCAGGGTGTGCACGACCCGGCCCTTGAAGGTGTCGGCCGAGACGGTGGTGGTGCCGCGCAGGTAGAGCGGGTGGTGGGTGACAAGCAGGTCGGCGCCGATGGCCACCGCCTCGTCGACGACCTCCTGGACGGGGTCGACGGCGAACAGCACTCGGCGCACCTCGGCGTCCGGGTCGCCGCAGACGGGACCCACGGCGTCCCAGTCCTCGGCCCGCTCGCGGGGCCAGAGGGTGTCGAGCGCGGCGATCACGTCGGAGAGTACGGGCACGCGCCCAGGCTACCGCCCCACGCCGGGCCGGGCTCCGCGCTTCCGGCGACCGGCCGGTGGCACGCACACCCGACCCCGGTTGATCATGGGAACCGGGTGACCGTCACCCTTATGCGTGAAGCAGCTCAAGCCGAGTTGTTCGGCTGGCAGTACGAACCTAGCGTCCTGGCTGGAGGTGAGCGTCCCGTGTACCAGAGGTCTCCCATCAGTTCTCCCGTCCTTCGGATTCGGCACGTTCGGCGCCTGACCCGCCGGCTGCGGGCGCGAGAGGCAGGAGAGTCATGACGGCCGAGGTCACCGAGCCCGTGCGCGTGCCGGGACCGCCCGCGTTCCGCCCGACACCACTGACGATCGCGGCGGGCGGCGGCTATGCCGCCCGCCTCGTCCTGGTGGACGGCGCCGACTGCTGGTGTCCCGAGCGCTGGACCCTGGACGGCCCGGAGCCCTACGCGGTGCGGCTGCCAGGGACGCAGCCCGAGGACCCGACGAGCGAGCTGATGCCGCTGGCCGACGGCCGGGTGCTGATCGGCCGCCGGGCCGACGGCCGCCACCACTTCTCACTGCTCTACCCCTCGGGCCCCGAGACCGGCGAACTGCCGCTGGGCGCCGTGGAGTCCGAGGTGCTGACGCTGCTCCCGCCGGCGCCCGACGGGGCGCGAGTGTACGCGCTGGCCAGGCAGGAGGAGAACACGGCGCTCTGGCTGGTGTGCGGAGGCGCGTTCGGGCCCGAGTTGGTGACGGTGCTGGCCGGCCGCTGCTCGGGCGGCGCCTGGCTCGACACCTCGGGGCGGCTGCTCGCGCTCGACCGGACGGACGCCGAGGGACGCACCCGCACCGTCACCGTGGACGTCGAGCACGGCGGCGAGCCGGCGGAGTTGCTGCGGATCGCGGAGGACAGCAACGACCGGCTGCTGCTCGCCGATCCGGACAGCGGGCTGCTGCTCGTGCGGTCGGACGCGCCGGGCGCCGACCGGATCGGGTGGGGCGTGCTCGGCAGCCAGTCGCCGGTGCGGTTCCCCGAGGCCCTGCACCCGGAGAACGTGACGGTGACGCCGTTCGCGCTCCAGCCCGGGCAGGTGTTGATGCCCGAGGCGTGCGCGGTGGCGCTGCGGATGACGACGGCGAGCGCCGACTGGGTGGCGGTGTGGCAGCCGAGGCAGCGGGAGCTGCGGCACCTGGCCGCGCCGGACGGCTGGCTACCGGGCACCGGCCGGTGGACGACGGACGGCTGGCTGCTGCTGCCGTACACGACGGCCACCGTGCCGTGCGGCCTGGCGCGCACCTCCGCGCCGGAGCCCGAGCCGGCGGCGCCGGCCGCGACGACGGCGCCTGCCGCGCCGGCCGAGCCCGTCCCCGAGCCGTCCGCCGCGGCGGAGCCGGCGGCCGTGCCGGAGCTGGAGACCGCGGCGGCCGCCGCCCCGCGGGAGCCGGCGACCGCGCCCACGCCCGACCAGGCCCAGGGCGCGACCGGCCCGAACGTCGAACCACCGGCGCAGGTGACGTCCGTCGCCAAGCCTGTTCCGCTCCAGCAGGCACCGCTCGCCCGGGTCGGCTGACCCCGCTGGCTTCGCCGCGCGGCCCATAGGGCAGCATGTGACCGCAAGGAACCGGACCACAGGGGGACGCGTGACGGGACCGGGCACGATGCCGGACGCGGAGGAGACGGAGTTCGCCGTCTTCGCCGCGTTCGAGGCCGCGAAGGGCTTCATGCCGGTCGACGAGGGCCGGGCGCTGCACGCCGCGGCCGTCGAGGCGGGCCGCCTCGGCCTGCCGTTGCTGGAGATCGGCAGCTACTGTGGCCGCTCCACGCTCCTGCTGGCCGACGCCGCCCGCCGGGCCGGCACCGTGGTCGTCACCGTCGACCACCACCGGGGCAGCGAGGAGCAGCAGTCCGGGCAGGAGTACCACGACCCGGAGCTGCTCGACGCCTGGGACGGCTCGCGTCTGGACACGCTGCCGGTCTTCCGGCGTACGGTGGCCGCTGCGGGCCTGGAGGCGCACGTCGTGGCGGTGGTGGGCGGATCCCCACAGTCCGCCGCGGCACTGGGCGGCGGCGGTGGCGGCCGGTTCGGCCTGGTCTTCATCGACGGAGGCCACACGGACGCGCACGCCACCGCCGACTACGAGAGCTGGGCGCCGCAACTCGCCGATGGCGGGCTGCTGGTGATCCACGACGTGTTCCCCGACCCGGCGCTCGGCGGCCAGGCCCCGTACCGGATCTGGCGGCGCGCCGTGTCGAGCGGCGCCTTCGCCGAGGTCTCGGCGCACGGCTCGCTGCGGGTGCTGAGACGGCTGGCACCAGGCCTCTGACCCGCGCGGGTCGGGTGCGCGCCGGGGCGACGTCACGGCCGCATCACAAGCGTGTCGCATAGGAAACAGTCCTCCTGTTCCCCGGGCCGGTTCAGAACTTCATACATACGATGGGGCCCGCCCTGTCTGACCAGACCATGACGACGAGAACCACGAAGGATCTGACGTGAACAACCGCTCGCTCTCCCGAGGCGACGCTGTAGTAATCGGAGCAGCGGTCCTGCTCTTCATCGCCTCGTTCCTGGACTTCTACACCATTGACTACGCCGAGTTCGGCGGCGGCAGCGAAGGCATCAACGCCTGGGACTCCAACCTCTTCCCGGTCCTGCCCTCGGTCTTCCTGGCCGGCGTCCTCGGCGCCGCCGCGATCGTCGTCTCGCGCTTCCTGCCGCAGCAGGACAAGGAGTTCGGCGGCCTGAAGCTGAACCAGTGGGGCACCGCGCTGACCGTCACCTCGGCCTGGGCCGCCCTCTGGTCGCTGGGCGGTGGCGGCGAGGCCAGCGCGGGCGTCGGCCTGATCATCGGCCTGCTGGCCGCCCTGGTGCTGGCCGCCGCCGCGATCATGACCCCGCTGGTTCCGGGCCTGAAGGCCCCGCTGACCGGTGGCAGCCCCGGCACCTCGCAGCCCGCCGGTTACGGCTACCCGGGCGCGGGCGCCCCGCAGCCCGGGTACGGCTACCCCGGCCCGGGCGCCGGCGCTCCGCAGCAGTCGTTCGCGCCGACCCAGGCCGCGCCCGCCGCGTCGGCTGGCGCGTCGGACCCGAACTTCCAGCCGTTCTGGTTCGCGGTGCCCGCCACCCGCCCGCTGTACGGCGAGGACGGTTCGCCGACCCCGATCGCCGAGCTGGCCCCCGGCACCTGGTACCTGGCCGTCGAGCAGCGCGGCCAGCAGCTGGTGGCGCAGACGCAGGACGGCCGTCGCGGCGTGCTGCAGGACACCTCGGGCATCCAGCGCGGCTGACCCGCACCACCGATTGCGGCGAGGGCCCGCCGGGACGCACCACGTCCCGGCGGGCCCTCGCCGCGTCACGCGCAGCAGTCGGTGTCCAGGCCGCGCGGCAGACCGGCGCCGCCGAAGACCGCGCGGGTGGGGGTGTCGCCGGCCAGGGCGGCCACGGCGAGCAGGACGGAGCCGGCGGTCCAGGTGGTGCGCTCGGTGGGCCAGACCGCGTCGTCCGCGTAGACGTATCCGGTCCAGTACAGGCCGTCCTCGGCGCGCAGGCGCCCGATCGAGCGCAGTATCTCCGCGGCGCGCCGTTCCATGCCGACCGCCCAGAGAGTCAGGGCGAGTTCCGCGCTCTCCCCGCCGGTGACCCATGGGTTGGTGCGGACGCAGCGGACGCCGAGGCCAGGGACGACGAACGCGTCCCAGTCGGCGGCCAGCCGGGCACGCGCGTCCTGGCCGCGCAGCGCGCCGCCGAGCACCGGGTAGTACCAGTCCATCGAGTACCGGGACTTGTCGAGGAAGCGCTCAGGGTGACGGCGGATGGCGTGCCCGAGCCGGCCGACCGCGAGCTCCCAGTCGGGCTGCGGCGAGCCGGCCAGGTCGGCGAGGGCGAGGGCGCAGCGGAGCGCCTGGTAGACAGAGGAGCAGCCGGTGAGCAGCGCGTCGGCGACGGGCGTGCCGTCGGGATCGCGGCGCCAGCCGAGTTGGCCGCCCTCCTGCTGGAGGTCGAGCGTGAACTCGACGGCCGCGCGCACGACCGGCCACATGCGGCGGCGGAACGCCTCGTCGCCGGTGGCGAGGTAGTGGTGGAACACCCCGACGGCCGGGTAGGCGCAGAAGTTGGTCTCCCGGCCGAGGTCGGTCGGGCGGGCGGCGTCCCCCTCGGCATAGGCGGCGTACCAGGACCCGTCGGCGTTCTGGTGCCGGGCCAGCCACTCGTAGGCGGCGGCGGCCCGATCGTGGCGCCCCGCGGTGTCCAGGGCCATGGCGGCCTCGACGTGGTCCCAGGGGTCGAGGTGGTGACCACCGAACCAGGGTATGGCGCCGTCCGCGCGCTGCTCGGCGGCGATGGCCCGGGCGGTCTCCTCTGCCTCGGCGGCGCTGAGCACCCCCGGCAGCGCCAGCGGCTCGACGCGGCGCTCCGCGCTGGTCACGGGGTGCCCGAGCGCGGCTTGGTGGCGTAGACGACGAGGCTCTTGCCGAGCACCGGGTCGAGCAGCCGCTCGGCGGCGCGGGTGGCCAGCGGCCGCTTCATGATGTCCCAGACCAGCAGCCGGTGATAGGCGCGCACCGGCAGGGCCCGGTCGTTGTCGACGCCGAGGGCGCACTTGAGCCACCAGTAGGGCGAGTGCAGGGCGTGCGCGTGGTGGGTGCCGTACGGGCGGAGCCCGGCCTCGCGCAGCCTGGCCACGAGCTGGTCGCCCCGGTAGATGCGGATGTGGCCGCCCTCGACCTGGTGGTAGGCGTCCGAGAGCGCCCAGCAGACGCGCTCGGGGAAGTAGCGCGGCACGGTGACGGCGATCCGGCCGCCGGGGCGCAGCACGCGGACCGCCTCGGCGAGCAGACCCTTGTCGTCGGGGACGTGCTCCATGATCTCGGAGACGATCAGCACGTCGAAGCTGTCGTCGGGGAACGGCAGCGCGAGCGCGTCGCCCCGGACGGCGAGCGCGCGCGAACCCTCGGGCGCCTCGCCTGCCTCGCGCATGGCGGCCAGCCAGCCGGCGGTGTGCCGGACGTCGTCGCCGTCGCGGTCGAGCGCGACGACGTGCGCGCCGCGCCGGTAGCACTCGAAGGCGTGCCGCCCCTGCCCGCAGCCGAGATCCAACACGTGGTCGCCTGCGGCGACCGGAAACCGCGAGAAATCCACGGTCAGCACGAGATCATCCCCTGTCCATCGTCACGACGAGCCGCCACCTCGGCACTGCGCGCGGAGTTGTGCCCCCACCGATGTGCCGCGCCGCTCGGCGTCGGGTTCTGGTCCCCACCCACCGGCCCCTTCTCGCGCTGCGCGCGGGCGGGTGGCACCGCCGCCAGGCACGCCGCCCGTGGAGCGGCCGGCCCGCTCTGTCGGGCGCTTCGCCGCGGTGGGCAGGCGTGCGTACGTGCCCCGCGAACCCGCCCGCACTGCGCGCGGTGAGGGCGCCACCGCACCGGGTATGCGGACGGCTTCGCCGCGCGGCGACGGCGGCCGCGCCGCCGGAGGCTCCGCGCGGCCTGCGTGCCAGGCGTGCGCGCCAGGCGGCACCGCCGCCGGGCGGGACCTCGCCCGGCCCGCCCAGTGGAGCGCCTCGCGCTCCGCGCGGCGAGCGGTCGAGCGCACGTGCCCGCCGGCTGCGCCGCCGAAGGCGCCGCGCGGAGGGCTCACCGGTTGGCCAGCGCGGACGCGTAGTGCCCCGCCGTGGTGTGCGCGGCCTGCTGCCAGGTGAAGTGGCGGAGGACACGTTCGCGGCCGGCCGCGGCGATGCGCGCGCTGAGCGCGTCGTCGGCGAGCAGCCTGGCCAGCGCCGCGGCCAGCGCGCCGGCGTCGCCCGGCGGGACGGCGAGGCAGGTCTCGCCGTCCGGCCCCGCGACCTCGGGGATCGCGCCACCGGTGGTGGCGACCAGCGGCGTGCCGGCGGCCATCGCCTCGGCGGCCGGCAGGCAGAAGCCCTCGTAGAGCGACGGCACGCACGCCACCCGCGCGCCGCGCACCAGGTCGGCGAGTTCCGCGTCGCTGATGCCCTTCACGAACTCGACCGCGTGCCCGAGGCCGAAGCGGTCGAGCGCCTCCGCGACGGGCCCGCCCGTCGGCCGGTCGCCGACCACGACCAGGTGCGCGCCCGGCCGCTCGGTCCGCAGCTTGGCCAGCGCCTCCACCAGATGGACCAGGCCCTTGAGCGGGGCGTCGGCGCTGGAGGTGGTGACGATCCGGTCCGGCACCCGCGGCACGCCGGGGTCCGGGTGGAAGACCCGGGTGTCAGCGCCGATGGGGACGACGTGCACCCGCTTGGGCGACACGTCGAAGTCCTCGATGATCTCGCGCCGCGAGGCCCCGGAGACGGTGAGCACGATCGGCAGCCGCCGCGCGACCCGCCGCTGCATGCGCGTGAAGCCGTACCAACGCCGCACCGAGTAGCGCCGCTTGCGGCTGTCGGCCGCGGCGAGTTCGAGGCGGCGGTCCACGGTGATGGGGTGGTGGATGGTGGTGACCAACGGCAGCCCGAGGCGCCGGGTGACACCCAACAGACCGTAGCCCAGCGTCTGGTTGTCGTGCACGACGTCGAACTCGTGTCGCCGCGCGGCGAGTTCCCGGGCCGCGCGCAGCGCGAAGGTCCGCGGCTCAGGGAAGCCGCCGGTCCACATGGTGGCGACCTCCAACACGTCGACCCAGTCCCGGTATTCGGCGAGCCGCGGCGTGCGGAACGGGTCGGGCTGCCGGTAGAGGTCGAGGCTCGGCAGCTCGATCAGCGGCACGCCCTCGTCGAGCACGGGGTAGGGCTGGGCGCCGATGACCCGCACCTGGTGGCCCAACGCGGCCAGTTCGCGGGAGAGATGGCGGACGTAGACGCCCTGGCCGCCGCAGAAAGGATTCCCCTTGTAGGTGAGCAACGCGATCCTGAGCGGGCGGTCCACCCCGGGGCGGTCCACACCAGCCTCAGCCGCCACGCGCGTTCCCCCTCGGTGTCCCTTGCTACTCACGGGTATCGACCCTAACCCGCCACCGCCTCCGGCGGATACGCCCCGGACCTGGTGATTATCACCACGTGTCGGCGCCCACCACGGCAAACCCGATCGGCCGACAAACGCCGCCCGGCGCGCGGGAGTCGGCGGGACGGGGGGTGGCACAGGCACCGACCCGCCCGCCGGTGTCAAGCCGGCCGGGTGCGACCGGCCGGATAGAGTGACCGCCGACACCGTCGAGGAACACGGCGCTGAGCCCGGTGCCCGCAGCGCGTCGCCGCGCGTGCCGGTGAGTCGTCCCGGCGGACCAGCACAGCGAAAGGCTTCCAGGTGTTCGACCACCACTCTCGTCAGCGGTCGCCGCGCCGCGCGGCGTTGGCCGGCGGGGCGGCGGCGCTGACCGCCGCCGTGGCCCTGGCCCAGCCGGCCACTGCGACGGCCGCGGCCCAGGCCGCCGCGCCGGTCTCCGCTCCGGCCGCCGAGACGCCGATCGGTCTCTTCGGCCGGAGCGACCCGACGTACGACGGGGTGCTGCGGCAGTCGATCGCGCTGCTGGCGCAGGACGCTGCCGGCTTCGAGCCGGGCGCCCCTGCCGTGGACTGGCTGCTCGGCCAGCAGTGCGCCGACGGTTCCTTCCTCTCCTTCCGCGCCGACCCGCAGGAGCCCTGCCCCGACGTGACGGCCGCCGACTCCAACGCGACGGCGCTGGCCGCGCAGGCGTTGACCGCGCTCGGCGGGCACGAGGAGCAGGTGACGGCCGCCCTCGACTGGCTGGTCGGGGTGCAGAACGCGGACGGCGGCTGGAGCTTCAACCCGGGCGGCCCGAGCGACGCCAACTCGACGGCGGTCGTGGTCAGCGCGTTCTCGGCGGCCGGCCAGGACCCGGCCGAGGTGCGCCGCGAGGGGAACTCGCCGTTCGACGCGCTGGCCGCCTTCCAACTCGGCTGCGACGCCCCGGAGGACGAGCGCGGCGCCTTCGCCTGGCAGCCGGACCCGGAGTCGGGCGAGCTGACCGCCAACGACGCGGCCACCGTCGACGCGGTGCTCGCCTCGGCCGGCAGCGGCCTGCTGGTGGACCCGGAAGCGGTGCCGTCGGTCGCCCCCACCGCCGAGCCCTGTGACGGCGATGAGGCGGACGAGGAGACGGCGGACACGGAGGAGACGGGCGACGCGTCCGCCACCGACGGCGCCTCGGGTGAGGAGCCGCAGACCCCGCAGGCGCCGCAGCTCGCCTCGGGCGCCGCCGGCGCTGCCCAGCTGACCGCCGCGCTCAGCGACAACGGCCAGTACCTGGCCGCCCCGCCGGCCGGCGACGGCACGGGGGAGGGCGCGGACCGGCTGCCGGACTTCGGCAACACCGCCAAGGCGGTCATCGCGCTGGCCGCGCTCGGCGACGACGCGGCGCTCGCCGGGCCGCTCGGCTGGCTGAGCGAGCACCACACCGAGTGGCCCGACCACGCCCAGAGCCCGGCCGCCCTCGGCCTGCTGGTGCTCGCGGCGCACGCGGGCGGCGCCTCGCCCACCGACTTCGGCGGCACCAACCTGGTGAACGCGCTCAACGCCCTGGGCCCGGCGCCCGACGACGACTCGGCGACCGCCGGCGGCGACACGGCCGACGACGACAGCGGCGGCGGCCTCGGCGCGGTGCTGTGGGTGATCGCGCTCGGGCTGCTGGCCGGCATCGGCATCGGTGTCCTGCTGAGCGTGCGGCGCGCCCGCGCCCGCGAGACCGACGCGGCGTTCGGCCCCGCCGAGGGCGACAAGCCGGCCCCCGACCAGAAGGACGCATCGGGCCCCCCCGAAGCCGAGCCGGGCGACCCAAACCGCCGCGACGACCGAGACGACACCGCCTGACACCGGTCGCCGCCCCGCCCGCCACGAGGCGGGCGACGCGCCGGCGAGGAGCTGCCCGGGAGTCCGAGCGCCACCGGCCAGGACGTCAGAAGCCGGCCCCCGACCGAGGCCAAAGCGGCCGGGAAGGACAAGGCGACAGACCACGACGCCGAACGGAAGGACGCCGCCTGACACCGGACAGCCGCCACGCGACAGCCGCTGGACGAGGTGCCTCCGCGCCTCTCCCGCGGCTCCACCGCCCGCGAGGCGGGTGACGCGTCGCCCAGAGGGCCGGGCGGGAGGCCGAACCGCCGAGCGGGATGGGCAAGCCCAGACCCGACGCGTCGTCCCCGGCCACAACGAGGCCGGGCCGCCCGCCCGCGAGGCGGGACGGCACTCCGCCCAGGAGACCGGGCAGGGACCCCGAATCGCCGCACAGGACGAGACAGGCCCAGACCCGACCCGCCGCCCAAGACACAACGGCACCGGGGCCGTCCAGGAGACCGGGCCGCCGGAGTTGTGGGGGGGGCGAGGCGTGGCAGGCCACAGCGCCCGCGTGGCCTGCCCGGCCGGCGAGGCCTACGGCTGGGTCGTGTTGGCTTCCAGCGTCTTGCGGGTGGCGGCGCCGTAGACGCCGGGCGGGTCGTCCTGGACGCCGTAGGCGCTCTGGAAGCGTTCCACCGCGTCCCTCGTCTCCTCGTCGTAGACGCCGTGCGCCTCGCCCGCGTAGACCCAGTTGAGCTGGAGCAGCCGCTTCTGCAGTTCGACCACCTCGGGGCCCTCGTCCCCCAGTTGGATCACGGGCGGAGGGGTCTCGCCCGGGTCCGGTGGTTCGTCCGTCGGCTCCTGGGTGGGCGGCTCCGAGGGTTCATCGGTGGGGGGCTCGTCGGTGCCGGGGTCGCTCGGCTCGGTGGGTGT
>NZ_SMKC01000155.1 GCF_004348315.1 Streptomyces sp. 8K308 | reverse complement strand
CCGCCCACCCCAGCCCAACATCTACCTCCGCTGACCACGCACCACCCCGAACCTGGAAACCGGGCCGGCCGAACCACCCCCTCGGCCGGCCGACATTCGGTGAGCGGACCGCCGTGTTTCATGACCGGCAGGTCCGGGTGCCCACCGAGCGGGCTGTCGCCGCGGCGGCGTTCCCGAGTGCGAGCGGCGCTCGTTCGGTGACCCGCGAAGGGACGACGCCGAGGCGGACGACGACGGCCTTCTCACGCGACGCACACCTGGTCGTCGCCGGTCATCGAGGAGCACCGCGAGTGGTTGGCGTCAGGTGGACTCGGTAGGTTCATGCGGTCGCGGCTGGACGGTGGAGGTACAGACCGAGGTCCGTACCTCCACCGTGTCACGCCGGAGGATGGGCGCCGACCAGCCGACGGACGTTGCCCGCGAAGACGGCGGCCCGCAGGTGAGAGGCGGCGCGGCGGGGTGAGGACGAAGGTGGCTGGTATCCCTCGCAGGAGTACGGGCCAGCGGCGGGCGCGCCCCCGGCCACCGCGCATTGGCTCCGATTCGTACGTGAAGCCGCGAGGTCGGGTGGCGCGATGACTGTGTCCCGTGCGGGGATGCTGACGCGTGTCAGACGAGGCGGTCGACCGCGCTGTTCGCGGCTCCGGGGTCGTACCCACGCCGTATGACACCGACGACCACCTCACCCGTCCCGAGGCCCTCACGGCCCTCACCGACCGGGAACGCGGGGTCACCGCCCTGGCCGCGCACGGCATGTCCAACGCGGAGATCGCCGAACGACTCGTGCTGAGCCCGCTGACCGTGCGCAGCCACATCCAGCGCGCCATGACCAAGCTCCACGCCCGCGATCGCGCCCAACTCGTCGTCATCGCCTACCAGAGCGGCCTGGTCACCCCACAACCACGCCCCGGCGACCACACCGGCGGTCAGAACCGCTGCGAATAGCCCGCACCCACGCGATGTGCAGGCCGTCATCTCTGAAGAGTCAGCAGTGCCGAGGCGGCCAGCACCAGCTGCCAGGCGGCTCAGCCGGGCACGGCGGCATCGACCGAAGAGC
The DNA here is from genome assembly GCF_004348315.1 of Streptomyces sp. 8K308. GTDB lineage: Bacteria > Actinomycetota > Actinomycetes > Streptomycetales > Streptomycetaceae > Streptomyces. The sequence goes on along the minus strand of NZ_SMKC01000155.1, from coordinate 14,490 downwards.
AACTGAACGTCGAAGCCACCCGCCGGCCTTGCCCCGGCGTCAGGCCCCCGCCGGTCCCGTCGACCGGCGGGGGATGAGCGTGGGGGCCGCCACGCGGACGCGGTCTCCGGGATGGACGGTGCCGGCGGTCAGCAGGTCGAGCGCGGTGGCGGCGATCTGGTCGAACGGGACGCGCACCGAGGTGAGCGGAGTGGAGAGGCGACTGACGATGGGGATGTCGTTGTAGCCGACGAGTGAGACGTCGGCCGGCACGGAAAGCCCCATGCCCTCGATGGCGGACAGCGCTCCGATCGCGGTGTTGTCGTTGATGGCGAACACGGCAGTCGGCCGGGGCCGCCGGGAGAGCAGGGTGCGGGCCGCGTCGGCGCCGGATTCGATGCCGAAGGTCGACTCCACGATCCACGCCGGGGCCACATCGGCCCCGGCTTCGGCCATCGCCCGCCGGTATCCCTCGGCGCGGCCGAGGGCGCTGGCGGCGTAGGAGGGGCCGGCGATCAGACCGATGCGCCGGTGGCCGAGGTCGAGCAGGTGGCGGGTGGCCAGGTAGCCGCCGAGCCGGTCGTCGCCGACCGAGGACAGGCTGTGGCCGTCGGTGCGCAGCGCCAGCACGTACGGCACGTCGCGCGCGGCGAGTTGCGAGGGGAAGTCGTCGTCGGCGCGGGCGGTGGTGAGGATCAGTCCGTCGACGCGGCGAGCGAGCAGCGCCTCGGCGGCGGTCCGGTCCGCCCGTGGCACGTCGTCGGTGGTGGCCACGATGGCGAACTGGCCGGAGCGCTGGCAGGCGTGGGCGACCGCCTCGTAGAACATCGCCATGACGGTGTCGGTCAGCCGGGGCACCACGACTCCGACCGTCATGGTCTTCCCGCGCCGCAGACTGGCGGCGGACGGGTCCCGCCGGTAGCCCAGTTCCGCGGCCACTCGCCGTACCCGCTCGGCTGTGCTGCTCTCCGACCGGGGAAGCCGCTCGTCGAGGATCCTCGACACCGTCGACTTCGACACCCCGGCCGCGGCCGCGACGTCATGCAGGGTCACGGTCGTCCGGCGGGCGTGCGGCCGCTGGTCCTCCGGCACGAGTCCTCCCTCATCTCATCCTCGGTCCGGTCACCCAGACCCTTGCACGACTCTTGACGGAACTCCGACCCACCTGCTGCGATGGGAACGTTCCCGAGAACGATCCTACGCAAGGAGCGGACATGATCCCCATGGACCTGCGAGGCCTGGTTCCCGCGCCGGTGACGGCGTTCACCAGCGAGGGCGAGGTCAACCACACGGCCAACGCGGATCTGGCCCGATGGCTGGTCTCCGTCGAGGGCGTCAAGGGCCTGGTGTGCCTCGGCCACGCCGGCGAAGGCACCTATCTCACGGCCGAGGAGCAGGTCGCCCTCATCCGCACCCTGGTCGAGGCCGTCGGTGACCGGGTCCCGATCATCGCCGGCATCACCGGAGAGGGGACGAAGGTGGCGGCGCTCGAGGCGCGCCGGGCCGCGGACGCCGGCGCCATCGGTGCCCTGGTCTACCCCTCACACGGCTGGCTGCGGTTCGGCTTCCAGCAGGGTGCCCCACAGGAGCGGTACCGGGCGATCCACGAGGAGTCAGGGCTCCAGTGCATCCTCTTCCAGTACCCGGACGTCACCAAGGCGACCTACGACCTCGAGACCCAGCTGGAGATCGCCGCCCAACCCGGCGTCGTCGCCACCAAGAACGGGGTACGCAACATGCGGCGCTGGGACACCGAGATCCCGGTACTGCGCGCCGAGCACCCGGACCTGCAGATCCTCACCTGCCACGACGAGTACCTGCTGCACACCATGTTCGACGTCGACGGAGCCCTGGTCGGCTACGGTGGCCTGGCTCCCGAACCTCTGGTCGAGCTGATCGCCGCGGGCAAGGCGAGGGACTACGTCAGGGCGCGGGAGGTCCACGACCGACTGCTGCCCCTGACCAAGGCGGTGTACCACCGCGGCTCCCACATGGAGGGCACGGTCGCCCTCAAGCTCGGGCTGGTGGCCCGGGGCATCCTGGACGCCGCCACCGTCCGCCCCCCGCTCCGGCCGCTGGAAACCGGGGCCGAGGACGAGATCACCTCCGCCCTCAAGCACGCGCGGCTCATCTGACCGCGCCACCTCTTCCCGGACCCCCACCGACCCCCACGCGCCGTCGCGGACGGCCACCTCCATCATCACGACCGTCACGAGGGAGTGGCGCATCATGAGCAACACCAGCAACATCCCAGGAACGACTGGGATCGCGTCCGGCGCGGGGGGCGCCGAGTCCGAGCGCGGCACCGGGCCCGAGAAGCGGACCGTGCGCCGGCCGGCATGGCTGCGGGTCCTCTCCGTCATGGGGCCGGCGTTCGTCGTCGGCGCCTGGCAGTTCGGCCCCGGCAACCTGTTGTCCGCCGTGCAGGCCGGCAACCGGTACGGCTACACGCTGATCTGGGTCATCGCCGTGTCGACGGTGCTGATGCTCGCCTTCACCGACATGAGCGTCCGCATCGCGCTGCGATCCTCCCGATCGCTCATCGGAACGGTCAAGGAACACCTGGGCAGGCCGGTCGGCACCGTCGCGGGCCTCGGAGTCTTCGGCATCACCCTCATGTTCTCCGTCGGCAACGCCATCGGCTCGGGCCTCGGCCTGTCGCTGCTGTTCGGCGGCAGGCCCATGGTGTGGACGCTGGTGTGCACCCTCACCGTCGCCGCCGTGGTCTTCGCGCGCCGCTACTACTCGGTCTTCGAGCGCGGGCTGATCGGTGTCGTCGCCCTGATGGCGGCGGGTTTCCTGGCCTCGGCAGTGCTGACCCGGCCGGACTGGTCGGCCGCCGGCGCCGGCTTCGCCCCCACCGTGCCCGCCGGGGTGGGCTTGCTGCTGGTGGCGCTCGTCGGCACCAACTTCTCCGTCAACGCCGCCTTCTACACCGGCTATGCCACCCGGGAACGCGGCCTCAGGCGCGAGCAGTACCGCACGATCACCCTCGGTGACACGATCCCCGGCATCGTCGCCCCGGGCCTGATGACCATCCTCGTCATCATCGTCGCGGCGGCGGCCTCGGACCGCAGCGGCACCGACTCCGCCTCCCTCGGCCAACTCGCCGGCGTCCTGGAACCGCTCGCCGGCGCCGCGGGTTCCAAGGTCTTCGCGCTCGGCTTCTTCGCCGCCGCCTTCTCCTCCATGGTCGCCAACGCCACCGCCGGCGGCACGCTGCTCGCCGACGGCCTCGGCTGGGGCAACTCGCTCGACAACCCTCGAGTGAAGGGACTCATCTGCCTCGTCCTGGCGTTCGGTCTCGCCGTCACCCTAGTCAACGGCGGCCAGTCCCCCGAGCAGTTGCTCATCACCGCTCAGGCGCTGACCGTCGTCTTCGCCCCGGTGCTCGGCGTGCTGCTCTTCGTCCTGGCCAACAACGCCGAACTGATGGGCGCCATGCGCAACCGACCCTGGCAGAACGCCCTGGGCATCCTGGGGCTCGTCGCGATCCTCGCCACCTGCTACCGGCTCCTGACCGAGATCTTCTGAGAGGCCATCGGGCCGGCCGCCAAGACGCTGACGTCCGAGGCGGCCGTCGGGTCGCCGCGCCTACCTCGACCACCTTGCGGCCTCATCGTCGGCTACCGCAGGGGCGCTGGGTTCGGCCTGCGCACGGCGGGCACCTACCCGGAGCGGGTCGCCGCGGCGGCCAGCTTCCACGGGGGCGTACCTGGCGACCGAGGCCCCCCGACAGTCCCCACCTGCTGGCGGACCGGATCACGGCCGAGCTTTACTCCGGCCACGCCGACCAGGAGGCGACCAACCCCCCGGAAGAGAGCGACCGCCTCCACCGGGCGCTCTCCACCGCCGGCGTGCGCCACCGCGCCGAGGTCTACGCCGGCGCGCACCACGGATTCACCCAGGCGGAAGAACCGCAAGCCAGCCTGGCGTCCTCGTCGGTCAAAGAGTGTCCCGGGGTGGTGCAACGTCCGTAGCCCGTACGGTCCCCTGACGGGTCGCGCAGATCGCCGCCGCCGTCACCGCCGTCGCGCTGTACAGCGTCGTGGCCCATCCGGTGGGATCCGACACCCAGAAAGAGGGCGCCGGGGTGTTCGCCTGCGTCGGCATGTGCGCCGCGGTCGGCGGCACCGTGCGCACCTGGCGCGACCACCTGGCCGCGGTGGAAGAGCCCGTGCGTTCGTGCACCGATCAGGAGATTCGCGGGTCGCGGGCCTCTTCGCCACGACGACACCGCGCCCTGATCGCCGTGGCCGAAGGCGATGGCTGCTACCTCCTCAAGATGGCCGAACAGCTCCAGACCCTTCCGGACCCCGAGACCGCTGGACATCACTGCGCTCGTCACCCACCCCTGTGATCCCCGCAGTCGTCTGACAACCAGAAGCTGAACCTCGCGGGAATGCGAAGAGTCCCCATGCGAGGTGTGTTCAGAGCCCGCATTCGCCCCGTAGTTGTCGAAGCGCTTCGCCTCTGGCCGAAACAGCTGAGAATCGCTCATCGAACTCTGCAGCGGGGTTGTGCGACCCGCCCATCGATCCTAGTCTCAGGTCATCGAAGCGCTTCGATGATTCGTCTGACGTATGACTAGCGGACGATGAGCCGCTCCCCCACACCACCCACACCATCGCCCGTTCCCGTGTGCTCACCCAGCGATCACCGCACCAGCCCCCGATCGCGCACGCTCGTGCCCACGTCACCTCCGCCGACAGGGCACGAGCCGCTTCACCTCTCGAGGAACCTCGCGCAAGAGGAGTGACTCGTGAAGCCTCGTCAGCACAGATTCGTGATCGCCTTAGCGGCGATCCTCCTCAGCCTGGTGGCCTTGCCGGCGACCGCCCTGGGTTCGACAGCCGGCACCGGAGCACAACAGGAGTCGCACCAGCCCTCCACGGCGGAGGTGGTGGTCGCGGCGATGCGGCCGGGCTGGAACGTGGGCAACACCCCGGACGCCATCCCCGACGAAACCTCCTGGGGCAATCCGCGGATCACTCCCGAACTGCTGGACGAGCTCAACACCACGTTTCACTCGATTGTGCGCGGCTCCGACGGCACCAACGCCGGCCCGCGCAACTGGGCCCCTCCATGGAATACGGCCGCACCTTCACCCCCAACTACGCCGCCGGCCATATCACCCTGAAACAGGACTTCTTCGCCGACGTCAACGACAACCCCACCGTCACGCTCACCTTCCACTTCTGGAGCGGCGAACCCTCACCTACACCCTGACCCGCACCGGCACCACGGTCACCGGCACCACAGCCTGACCGGCCCGGACCGATCACAGATGAAGCCGAGTTTCTCGAGAAAGGTGTGTCCTTCATGCGACGCAGATCGCTCCTCACCGCAGCACTGACCGTACCGCTGGGCGCCGCGGGCGCCGTCGGCCTCCAGTCCACCGCACAGGCCGCCACCTGGTCCTCCACCGAGAGGTTTGGGTCGTGGAGGGACGGCGCGTACACGGTGAACAACCATGTCTGGGGCGACGGCCACGGCCCCCAGTCCATCTGGGCGAACTCCTACTCGAACTGGGGCGTCTGGGCCAATCACCCGAACACAGGCGGCGTCAAGTCCTACCCGCATGTCAGCTACATCCTGGGGCGCGACGTCTGGAGCATGGGGAACGTCTCCAGCAACCACAACGTCACCGTCCCCTCGGGCTCGGGCCTGGCCTACTGCACCACCTACGACGTGTGGGGCAACGGCCACGACTACGAGATCATGATCTGGACGCAGTGGCAGGGCCCGGTCGGCCCGATCGGCTCGTACGTCACCGACGTCAACCTCGGCAGCCGCGCCTGGGCTTACTACCAGGGCAGCAACGGGTCGAACGCCGTTCACAGCTTCCTGGCGCGCAACCACACCACCGACTCCTGGGTGGACATCACCGCGCACGCCCAGTGGCTGGTCAGCCAGGGCCGAATGCCGCAGGTTCGCATCGACGAGATCGCGTTCGGCTTTGAAATCACCTCGTCGGCCGGAGGCCACAACTTCAACTGCAACAGCTACTCGCTCTGGACGTAGCGAGCCGATCCGACCGCCGGGTCCGAGTGCGGGCCCGGCGGTCCGCCGTCTCAGCCCTGGAGGCGGAACCGCTCACGCACGCCTCCGGCTTCTGGCCAGGGGGTTCGTAAACACGGCCTCGTACTCCAGTCTGGCTTCGCGATCTCGCGTCGGGCCCGGCGGGGAACGGGCACGGCCACCGCGTGATCAGCGGGGGTTGTGTGGACTTCTGAAGATCGTGCGGTGGCCGCGAGCCACAGTCAGCCGAGTTCGACCACTTCGGCATCGAAGGCGCCGAGAGTGAACCCGCCGTCGTAGCGCGTCTCGCGGAGGACACCGGTCGCCTTGCCCTGCACAACGATCGATTTGGGTTCGGCGTCGAGGTTGAGGTAGAGCACATGGCGGTCGTCGACGGCGCGGGCCATCACCCCCAGCGGGACCGACGGGCCCAGGTCGATGCCCAGGCGGGTGATCTCGGATTCGAGCAGCGGGTCGAGGACCTCGCGCCGCGCCGGGAGCGCGATGTAGACCGCGCGTCCGGCCCCGTACCGGTTGGCGGTGATGAGCGGGCGGTCCCCGTCGAGTCCGGCGGCGCGGGCGAGGACGTCGGCCGTGACCGGCTCGACCACGTCGAACCGCGGGGTCGCGGCGGCGATGGCGCGGCCGTCGAACTCGAGGTCGAGCCTCTTCCGTCCGGTGCGGCCGTGCGCGAGTTCGTTCAGCATCGCGGTCTCCTCGTAGGAGCTGACGCGGATGCCGAAGACGTCGTCGAGCCGGCCCGGCCGGGTGGTGGCGAACGCCTGCCCGTCGGCGTCGAGCGTCGCTGAGTTGGAGGTCGTGATCGCGGTCCCGCCGCGTTCGACGAACGCGCGGATGCGGAAGGCGGCCGCCTCGTCGAGGACCAGCACACCGGGGATGAGGAGCAGCTTGTAGCCGAGCTCGCTGCGGGCGAGGTCAACCAGGCGGGCGTCGAGGTTGCGGTCGATGACGGCCTCGAACGCGGTCTGCGCCTGGGCGTCGTGGCGCTCGGGGAGAACCGCGCTCGCGATCTGGCTCGGGAAGTCGAGCGCCACCGCGATCTCGGGCCGGGGCCGGTAGGGGAAGCCGCGGCCTTGGAGCTTGGCGAACTCGTCGGCGATCCGCCGGTACTCGTCGAGTTTGCGGTTGGGGCGGCCGTCCCAGTCGACCATGCCCTGGAGGAACTGCTCCTCGCCGGCGTGCATGGTCTGCCAGGTCCACCCGCACACGAGCTGGTTGCCGAGGATGAGGGACGCGTACGCGGACTTGCGGATCGAGCCGGGGACCGCGGTCATCGTGGTGAACTCGGTGCACCAGAACGGGGTGGTGTTCTCGTACTGGATGCGGGCCATGCCGAACAGGGCGCGCGCAGGCCGCCGTTGTCGATGATCGAGCCGCCCGGGTAGAAGCCGTTTCCGGCGCGGATGATCCGTCCCCGGTAGGCGGTCGGTGCGTAGTCGAAGTGCTTGCTGTCGGCGTAGTACCACATGTTCGTGGTGGTGAGGGCGTCCGGGGCGTTCGCCTCGACGACGTCGAGGAGTTCCTCCAGGTAGGTCTCGACCTCGTGCGAGACGAAGCGGCGGAAGTCAGGACGTGTTCGGGGGCGCCCGTGTAGGTTCCGGACTTCGGGAGGCCGACCTCGGCGAAGTCGCCGATGCGGCGGGACCACCGGTGGCCGGCCCAGGCCACGTTGAGGGCTTCGGTGGTGCCGTACTTCGCCTCCAGCCAGGCGATGAAGCGGGCCCTGACGGTCTCGGAGTAGGAGATCGGGCCGTCGCCGGGCTCGTTGTCGATGCCGAAGGCGGCCAGCGCGGGGTGGGCGGCGTAGCGATTGGTCAGCGCGTCGGCGAAGCGCATCGCGTGGGACCGGAACGCGGGGTCGCCGACGTCCTCCGTGTAGCGGTGGTTGGCGTAGAACCGGTTTCCGTTCGCGTCGGTGATGTCGATGGACGGGTGCTTGCGGTGGAGCCACAGCGGCGCCGGGCCGGACGGCGATGTCGAGGATGACGCCGATCCCGTTGTCCTGCATGAGGTCCATGACCTCGTCGAACCAGTCGAAGCGGAACTCGCCGTCGCTCGGTTCGAAGGTGTCCCAGGCGCGCCATGCGGATGCCGGCCTCGCGCATCATCGTGACGCGCGCCGCCAGGTGGCGGGGTCGGAGTCGTGCGGGTGGCAGTTGGCGCCGACGATGAGGTCGGGCAGGTCCTGACCTGCGGCGGAGCGGTTCACGGGGTTTCCTCTGGTTCAGCTCGGTGGCGAGTGGGCGAGGGCGGTTCAGTAGACCCGGATCGCTTCGACGCCGAGCGGCTGCTCCGGGAAGGACAGCCGCACGGCCTTGGCGAGGCGGGATCTTGCAACGCGCGGTGGGTGAACCGGGGTTGAGCCCGGCGAATTCACTCCGGCTCTGCGCGAGGGACGTCAGCTGAGGTCCACGGCCTCCCCTCAGGGCCAGGCCTTCCACGCTGACGATGCGGGCGTGGCCGGGGACGTCGAGGCCGAGCTCGGGATGACCGTGGGCATGGGCTGGTGCTTCGTTGTGCGGGGGACCATGGGACGGGCGGGGTCCGAGGTGCCTGGAGACGAGTCCAGGCGCCTCGGATCGGTTGCGCGGGGATCGGAGCTAGGTGAGTGTCCACTGCTGGTTGGCGCCGCCGTGGCAGGTCCACAAGTGGACCGGGGTGCCGTTGGCCGTGCCCCAGCCGGAGACGTCGAGACACAGTCCTGATTGGACTGATCTGATGGTGCCGTCGCCGTTCAGCGTCCAGCGCTGGTTCGATCCGCCGTTGCAGGTCCAGATGATCGCGGCCGTGCCGTTCTCGGTGCCACCTCCCAAGGCGTCGAGGCACCTGCGCGAGGAGCCGGAGTAGACCGACAGCTCACCGGAGGGCGAGAGGGTCCACTGCTGGTTGCTCGCGCCCCAGCAGTCCCAGAGCTGCGTCTGCGTGCCGTCTGCCGTCGACTGGCCGGGGACATCCAGGCATTTGCCAGAACCGGTGCCGATGACCTGGCCCGATCCGGTGCCGCCGCAGTCCGAGTTGGTCTGCGTGGCCAGCGCAAGCCGGTAGGGGATCTGCGAGTAGGGGGTGTCCGGCGGGATGTCGGAGGAGTGGCCCTGGTAGAGCAGTTGGAGGTTGCACGGGTCGATGGTCATGCGCTGGTCGTGGCCGGACCGGATGAGCTCGCCGTGGCTGATGTTCTCGGTCCAGGCGCCGTCTGGGAAGGAGACGTTGTTGGAGCGGGCGAACGGGTTGGACTCCTCGGCGGCCAGCGGCTCCCACGGGCCGTCGAGGCTCGTGGCGGTGAAGGCACGGTAGTAGCGGCGCCACTGTGAGTCGCCGGCCTCCCAGATCAGTAGGTACTGGTCGGTGCCATCGACCTTGTAGACGGCGCCGCCCTCGAAGAGCCGCCTGGGGTCCGGGTCCTGGAGGACCACCTGGTTGTTGCGGAAGCCGCCCGGGAACTCCCCGACAGTGGTCTCGGCGCGGTAGACGCGGCCGTCGTCGTCGGCGGAGAACAGGTAGCACATGGCGTCGTCGCAGATGACCCAGAAATCGAGCAGTCCGCCGACGTCCATGAACTGCCGCGGTGCCGACCAGCTGTTCGGGTCGGTCGGGTCCCTGCTGACCGAGTACGAGGGCGGCCCGGTCTGGTAGACCAGGTACCACTCGTCGCGCGGGGCGAAGTAGAACAGCTGCGGCGCGGCGGTGTACCAGCCGGTGAGGTTCGGGTTGGTGTCCAGGAACTGCTGCGGTGCGCTGGGGGCCTGGGACCAGTCGGAGAAACTGGTGTAGGCCAGGCCCCAGGCGCCGGAGGTGTCGGCGGTGGTCATGTAGACCAGCCACTCGCCGTTGTAGCGGACCACGGTGGGGTCCTTGACCGAGACGACGGGGTGGTTCGCGTCGGGCTGGGGCGAGATCACCGGTCCTGTCGAGGACCACTGGTAGGTCGAGGTGAGCCCAGTCGCCCGTACCGGGGGCGGTTGCTGCTGGGCGGTGGTCGGTGTGGCGGCGGTGGCGACCATGGCCGCGATCGCGGCCGCCACCAAGGCGATCCGCGATCGGATGCGCAGTAAGCGTTTCATGTAGTCCTTCCGGGATGAGTGCGGATGCGGGACCGGTCCGTGCCCGGGGCGTGGAGCCCCGGGCACGGACCGGGGTCCTGACTGGCGAGGCGGGAAACGAGGAGCGCGTCGCAGCGGGCCGCCTCGTTCACCGCTCCTGTTCGGGCAGGGCGATGGGCACGGTCTCGTAGCCCGGCGCGGTGACGCGGACGGCTTCTGGCCGGTCGGCGATCACGACGAGCCTGTCGCCGCTCGCCCAGGTCCGGTACCAGTTGTCAGCCTCGGCGGACACGCTGACCTCGGCGTCAGCCGGGAACCGCCGGTCGGTGGTGTACGGCTTCACCCCGGTCATCCACCCGGCCGCGCCTTCGAGGGTGCGGACCTGGACGTCGGGGATGCGGCCGGAGGCATCGGGTCCGACGTTGAGCAGCAGCCGGCCACCACGGGAGACCACGTCCGCGTAGTGCTTCGCCAGCTCGCGGGGGCTCAGGGTGAGCGACTCGTCCTCGACCCGGTTGTAGCCGAAAGAGGATCCCAGTCCGCGGTTATGCTCCCAGCCAGTGCCGGTCTCGTGGTCGGCGTGCATCGAGTACTCGCTCGTGCGGTAGTCCCAGACGTCGGCGCCCCAGCGGTCGTTCACGATCCCGTCGGGGACCGCGTCGCGGTAGGAGGCGATCAGGTCGACGAGCGAGCCGTCTTCCTTGCCCGCCTCGGGCCATTCGATGTCGTTCCAGAGCACGGAGGGCGCGTAGCGGTCGATCAGGTCCCGGACGTGCGCGGTGGCGTAGGCGGCGTAGGCGGCGTCGTTGGGGCGGTACCGCCAGATGTCGTCGACCTCCACGATCGGCGGGTTGTCGGTGATCGACCAGTCGAGGCCGCCGGAGTAGTAGACGCCGAAGCGCATCCCCTCCGCACGCACCGCCTCCGCGAGCGGGCCGAGCAGGTCGCGCTTCGGGCCGCGGTGGACGGTGTTGAAGCCCTCGCTGCCGGGGGCGTCCCACAGCGTCACCCCGTCGTGGTGCTTCGTGACGGGCACGACGTAGTCCGCCCCGAGTGCCCGGAACAGCCGCGCCCATGCGGCCGGGGCGTAGGCTTCGGCCGTCCACTGGTCGAGGAAATCCTCGTAAGGCGCCGACCCGTAGACCTCGGCATGGTGCGCCGCCGCCGGCGACCCTTCGATGCGGATGGTGTTCGCGTACCACTCGGCATAGGAGGAGTGCTTGAACCACCCGCCTTCGGGCTCGGGCCCATCTGCCACGTGTTCCGGCTCGGCCCAGGCGGGAACCGCGTACGGTCCCCAGTGGACGAAGATGCCGAGACTCGCCTCCTTCGCCCAACCGGGCAGGCTCTCGCGGTGCTTTCCGGTCATGATCGGTTCTCCCGAAGACGGTGTTCAATCCGGTCAGGCCGGATGTGGCCGCTGGCGCCGGCCCTCGGCTTGGAGGCCGCCCCGCGTCGCGCGGGGCGGCCTGCTTCGTCAGTCGGCGATGTCGCCGTAGACGATGCCGCGTGCTGACAGATAGACGCGGCCGAAGATGTGCGGGTCGCCGGTGATGGCGCTTCCGGCGAAGCCCCACTGGTGGTCGTCGTCGTTGATGCGGAACCAGCTGTCGCCGCCGTCGGTCGAGCGGAAGATGCCGTCCTGGCCCGCGACCGTGGCCGAGGTGTAGATCGCCGGGTAACCGGATCGCTCGGCGGCCTTACCGAAGCCGACCGACAGCGCGAAGTCGATCGCGCGGATGCGCTCCCAGGTCACACCGCCGTCCTCGGAGCGCCACAGGCCGGTTTCGATGTCCTCTCTGTCGCTGCGCCCGGCGAGCCAGACGTGGCCCTCGCGGCCGGGGACGACCCTGAAGTCGTCGACGCCTTCGGCGGGCAGGCCGGTCGCTCCGGTGTCGGAGAACGTCGCGCCCGCGTCGGTGCTGCGGAAGAACCTGCCGCCGGAGAAGGCGTACAGGACCGACGGGTTGACGCGGTCGGACCGGATCCTGGCCCCGGCCGGGAGTCCCTGGACCGGGTTCCAGGTCTCGCCCAGGTCGGTGCTGTAGACCGGGGTGATGTCGGTGTTGCTGGGGGACCACAGGAGCGCGGCGGCGTCGGCGGTGATGGCGACGACGCCGGAGCCGCCGCCCGGGACGCCTTCGAGTCGCGCGGCGGACCTCCAGGTCTTTCCGCGGTCGGTGGAGACGATGACGTGCGTGTTTACGTCCACGTTGACTTCGCCGCTGCCGACGATGACGTCCGGGGCGGACGCGGCGTAGTCGAGACTGCTGCCGGCCCAGCCGGGCTGGATCATCGGCTCGGCCCGGTCGAGGTCGGTGTGGACGAAGCCGCTGACGTCGCCCATGGCGGAGACGAGGGTGCCGCCGAGGGCGGCGATGTCGCGGACCCAGGTCTCTTCGACGCCTTCGGCCCGCACGCGGACCGTGAACCGTTCGACGGGCAGGGCGATCCGCTCGCCGGCCTCGTTCTGGCCGATCAGTTCGCCTTGGGAATCCCAGCGCGTCAGTTCCTCGGTGCCCCAGATCATGGCGCCGGTGCCCCACATGACGCGGTCGGAGTTGTGCGGGTCGATCGCCAGAGCCTCGATCATCCACCCGTGCTTGACCGCGTATGCGGGTCCCTGGTCAGTGCCGTTCCACGAAAGCCACGGCGCGTTGGTGCTGTCCATGACGAAGCGGTCGGTGCGGTCGGTGCCTTCGGCGTAGTCCCAGCTGAGCTGCCAGGTCTGCCCGGAGTCGGTGGAGCGGTAGAGGATCTCGTCGGGGTACCAGTTGTTGCACGTGGACGCCATGAGCGTGCCGGGGTTCTGGCGGTCGACGGTCACACCGCCGAAGCCGGGGATCGGGCCTCTGGGGTTGTAGGCGGGGGTGATGTCGGTCCATTGCCCGGTCTGGGTCGCCAGCCTCTGGATCTTGCCGCCGTTGCCCGAGGCGGGCGCGCCGTTGTACGGGCCGGGGTCATGGCTGGTGATGACGTACAGGTAGCCGTTCGTGTTGTCCACGGCGGACTGCTTGGGGATGGTGCGGTTGCCGCCGACCTCGCCGAGCGCCGCGGCCGCTCCGGGCACGGGCTGCCAGGTCGCGCCGCTGTCCTCGGACACGTAGAGCGGGTCGTCCGGGTCGGCCACGCCCACGTAGATCTTGCCGCCGATCTGGTCGAAGTCGATCCAGAGCACACCCTGGTTGTCGGCGAGGTAGGAGTCGTCAGGGTTGATGACGAAGTTGCCGGGGTTGGGGAAGTTCGCGACCGCGGCCCAGGTGCGGCCGTAGTCGGTCGATCGCCACAGCCCGTTCCCGCTGGGGGCGCCCAGGTACACGGTCGCGTTGTCGGCAGGGTTGACGGCCAGGCGCTCGCCCATGCCGCGGCCGGGCATGTTGCCGCCCTGCTTGAAGGGGAGTTCGGCGATGCCCCAGGTGTCGCCGTAGTCGTCGGAGTAGAGGACGGCGCCGTTGTTGGGGTCCCAGTCGGTGGTGTAGGCGCCGACCGCGGCGTAGACGCGGTTGGTCTCGACCGGGTCGGTGGCCATCGAGACCACGTAGTAGTAGCCCCACTTGTCGCGGCCGACCCAGTCGAGCAGTTGCTTCCAGGTCCGGGAGTCCTCCTGCCACCGGTAGCAGCCGCCGACATCGGTGCGGGCGTAGATCAGGTTCGGCTCGGTCTCGTTGAAGATGATGCCGGGCACGAAGCCGCCGCCGTTGACGACGGCGTTCTTCCAGATGTAGGCGTCCTGGGATCGCCGGCCGGGCTTGGCGAAGGCCGGGACGGGCAGGGCACCGGCCGCGACCGCGACCGCGGCCGCGCCGAGGGAGGTGGTGAACGTGCGTCGTCGCATGACGATCTCCTTTGCGATGGATACGAGCGGTGCGACAGGTTGGGGCTTCGACTCGCGCGGCTTGGGGTACGGCTCAGCCCTTGATGGCGCCGATGAGCGTGCCCTTCTTGCAGTGGCGTTGGGCGAGGGGGAGAGGACGGCGACGGGGAGGAGGGCGAGGATCATGACGGCGGTCTGTACGGGGATGGAGGGGACCTGACCGGAGGCGATCATCTCGGACATGCCGGTGGGGCGCTGGCGGCGGACCACGATCTGGTAGAGGACGTTCTGAGCAAAGACCAACAGCAGAACGACGACCGGCGGCGTCATTCGGATCAGCGGATAGTCCCGCCGCAGCTTGTGCCGCAACGTGATACCGCCCTTGAGATGTGGATCGTCACGGCGGCGCCGACGGCCTGACCTGGACCTGGTCCTGGGCATGATCCGGCGTGACCCACGCCGCTTCTGCGCCGGGGTCTCCGCCGGTCTTCCGCGGAACAGGGGACAGCGGGACCGTTCTCTGCGGCACGGGGGGTGCTCCTTGCTCTCCGTAGCGCGCCGGGCCGGGGGAGGGAGCGCCGCGTGGCGGGACCAGCCAGGCACACTGCCTGTGGG
>NZ_SMKC01000154.1 GCF_004348315.1 Streptomyces sp. 8K308 | reverse complement strand
CCCCCTTCTCGCGCTCCGCGCGGCACGCGGCACGGCCGCAAGGCCCGGGCGCCGGGCGCCGGGCGCGCGGAGCGTGCCGGTGACCCGGGCCTTGCGGCCGTGGCCTACGCCGAGCGCGTAGCGACAGCGCGGTCAGCCGCCCGACGTGGCGGATTCCGCTTCGCAGTCGACGGACGTCGTCCCGTCCCAGGGGTCGGCGAGCCAGCCGTCGGGGAGGGCGACGCGGTTCTTCGCCGAGGTGCGACCCCGCGGGCCGTCCGCGCCGGCGGGCCACGGCTGGTCGAGGTCCAACTCGCCTAGCAGGTCCGAGAGTTCCGCGAGCGAGGCGGTGACGGCCAGCCGGTTGCGCAGGGTCGCGCCGACCGAGAAGCCCTTCGTGTACCAGGCGACGTGCTTGCGGAAGTCGATGACGCCGCGCGACTCGTCGCCCAGCCACTCGCCCAACAGCCGCGCGTGCCGCAGCATGACGTCGGCGACCTCGCGGAGCGCCGGCCGGGCGGGCGCTCCACCGGCGCCACCGGCGCCGTCCGCGCCGTCCGCGCCGTCCGCGCCGTCGGACGCGAGCGCCGCGACGAGGTCGGCGAAGAGCCACGGGCGGCCCAGGCAGCCGCGGCCGACGACCACGCCGTCGCAGCCGGTCTCACGCATCATCCGCACCGCGTCGTCCGCCGACCAGATGTCGCCGTTGCCCAGCACGGGGATCTCCGGCACCGCCTCCTTGAGCCGGGCGATGGCCGACCAGTCGGCCGTGCCACCGTAGTGCTGGGCGGCCGTCCTGCCGTGCAGGGCGATGGCGGTCACGCCCTCCTCCACCGCGATCCGGCCGGCGTCCAGGTAGGTGAGGTGGTCGTCGTCGATGCCCTTGCGCATCTTCATGGTGACCGGGAGGCCGCCCGCGTTGCCGACCGCGGCCCGCAGGATGGCCCGCAGCAGCGGGCGCTTGTACGGCAGCGCCGAGCCGCCGCCGCGCCGGGTGACCTTGGGGACCGGGCAACCGAAGTTGAGGTCGACGTGGTCGGCCAGGTCCTCCTCGGCGATCATGCGGACCGCCCGGCCGACCGTCTCCGGGTCGACGCCGTAGAGCTGGATCGAGCGCGGCTTCTCCGAACCGTCGAAGTGGATCAGCCGCATGGTCTTGTCGTTGCGCTCCACCAGCGCCCGGCTGGTGATCATCTCGCTGACGAAGAGCCCACGCCCACCGGCGAACTCGCGGCACAGCGAACGGAAGGGCGCGTTGGTGATGCCGGCCATGGGCGCGAGCACCACGGGCGGGTCCACCACGTGCGGGCCGATCTGGAGCGTCATCCCGCCATTCTCCCGCACCGGGCGCGCCATCAGCCGGCCGCCTCGTCGCCGACGACCTCGGCATGGAGGCGGTGCAGGCGCTCCCGGGACTCCTCGTCCGCGGGGACGTAGGCGACGAGCCGGGCGCCGCTCTGCGGGGCCAGCCACAGTCGGGTGCTGTCCAGGTGGAGCAGCCCCACGCGGGCGTTGTGGAACCGCTTGACCTTGGGGCTCACGCCCTGCAGCACCTCGTGCCGCTCCCACAGCTCGCGGAACTCGGGGGACGCGCGCTGCAGCCGCCTGAGCATGGTCTTCCAGGCCGGCTCCGCGATGTGCTCGGCCATGGCGGCGCGGAAGTTGGCGGTCATCAGCCGGATCGTCTCGTCCCGGTCGACCAGCGCCGAGTACCAGTCGGGGTTGGTGAACGCCAGCCACATGCAGTTGTGGTCCTCGGGCGCCAGCTCGTCCAGGTCGCACAGCAGCCGGCCGTACACGCGGTTGTAGGCGAGCAGGTCGTAGCGGCCGTTCTGCACGCAGGCGGGGATGGGTTCGAGCTGGTGGAGCATCTCGCGGAGCGAGGGCGGCACGGTGTCGGGCTCGGTGCCCGGCATCGGGTCGGGAACGCCGGCGAGGGTGTAGAGGTGGGCGCGCTCGTTGGCGTCGAGCAGCAGGGTGCGGGCGATGGCGTCCAGCACACCCGCCGAGACCTGGATGTCGCGGGCCTGTTCGAGCCACGTGTACCAGGTGACGCCGACGCTGGCGAGCTGGGCGACCTCCTCGCGGCGCAGCCCGGGGGTGCGGCGGCGCCTGCCCCGGGAGAGCCCGACGCGCTCGGGGGCGATCCGCTCGCGGCGGCTGCGCAGGAAGGCGGCGAGCTCGCGGCGGCGGACAGCGGAGTCGTTCGCCGGCGGCGCGGGGGCCTGCGTGGTGTCCTGGGCGGTGGCCATAGTCCCAGGATGCCACCGGCCGAGGCCGTGTCCAGTTGGTGGGGATACCAGGATAAGAACGCTCTGGTACCAGTCTCAGGGCGGGCGCAGCCTGGGGGTGTGACGCAACACACGACAACGCAACCACCCCGGGTGCGGCCGGCCACCCCGGCGCCGCGGCCGAGCTCGCTCAGCACGCTCGGCCTCCTCATCGTGCTGCTCGGCACCGCCCTGCCGCAACTCGACTTCTTCATCGTCAACGTCGCCCTGCCGACGATCGACCGCGACCTGAACGCCGGCCCGGCGTTGCTGGAGCTGGTGGTGGCCGGCTACGGCGTCGGGTACGCCGTGCTGCTGGTGCTCGGCGGCCGGCTCGGGGACACCTTCGGACGGCGCCGGCTCTTCATGGTGGGACTCGCCGGCTTCGGCCTGACCTCGCTGGCCTGTGGCCTCGCGCCCGACGCCTGGTCCCTGGTGGCGGCGCGGGTCGCCCAGGCGGCGACCGCGGCGCTGATGGCTCCGCAGACCCTGGCCACCATCCAGGCCACCATGACGGGCGAGCGGCGGGCGCGGGCGATGAGCGTGTTCGGCGCGGCGGCCGGGCTCGCCATGGTGACCGGCCAGATCCTGGGCGGGCTGCTGGTCTGGGCCGATCTGGCGGGCACCGGCTGGCGGCTGGTCTTCCTGCTCAACGTGCCGGTGGTGCTGGCCGGCCTGTGGCTCGCGCGGCGGGTGCCCGAGACCAGGACGGAGCGTCCGGCGACGGTCGACGTGCCGGGCACGGTGCTGCTCACGGTGGCGCTGGTTTCTCTGCTGTTGCCGTTGACCGAGGGGCGGGCGACCGGGTGGCCGCTGTGGACCTGGGTGTCGCTGGCGGTGGCGCCGGCCGCGGCGGTGGCGTTCTTCGTGGTCGAGCGGCGGGCCGAGCGGTCATGGGCCCGGGTGCCACTGGTGCCGCCCAGCCTGCTGCGGCTCGCGGGGATGCGGCGCGCGCTGCCGCTGCTGGCGCTGTGCGTGGCGGGCTTCGGCGGCTTTATGTTCGCGATGGCGGTGGCGTTCCAGGACGGTCTCGCGTTCAGCCCGGTACGGGCGGGCGTGGCGCTGGCGCCGTACGCGGTGGCGTTCCTGGTGGCCTCGCTGCTCGGGCCGCGGCTGGCCGCGCGACCCGGCGGCGCGCGCCTGGTGGTGACGGCCGGGGCGGCGGCCCAGGCGGTGGGCATCGGCGTGCTGGCGCTGACCGTGTGGGTCGGCTGGCCGGATCTCGGCCTCCTGGCCCTGACGCCCGGGCTGCTGGTCTCCGGCTTCGGTCAGGGACTGCAGATGCCCACGTTGATGCGCCTGGTGCTGGCCGATGTGCCGGCCGAGCGGGCGGGCGTCGCGGGCGGGGTGCTGACGACGGCCACCCAGTCCGGGATCGCGCTCGGCGTGGCGCTGCTCGGCGCGCTGTTCCTGGCGCTGGTGGACTCGGCGGGCATGGGCGACGCGCTCACGGCGACGCTGTGCGCCCAGTTGGCGGCGGTGCTGGCGGTGTTGGCCCTCAGCCCTCGACTGCCGAACGGATGACAAATATTGAAATCTGTTATCCGTTGTGCGACGCTCGCCCTATGACGTCTTCCTCCGCTCTCTCTTCCTCCTCTCTCTCCTCATCGACGCTTCCGGTCCGCCGTCTCGGGGCGGCGGGCCCGGAGGTCTCCGCGCTCGGCCTCGGCTGCATGGGCATGTCCGCGCTCTACGGGCCCGCCGACCGGGACGAGTCGATCGGCACCATCCACGCCGCCCTCGACGCCGGCGTCACCCTGCTGGACACCGGCGACTTCTACGGCATGGGCCACAACGAGCTGCTGATCGCCGATGCGCTGCGCACCGCCCCCGCCGCGGCCCGGGAGCGGGCGCTGACCAGCGTCAAGTTCGGCGCTCTGCGCGGCCCCGAGGGCGAGTTCTTCGGGATCGACGGCCGCCCGACGGCGGTGAAGAACTTCGCCGCCTACTCGCTCCAGCGGCTCGGCGTCGACCACATCGACGTCTACCGGCTAGCCCGCCTCGACCCGGCGGTGCCCGTCGAGGAGACGGTGGGCGCGATCAAGGAGCTGGTGGACGCCGGGCACGTGCGGTACATCGGCCTGTCGGAGGTCGGCGCCGACACCGTCCGCCGGGCCGCCGCCACGGCGCCCATCGCCGACCTGCAGATCGAGTACTCGCTGATCTCGCGCGGCATCGAACGCGAGATCCTGCCGGCGCTCCGGGAGCTCGGCGTCGGCGTCACCGCCTACGGCGTCCTCTCCCGCGGCCTGATCAGCGGCCACTGGACGGCGGACCGCTCCACGGCCGCCAACGACTTCCGCAGCCACAGCCCGCGCTTCAGCGGCGAGAACCTCCAGCACAACCTCGCCCTGGTGGAGACGCTCCGGGAGATCGCGGACGGTCACGGGGTGAGCGTGGCGCAGCTGGCCATCGCGTGGGTGCTTGCCCGGGGCGAGGACATCGTGCCGCTGGTCGGGGCCCGCACCAGGGAGCGGCTCGGTGAGGCGCTCGGCGCGCTTGACGTTACCCTCGACGCGGGCGATCTGGCCGCGATCGAGCGCGCCGTGCCGGCGGACGCCGCGGCGGGCGAGCGGTACGCCGCGGCGCAGATGGCCATGCTGGACAGCGAGAAGTAGCGAGCGAGCGGCGCGCGGATAGGGGGATGACGGGATGACCGAGGCGCTGACCCCCGAGCGCATCCTGGCGGCCACCGAGGACGTGCTGCGGCGCTACGGGCCGGCGAAGGCCACCGTGGTGGACGTGGCGCGGGCCCTCGGGGTCAGCCACGGCTCGGTCTACCGGCACTTCCGCACCAAGACGGCGCTGCGCGAGGCCGTCACCAGGCGGTGGCTCGACCAGACCACGACCCTGTTGGAGCCGCTGGCGGCGGGGCCCGGGCCGGCCGCGCGGCGGATGGCCGACTGGCTCACGGTGCTGTTCCACGCCAAGCGGCGCAAGGCGTTCGACGATCCCGAGCTGTTCGCCACCTACCAGGTGTTGGCGTCCGAGGTGAGCGAGGCGGTCGCCGAGCACGTGGCCGAGCTGGTCGGCCAGCTCACCCGGATCGTCGAGGACGGCAGGGCCGAGGGCGTCTTCGCGCCTGGCCCGCCGGACTCCGCCACGCTGGCCCGCGCCGTCTTCCAGGCGACCTCCCCCTTCCACAAGCCGTCGTACGCCGACTACTGGGCCGGCCCGACGGCCGAGGCGGACTTCACGGCGCTGCGCGACCTCGTCATCCGGGGCTGTCAGTAGTCACCCATACACTGTGCGTACTACTGGATAAGCCGCCGAAGGAGGCGCATCGCGACGAAGGTGATGGAGCGACCGAAAACCATGCAGCCCCCTCAGCGCACACAGTTCGAGGAGCTGTGCGACGTGCTGGAAGAGCTCAACGTGCCCGATGGCTACCGGGCGGAGATCATCAGGGGGGCATCACCTTGTCGCCGTGGTCCAAGGGCACCTACCGGCCCATTCTGCGGAGCATGACGCGGCAGTTGTCCGGGCACGAGCCGGAGGGGCACGTCATCGACACCGCGCCCTACCTGTTCGCCTTCCCCGGACAGAGCAAGGCGGTCGGTCCGAACCTGCATGTGTCCGACGCCGAAGCGACCAACGTCGACACCATCTATCTCCCCGGAGAGGCGCTGTCGCTCGTCGCAGAGCTCACGTCGCATGCCACGGCGCACTACGACCGCGCGGACAAGGTCGAGTACTACGGCAAGGGCGGCGTTCCCGTCTACGTGCTCGTGACATGGAGCGGGCGACCGTCACCGTGTATTCCAAGCCCGGTGAGAAGGGTTACGAGCGGCACACCGAGATCAAGTTCGGCGACAAGGTCGACATCCCCGCGCCGTTCGAGTGCGAGCTCGACACGGCTGACTGGGAGGCGTAGCGCACGCGTTGGGGGCGCGGGCCCGGGCCCGCGCCCCCAATCACGGCGGAGGAGACGAACGTCAGCAGCCGATGAGGCGGCCGGCCAGGTAGGACTCGACCTGGTCGAGGGAGACGCGCTCCTGCTTCATGGAGTCGCGCTCGCGCACGGTCACCGCGTTGTCCTCGAGGGTGTCGAAGTCGACGGTGACGCAGAAGGGGGTGCCGATCTCGTCCTGGCGGCGGTAGCGGCGGCCGATCGCGCCCGCGTCGTCGAACTCGATGTTCCAGTGCCTGCGCAGCGCCGCGGCCAGGTCCTTGGCCTTCGGGGAGAGCTGCGGGTTGCGGGAGAGCGGGAGGACGGCGACCTTGACGGGGGCGAGGCGAGGGTCGAGGGCCATAACGACCCGCTTCTCCATCTTGCCCTTGGCGTTGGGGGCCTCGTCCTCGCGGTAGGCGTCGAGCATGAAGGCCAGCATGGTGCGGCCGACGCCGGCTGCCGGCTCGATGACGTAGGGGGTCCAGCGCTCGCCGGCCTCCTGGTCGAAGTAGCTCAGGTCCTGGCCCGAGGCCTTGGAGTGGGCGGTGAGGTCGTAGTCGGTGCGGTTGGCCACGCCCTCCAGCTCACCCCACTCGGAGCCGCCGAAGTTGAAGCGGTACTCGATGTCGGCGGTGCGCTTGGAGTAGTGGGAGAGCTTCTCCTTGGGGTGCTCGTACCAGCGCATGTTCTCCTCGGAGAGGCCGAGGTCGCGGTACCAGTTCCAGCGCTGCTCCATCCAGTAGCCGTGCCACTGCTCGTCCTCGCCGGGCTTGACGAAGAACTCCATCTCCATCTGCTCGAACTCGCGGGTGCGGAAGATGAAGTTGCCCGGGGTGATCTCGTTCCGGAAGGACTTGCCCATCTGCGCGATGCCGAAGGGCGGCTTGCGGCGCGAGGTCTGCTGCACCTGGGCGAAGTTGGTGAAGATGCCCTGGGCGGTCTCGGGGCGCAGGTAGGCGACCGAGCCGGTGTCCTGGGTGGGGCCGAGGTGGGTGGCGAGCAACCCGGAGAACTGCTTGGGCTCGGTGAAGCCGCCCTTGTTGCCGCAGTTGGGGCAGTTGATATCGGCCAGGCCGTTGGCCGGAACGTGGCCGTGCTTCGCCTCGTACGCCTCCTCCAGGTGGTCGGCGCGGAAGCGCTTGTGGCAGGAGGTGCACTCGGTCAGCGGGTCGGTGAAGGTCGCGACGTGGCCCGACGCCTCCCAGACCTCGGTGGCCAGGATGACCGAGGAGTCGATGCCGACGACGTCGTCGCGAGAGGTGACCATGGCCCGCCACCACTGCCGCTTGACGTTCTCCTTCAGTTCGACGCCGAGCGGTCCGTAGTCCCAGGCGGCGCGCTGACCGCCGTAAATCTCGCTGCAGGGATAGACGAAGCCACGGCGCTTGCTGAGGCTGACGATGGTGTCGATCTTGTCGGCGGCCACGGTGCTCTCTTCGGGACGAAGGACGAGATGGAATTGCCTCAGGTTACCGGCCGTCGAGGGGGCCGCAGCAAATCGGTAAGGGGCTGCGAGAGAAGGGCGGCTTGGGCCCGGCGGGGCGGGCGAGGCGGCGGTCACATCCCGGCATCATCAGTTGACAATGGTTTCCATATAACTTGAAAATGGCTGTCATGACCGCAAGTCCTCGCGCCCGTCGTTCCCGTTCCCGAATATCCCGAATGCCGCTCGCCGGCGTCGCGGCCCTCGGCCTGCTGGCGTTGTCCGCCTGCGGCTCGGGTGACGACGCGGGGGGCGGTGGCGGCGAGGGCGGCGGCCTCGACGTGGTCGCGTCGTTCTACCCCATGGAGTTCCTGGCCGAGCGCATCGGCGGGGACCACGTCTCCGTCTCCACGCTCACCGAGCCGGGCGTCGAGCCGCACGACCTCGACCTGAGCCCCCGGGAGACCGCGCGGCTCAGCGAGGCGGACCTGGTGGTCTACCTGCGCGGCCTCCAGCCGGCCGTCGACGAGGCCGTCGAGCAGTCGGGCGTGGCGCACGTCGCCGAGGCCACCTCCTTCACCACGCTCGAGACCCACGGGGACGAGGTGGACGGCGAGGAGCACGCCGAGGACGAGCACGCCGAGGACGAGCACGCCGAGGACGAGCACGCCGAGGAGGGCCACGCCGAGGAGGGCGACGGGCACGACCACGAGGGCGGCGACCCGCACATCTGGCTCGACCCGGTGCGCTACGCCGAGGTGGCCCAGGGCGTCGGCGAGGCGCTGGCCGAGGCCGACCCGGACAACGCCGCCGACTACGAGCGGAACGCCGAGCAGCTCGTCGGCGAACTCCAGGCGCTGGACGATGAGTTCGCCGCCGGCCTGGCCGACGTGCCGAACCGGACCTTCATCACCACCCACGCCGCCTTCGGCTACCTCGCCGAGCGCTACGAGCTGCGCGAGGAGGCCATCACGGGGCTCGACCCCGAGAGCGAGCCGAGCGCCGCCCGGATGCGCGACCTGCAGGAGATCGCCCGCGAGGACGGCGTGACCACGGTCTTCTTCGAGACGCTGGTCAGCGACGAGACCGCACGCACCCTCGCCGACGACCTCGGGCTCGAGACGGCCGTGCTCGATCCGGTCGAGGGAATCACGGACGACTCCCCCGGCGCTGACTACCTCGAGGTGATGCGCGCCAACCTCGCGGCCCTCCAGCAGGCACTGGGCGCGCGCTGAGGAGACGAAAGGCCATGGAGCCCGTCATATCCCTGACCGGGGTGACCGCCGAGCTCGGCGGTCGGCCCGTGCTGCGCGGCGTCGACCTGACCGTGCGGCCCGGCGAGGTGGTGGCGCTGCTCGGCGCCAACGGCTCGGGCAAGTCCACCGCCGTGCGGGCCACGGTGGGCCAGGTGCCGGTCACCGGCGGCGCGCTCACCCTGTTCGGCACCCCCGTGCACCGCTTCCGCGACTGGCGGCGCCTCGGCTACGTGCCGCAGCGCTCCACGGCCGCCGGCGGGGTGCCCGCCACCGTGCGCGAGGTCGTCTCGTCCGGCCGGCTGGCGAGGCGCGGGCTGCGCCCGCTCGGCCGGGCCGACCGGGCCGCCGTCGACCGGGCGATCGACCTGGTCGGTCTCACCGACCGAGCGGGGGACTCGGTGTACGCGCTCTCCGGCGGCCAGCACCAGCGGGTGCTGATCGCCCGGGCGCTGGCCGGCGAGCCCGAGCTGCTGGTGATGGACGAGCCGCTGGCCGGCGTCGACCTGGCCAGCCAGGCCGTGCTGGCCGAGACGCTGCGCGGCCAGCTCGCCGGCGGGGCGGCGGTGCTGCTCGTGCTGCACGAGCTGGGCCCCCTACGGCCCCTGATCGACCGGGCCGTGGTGTTGGCGCACGGCCGCGTCGAGCGCACCGTGGACCGCCCCGGCGGCGGTGGGGCGGACGCGGTGCTGCCCGAGGAGCCGGCCTGCCACCCCCACGCGTCCCACGACGTGCCAGAGACGTCCGCGCTCCAGACCGGGATCCTGTGATGTTCGAAGTCCTCGACTACCCCTTCATGCAGCGCGCGCTGTTGGCCGCCCTGCTGATCGGCGCCGCCGCGCCGGCCGTCGGGATCTACCTGGTGCAGCGCCGGCAGGCGCTGATGGGCGACGGCATCGGGCACGTGGCGCTGACCGGCGTGGCGCTCGGCTTTCTGTTCAACACGAACCCGGTGTGGATGGCGGTGGCCGTCTCGGCCCTCGGCGCGGTCGGCATGGAGCTGCTGCGCTCCTCGGGACGGGCGCGCGGCGACATCGCGCTCGCCATGCTGTTCTACGGCGGCATGGCCGGCGGCGTCATGATCATCAATCTGGCGCCCGGCGGCTCGACCGCCAACCTCACCTCCTACCTGTGGGGCTCGGTCACCACCGTCGCGCCCGAGGACATCACCGCCATCCTGTGGCTCTCCGCCTTCGTGCTGCTGATCTCGCTCGGGCTGCGCCGCCAGCTGTTCGCGGTCTGCCAGGACGAGGAGTTCGCCCGGGTGACCGGGCTGCCGGTGCGGGCGCTCAACCTGCTGCTGGCCGTCACCGCGGCCGCGACGGTGACCGTGGCCATGCGGGTGGTGGGGCTGCTGCTGGTCAGCGCGCTGATGGTGATCCCGGTGGTGGCCGCCCAGCAGGCCACCAGGGGCTTCGCGACGACGCTGGCGGCGGCGATCGGCTTCGGCGTCCTCGTGTCGGTGTCCGGCACGGTCACCTCGTACTACGCCGACGTGCCGCCGGGCGCGACCATCGTGCTGATCGCGCTGGGGCTCTTCGCGTTGGCCGCGCTGCTCGCGTTGCCGCTGGCCAGGCGGCGCGCCCGGCGCGCACTCCCCGCGCAGGCGCCGGCGCCGGGGACCGTGCCGGCCGCCCGTCCGTGAGCCCCGGGAAAGCGGCTACCCTGGCCACGCAGGACCGGTGAGGGCAACCGCACGCCGACCCAGGGAGGACTCGTGGAGACGTCAGGACCGCCGGTGCGTGGCCGTTCGACGCGTCAGCGGGCGGCGGTCGCCGCCGCGCTCGCAGAGGTCGACGAGTTTCGCAGCGCCCAGGAGCTGCACGACATGCTCAAGCACCGGGGCGCCTCGGTCGGCCTGACCACCGTCTACCGCACCCTCCAGTCGCTCGCCGACGCGGGCGAGGTCGATGTCCTGCGCACCAGCGACGGCGAGTCCGTCTACCGCAGGTGCAGCACCGACGACCACCACCACCATCTGGTCTGCCGGTCCTGCGGCAAGGCCGTGGAGGTGGAGGGCCCGGCGGTGGAGAAGTGGGCGGACACCGTCGCGCAGGAGCACGGCTTCGTCGACGTCCGTCACACCGTGGAGATCTTCGGAACCTGCGGCGACTGCGCCGCCGCGCGGTCGCGCGGCTGAGCCGGGCGACCGGCGGCGGCGTCCCGTCCGGTGGCCGTCAGGGCTGACTGCGGACGGCGTCGAGTCGATGCGCGTAGAGGACGCGCCCGCAGGGGGTGCTGTTGCGGCACGAGGGGTCGTCGATGTCGGCGCGGTGTTCGGAGACCGACCACAGGCGGGGCGGATTCCCGGTCGTCGCGCCGTGTTGGACGTAGAAGTCCTCGGGGCCCACGGCGGTGCGGATCTCGCCGCCCTGAAGGCCGAGCCGGCCGCCGGTGACGGTGGCCCGCCACAGGCTGCCGTTGCTGTAGCGGTGGCTCTGGTTGACGTAGTACCGGCCCTCGTGGCGCGCCACGCCCTGCGCCTGGTGCACGGGCAGGAACCAGGTCGAGCCGGCCGTGGCCGCCACGGTGCCGGTACGGCGTTCGAGTTCGGCGATCGGCCAGGCGCCCACTCGGCCGGTGGACGGCTGGGTGGTGGTGGTCGAGCAGTACTCCCCCACTACCAGGTGGTCGACGCCGCCGCGGTCGAGGGAGAGGTAGGACGCCTTGGGGGCGCCGACGTCGACGCAGGCCGAGCCGTCGTTGTACTGGGTGGCGGTGTACCGCCAGGTGGCCACCTGCGGCATCACGTAGCGGTAGCCGTGGCCGTACCAGACATTGTTCTGCCGGCCCACCCGCCGGCCGTCCCGCACATCGCTGCTGAGGCCGTCCGGCGTGCGGTCATTGGTGGCGGCGTCCTGGTCGGGGTTGAGGTCGAAGATGTACCGCATGTCGAAGACGCGGATGCCGTTGTAGGTGTCGGCGACGTAGAGGTAGTTGCCGTACCAGACCATGCCGCCGGCGTGGATGCCGGTCTGGCCGCCGCTGGAGTGGATGGGCTCGTAGGTGATGTTCCCGCCCGAGTCGTGGTACGGCCACACCAGCAGGACGTGCCGGTAGCGGCCTGCGGCGGGGTCCACGAAGGTCACCCTCACGCCCTTCTCGAAGCAGAGTCCCGAGGTCGAGGACGAGCAGTTCCCCGCCGAGTCGCGCCCGGGGTTGTAGCTGTCGTACCAGCCGGTCAGGAGCGTCCCGGTGGCCGTCCCCCACGCCTCGTCCTGCTGGGCGTCGGAGACCCCGGTCAGCCCCTGGGGTATCCACTCCTGGCCGAGCGAGTCGTCCTCGTCGAAGCAGCGGACCGCGTCCGGTTCGAGCGGCGGCTTGGGGGTCGGGTCGCTCGGCGAGGTCGCGTCGCCGGCGCCGAACGGGTCGGCGCAGGCGCCGCCGGCGCTCAGCGTGCGGTTGGCCTGGGCCAGCAGGTTCTGCACGCCCTGCCGGGGCAGCGCGGCGGTCAGGTCGGCTATGCGGCCGCTGAGGTCGCTGCCCGCGGTGAGGGTGAACTCGCCGGCGGACGCCGGAGCGCCGGCCCCGGGGAAGGCGAGCGCGGCCAGCTCACGCTGGCGGGGGCTGAGGGTGCCGGCCTCGGCCAGTGGTTCCTGCCGCTGCCAGCGCTCGCCGCCGGGTGCCGGGTCGTGGGCCGGCGCCGCGGCGGCGGAGGGGGCCGGGCCCGAGACGAGCACGGCGAGCGGGAGGAGCAGGGCGGCGGTCAGCACGGCCGCCGCGCCGCGCGACCGTCGTCTTCGCGAGAATCGTCGAGTCAAGGTTCGCCTCTCGAGAACAGCATCGAGTACGGACGAACCCAGCGTGACATGAACGCAACAGGATCAGTAGCCCCACGGGGCTCTGTGTCACCGCGCCTGGGCGGGCATCTCGTTGGGCACCGCGCCGCCGAACCGCCGGTCCCGCGAGGCGTACTCGACGCACGCGTCCCACAGGTTCCGCCGGTCGAAGTCCGGCCAGAGCACGTCCTGGTAGACCATCTCCGCGTAGGCGCTCTGCCAGATCAGGTAGTTGGACGTGCGCTGCTCGCCCGACGGCCGCAGGAACAGGTCCACGTCCGGCATGTCGGGGAAGTACAGGTACTGGCCGAGCGTGCGCTCGTTGACCTTCTCCGGCGATATCCGGCCGGCCCGCACGTCCTCGGCGAGCCGGGCCGCCGCGTCCGCGATCTCGGCGCGCCCGCCGTAGTTGACGCACATGTACAGCGTCATCGCGTCGTTGTCCCTGGTGCGCTCCTCGGCGTACTGGAGCTTGCGGACCACCGACTTCCACAGCCGCGGCTCGCGCCCCGCCCACCTGATGCGCACGCCCATCGCGTCCAGCTCGTCGGTGCGGCGGTCGATGACGTCCCGGTTGAAGCCCATCAGGAAGCGCACCTCGTCCGGGGAACGCTTCCAGTTCTCCGTGGAGAAGGCGTACAGCGACAGGTTGCTGATCCCCAGCTCGAGGCAGCCCTTGACCACGTCGAGGACCACCGCCTCGCCCCGCTTGTGCCCCTCGGTGCGGGGCAGGCCGCGCTGCTTGGCCCAACGGCCGTTCCCGTCCATCACCACGGCCACGTGCCGCGGGATCAGCTCGCCCGGCAGCTTGGGCGGCTGGGCGCCGGACGGATGCGGGTCGGGGGCGCGGTACTCGCGACGCCGCCTGGACGACAGGATTCCGCGGGCAGCCATAGGGGGACTCCGTAACGTCGGTGCGATCCTGGCAGCCGAGGGTATCGCCGCTCAGCCCTTCTCCACGAATCTCAGCGACCGCAGCCCCCGCTCCAGATGCCAGTGCAGATAGGCCGAGACGAGCCCGCTGCCCTCCCGCACGTGGCGGGCCTCGGCCCGGTCGGCCGTCTCCCAGTCCCCGGTGAGCAGCGCCCCGAGCAGCCGCAGCGCCTCGGGCGAGGGCACCACGCTGCCCGGCACCCGGCAGTCGCCGCACACCGAGCCCCCGGCGGCCAGCGAGAAGAACCGATTCGGCCCGGGGAGGCCGCACTTCGCGCAGTCCTCGAAGCTCGGCGCGTAGCCGCCGACCGCCAACGAGCGGAGCAGGAAGGCGTCGAGCACGAGCCCGGGGGCGTGCGCCCCGGCGGCCAGCGTGCGCAGGCCGCCGACCAGCAGCAGGTACTGCTGGACGTTGGGCTCGCCCTCGTGGTCCGTGAACCGCTCCGCCGTCTCCAGCATCGCCGTGCCCGCCGTGTACCGGGCGTAGTCGGACACGATGTGCCGGCCGTAGGGGGCGATGGTCTCGGCCTGCGTGCACAGCGGCAGCGAACGGCCGACCAGCGCACTCCCCCGCGCGTAGAACTGCACGTCGACGTGCGAGAAGGGCTCCAGGCGCGCGCCGAACTTCGACTTGGTACGGCGCACGCCCCGCGCGACCGCGCGCACCCGGCCCTGCCCCCGGGTGAGCATGGTGATGATCCGGTCCGCCTCACCCAGCTTCTGGGTGCGCAGCACGATGCCGTCGTCGCGGAACAGGCTCATGCCGCCATTCTCGCCCACCGGCCGGGCGCGGCCGCCGTGCGGGGGCGGCCGGCTTCCGTGATCGTGGGAGGTGTGAGACCCGACGGGCCCGGTTCCTCCTCCCGGTGGCAGGGCCGGCCCCTGTTCACCGGCGAACCGACGCTGCGAATCGGCCGCTGGGACGTGTCCTGGCTGCTGCCCTCGGCGCTGCTGCTCGTCATCGCGGCCGCCGACTGGAACGCGTCGGGCGACTTCCGGGTGGTGACCTGGCTCGCGGCGGTGCCGATCGTCGCCTCGGCCACCGGCGGAATGCTGACCACGGTGATCTTCGCGGTCCTCGCCCCGACGGCCTACGTGCTCCTCGACCTCTCCTGGGAGCACCAGAACCAGATGGGCGTCGGCGACTTCGCGCTGGTGGTGGCGGGCGCGGCGCTCGGCGTCCTGTCCCGCTGGCTGCGCGGCCGCGCCCACCGCCACCTGATGAGCGTGGAGAACGCCGCCGAGGCGACGCGGCTCGCGGTGCTGCGGCCGATCCCGCCGCTGACCGGCGGCCTGCGGACCGCCAACGCCTACCTCGCCGCCGACAGCGCCGCTCAGGTCGGCGGCGACTTCTTCGACGTCCAGCCGTCGCCGCACGGCACCCGGGTGCTGCTCGGCGACGTGCAGGGCAAGGGCACCTCGGCGGTGGACGCGGCCGCCGCGCTGCTCGGCACGTTCCGGGAGGCCGGCCACCACGAGGGGCTGCTGGCCACGGTCGCGGAGCGGCTCGAGGACCGGATGCGGCGGGAGAACGAGTACGCGGCCCGGCTCGGCCAGCGGGAGGACCGCCTCGCCACGGCGATCTTGGTCGGGTTTCCCGCGGTGGAGACGGGCTGGGTCGAGCTGGTGAACTTCGGCCACGCCGGGCCGCTGGTCATCGGCCGGGACGGCGTCCGGCAGCTGCCGGAGGGCAGCGGGGCGCCGCTCGGCCTGACGGCGCTCTCCGGGATCTCCGACGCGGGGGGCGAGGGCGCGCCGTCGGTCGGGCTGCCGCCGGTGCTGCGGGTGCCGTTCGAAAGGGGCGAGACGTTGCTGCTGGTCACGGACGGCGTCACGGAGGCCCGCGACCGGGCCGGGGAGTTCCTGCCGCTGGCGGAGCACCTGACGGCGCGGGTCGCCGAGGCGGCGTCCTCGCCGGACCGTCTCGTGGCGCTCGTGGAGCGGGCGGTGCGGCGCCACACGGGTGGGCCGCTGGCCGACGACACGGCGATCCTGGCGGTCCGCCACGCCTGACCCCGGCCGGGGGTCCTCCTCCACCCACCCGCCCCTTGTCGCGCTCCGCGCC